>NZ_FR885270.1:0-33219 GCF_000436315.1 Parabacteroides sp. CAG:2 | reverse complement strand
TGCGGCATGAAATGAACGCTACTCGCCAAGTAGCGTACTTTTCTTCACCCTACTTTCGGCGCATAATTATACACACTCTCGAAACAAAGTTTGTTTACGGTCGAGAGCTTTTCTAAAGAGAAACTCTTCAAGTATATTTGCGTAGTCTTGATAGATTTATGCCCTAACAGTTCACTGATCATCTCAATCGGTACGTTTTGCTCCTTCAAGGTCGTGGCGAAAGAGTGACGAATCGTGTATGAGGTAACCCGAGTACGAATACCGATGGATTCCGACAGTGTTTTCAATCTGCGGTTAAAACCTCCTAATACGGTATTATATTCCTTGTAGGCATCCTCACCGGTCTTCATTCCCTCTAAAAATGGAAACAGATAGGGCGAATCCTCGGTTGTATCGGCTGCCAACTCATTCAGCAGCCCTTGTGCCTCCGCTGGGATCTCCACCTGTATAAGGGATCCGCTTTTCTGCCGATAATAAGACAAGATCCCTTCCTTGATATCCTCCTTTCGCAAATGCGCCAAATCTACGAAAGCCATCCCGCAAAACAAAAACATCAGGCAAAAGGCTGATTGAGTCCTCTTCTGTTGCGGATCTGTCACTGGGCTTGTCATCAGCAAGCGCAGGCTTTCCGAAGGCAACGCCTTTTTACGTTTACTCTCAACCCCCGTAAACACATTCTTAAACAAATGAGGGATATAGGCAGCCTCACCCACCTCTACCGCTAAATTATAGATGTGACGAATCCGGCGCATATAAGTAGATACCGTGTTACGAGCACATCCCTTGGCCAACAGCCAAGATTGATAACGCAAAAGTGTATCCCGATTAATATACGCATAAGGAATCTCTTCCCGGCCACAAAAACATTTAAACGATCTCAACGCATCTTGATAACTCTTCGCCGTGGAATAACGCTTTTTCTCACGCAGGCAGGTGATATACGTAAGTACACCCACCACAAAATCATTCTCATTCATACTTTATCTCCTTAAGAATTAATACATAAAAAAATCCTCTATCTCTCCGTTTACACAGGAAAGATAGAGGATCTTCATAAAATCCTTAAAGAAATATATTATTTTCCGGCTTTCTCAGCAGCAGCTTTCTTATTGATCTTCTTCTTCTGCAACTCGTAAGCGATCGGAGTAGCGACGAACAAAGTAGAGTATGTACCGATAATGATACCTAATAAGATAGCGAACGTAAAGCTTCGGATCGTGCTACCGCCCAAGATGAAGATACACAATACAACCACCAACGTAGTCAATGATGTATTAAATGTACGACACAAGGTAGAGTTCAACGCATCATTGATCACTTGATAACGATCACGCTTCGGATACAAAGCGATCGTCTCGCGGATACGGTCGAATACAACCACGGTATCATTGATAGAGTAACCGATAATCGTCAAGATAGCTGCGATAAACGTCTGGTCTACCTCCATTGAGAACGGAAGAACCTTCCATAACAAGGTATAGAAAGAAATGATACACAATGTAGTCGTAGCAACAGAGGCGAACGCACCCACAGAGAATGACACATCACGGAAACGAAGCAGGATATAAGCGGCCATACAGATCATGGCGAAGATTACCGCTAAGATAGCGCTATTCTTGATATCGTCTGCCATGCTAGGACCCACCTTCTGCGAACTCTGAATGAAAGTAGTCGTGAACTCATCTAATGTAGTTCCTTCCGGAAGTAAGGATTTCACGCCCTCAAACAATTTATTCTCGATCTCTTGATCTACCGTAGGATCGTTATCATCGATCTTATAGTTGGTAGACACACGTACTTGATCTGCTGTACCGATCTGGATAACACTAACAGAACCGTCTAACTGAGCATCCAGCATATTACGAACATCGTCAGTCTTCACCTCTTGATTAAAACGAATCACGTAGTTACGTCCACCCGTGAAATCGATACCGTTATTCAAACCGATCGTCATCATGGAAATAGCACCCAATACGATAATAGCGGCCGGAATCAAATAACCGACTTTGCGAGCACCCAAGAAATTGATCTTCGGATTTGTCAGCAAGTCTTTCGTCAGAGAAGTCGTGAATGTCACGTTCTTCAATTTATCTTTCGCTAACAATGCCTCATAAACAATACGAGTCAAGAACACGGCTGTAAGGAATGAAGCGAACAAACCGATGATCATCGTCGTAGCGAAACCACGGATAGGGCCCGTACCGAAATAGAACAATACGATACCGGTAATGATAGATGTCAAGTTTGAGTCGAAGATAGCGGAGAACGCATTGCTGTAACCGTCAGCGATAGCCTTTCCTAAAGACTTACCAGCACGAAGTTCCTCTTTCGTACGCTCATAGATCAATACGTTAGCATCGACTGCCATACCCAGCGTCAACACCATACCGGCAATACCCGGCAAGGTAAGAACGGCTTGGAAAGAAGCAAGGATACCCATCGTGAAGAAGATGTTCAATACCAAAGCACCGTCGGCGATCAATCCCGGAATCAATCCGTAGAATGCGCACATATAAACCATCAACAGCACCAATGCCAAAACGAAAGAAATCACACCGGCATTGATAGCCTCTTGTCCCAAAGACGGACCAACGACGTCTTCTTGAACGATATGTACGGAAGCAGCCATCTTACCCGATTTCAATACGTTCGCTAAGTCCTTCGCCTCTTCCGGTGTAAAGTGACCGGTGATTTGTGAACGACCTCCCGTGATCTCATCGTTTACGTTCGGAGCGGAATAAACCATCTCATCCAAAACGATAGCGATCTGGCGACCGATATTCTCTTTCGTCAAACGAGCCCAAGCCTTAGAGCCTTCGGCATTCATAACCATGTTAACCATTTGCTCTGAACGACCGGCTTGTTGCATAAAGTCAGCGTTAGCATCTGTTACTACGTCACCACCTAAAGCGGGACTTCCGTCACGGTTCGTTACCTTCAAGGCATATAACTCAAAGAACTGCTCTTTATCATCGATCGCCTTTACACCCCATTTTAAAGCCAAGTTACGAGGCAATACCTCTTTCACTTGTTTCATGTTCAGGTATTCGCTGATCTTCTCCATATCTTTTGCTTGAGCGATACCTACCGTCGAACCCGGAGACAACTGACCGTTGTACTGGCTAATCTGCAATAAAGCAAATAATGGATGTTGCTTAGCGAACTCTTCCATACTTTGATTAGCCTCCGTATCTTTTTTATCTTGACCAAGCTCAGCCAACAAAGAATCGGCCTCGCTTACATTCGAGTCAGCGGCATCAGCGATTTTCTCTACATTACCGGTAGCGGCAACTACAGAATCAGCGGAAGTCTCCTTACTTAGGATAGTAGCCAATACATTATCAGCGGCAACCAATTGTTGATAGATTTCCGGCAACTTATAAGTTTCCCAGAATTCCAAGTTAGCGCTACCTTGAAGCAACTTACGAACACGTTCCGGTTCTTTCACACCCGGCAACTCAACCAAGATACGACCCGCTGTCTCCAAACGTTGGATGTTCGGAGAAACCACACCGAAACGGTCTATACGAGTACGCAATACGTTGAATGAGTTATCAATCGCACTCTGCAACTCTTGTTTCAAAACAGAAACAACCTGAGCGTCAGAGCTCTGGGGCGTGATTTTATCTTTTAACTCGAATGTACTGAAAATAGCGGAAAGACGTGCGCCGCTATCCAACTTCTTATACTCCTCAGCGAAAAGGTCGATGAAATCTTTTTGGCTAGTCGCTTGATGCGCGTAAGCTAAATCCAACGCCTTGTTGAAATTCTCGTCTTGGTTGTTGTTAGACAACGAACGGATTACATCCGCCACGTTCAACTCAAGGACAACGTTCATACCGCCCTTTAAGTCAAGACCTAAACTAATTTCCATTTCACGGCATTGCTTAAGCGTATAGCCTAACCATACCTTCTGAGTAGATAGTGAGTCTAAATAAGCACTCTCTTTCGCAGGATCTCCACCCGCATACTCAGCGGCTTTACTGTTGTAATGTTGCGTCACGAACGAGAACGACAAATAGAACAAACAGACAAGCGTAAGTAACACCGCGAAGACCTTTACAAATCCTTTGTTTTGCATCTGAATCTTAGGTTTATGTTATTACATTATTTATATTCGTTTTTTCACAGGGTGCAAATATAGACTTTTTTTCTTTGATAAAGAGCAATTAGTATAATTATTTGTCACGCTCATAGTTTATTTCAAACGCAAATGTATATCTTTGGGGCTAAAATAATAAGGAAAATATACCATGAAACAGTTATTATTCGCTCTGTTATTTATCCCCGCCCTGCTATTCGCACAAGAGGATCAACACTATCTGGCAGGGGCCGTTCCGGTTGCAGACGGTAAAGTCGTTTTTACCCGAGAGATTAATGCCCCCTCTTTAAGCAAGGCACAAATCTACCAACAACTATTAAAATGGGGACAAGAAAATTTTAACACAAAGGAAAGTAGAGTAGCTTATCAAAATGAGGCAAAAGGCGAGATCGCCATTATCGGGGAAGAATATATAGTATTCTCCAGCACAGCCTTATCCCTCGATCGGGCGATGATGAAATACCGTATTATCATTGAATGTAAGGAACATGCTTGTACCCTGCAACTTGCGGGCATCCGATATGAATATAACGTGTCTTACCAGAACGAGCCGGAGAAATACCTAGCCGAGGAATGGATCACGGACGAGTATGCCTTGAATAAGAGCAAGACGAAATTGAACCGTATCAGCGGTAAGTTCCGTAAGGCCACGATTGACTTCGCGGATAAGACGTTCGATAGCGCAGCCAACGTATTAGGCGCACAGTTGCTGACAGCCGCACCGGTAGAACCAGTATCCGCTCCGCAACGGGAAACACGAGCTGTGGCACCGATGGAAGGTTTCGTAGCGTTCCAAGCTGACAAAATACCTAGCACGATCCTCCAAATGTTACCGGACAACGCTTTACAAATCAAAGCCGTAAAAGGAAATACGACCGACGCAAACGTTGAATGGAAAGGCATAGGCAATATGTTCGGTAAAACGATCAGTACAATCTCCATATCCAAAGATAGTCCTGCTTATAAAGCGATTGGCAATAACGATGTATATCGATTATCCTTCTCCAAGCCCGGCACATCTGCCGATGCGCCATGGATTATTATCGAGTGCCGTAAACAAGGCGAGACCTCCGAAGGACAGCAAACGATGTTAATCGGCGAGATTACGAATGTATGGATCAAATAACGAAAAAGAGAGTTGCATTTATGAAAAAGATTCTATTATTAATATATATGATGTTCCCTGTGCTAGTCATGGCGCAGGGGCATAAAGGCGAGGTAGACGAATGCGCCCCCATGAAAAACGGGAAGGTATGCTATAGCGATGATGTAGAGATCGAGAATACCTCTAAACTAGAAATATTCAACGCTATTAACGCATGGGCTAAGAAATCTTATGGAAAAGATGTCTTCTTATCCAACGTAAACTCGAACAAGAACAAAGGGACCATCTTCGTAAGCTCTAAGGTTGAATTATTGTTGAATGATACAGACAAGACTATCATTAAATATAAAATGCGTATCACCTGCTTCGACAACCGGTACACGATCGAGGCGAGCGATATCGTATATCAATATGATCCGCTAAACGATAAAAAGTACAAGACCTATAAAGCGGAAGATGTAATCGCCAATAATGGGGATAGCAATACGATAGCGCTGATCAAAGATCCTAAGCTATTCTGTAACGCTACCTTCTTCTTTGTCGAGAACTTGTTCGCCGACGTATTTGACGCTGCGCAGAACGCAGAATCCGAGTGATGAAACCCTTTTATTCAAGTTTCAGATAACACCATAACGGGTAGTGGTCTGAATAAGCGACCTTATCCACGGAACAATTCATAGAGGTCATGTTCGGGGAATGCAGGATATTATCGATACGGAACCAGAAGAAATTTTGATTATAGGTAATGCCCATTCCCCGGCCAGACTCGGCAAAGGCATCCGTCAAATCCCCTTGGATCGTACGGTGCGCATAAGAAATAGGCGTATCATTAAAGTCACCGCATACTAAGACATAATCTCCTTTCGCGTTCTTAATCTCTTTTGATACCGCTTCCGCTTGCTTAGCCCGAATCCGGAAAGCAGGTCCTAGCTTTTGCTCGAACGCTCCTTTCAAATCGTCCAACCCATCCGAGCTAAAGCTCTTTATAAGGGATGAATAACGGGTCCGATCCTCCATCGTCAGTTTAAACGATTCCAAATGGTTATTAATCAAGGTCAACTTCTTTCCCTTGATGTTCACTTCATGTACGGAAGAGCCGTTATAATCCGAATCGTATTTCACCATCCGGGAATTCGACAGCGGATATTTGGAGAACACAGCGATGCCGAAACTCTGGAATTTCGTGGAGCTTTGATAAAATACAGAACGATAAGGATACATGCTCAACGCATCATAGATCTTAGAGGCAGTAAGGCTCTTCTCTGATTTAGCCGTGGCATATTCCTGCAAACAAACAATATCCGCGTCCGAGTTAGCGATATATTGGATAATCTTGTTCGGAGCTATCTTCGTATGATTCTTGTACCCAAAAGCCATCACATTATAAGTCAGCACCTTCAGTACCTCTTCCCGAGGGACATCCTTATGCGAGTGAAACGGAAAATAGCGTTTCACGGGACCCCAACATAACAAGAAGGAGAATATGCCGATCAATAAGAACTTCCATTCCCATAAGAACAGCCAATAGATAATAAAGCAAAGATTGACTACACATAAGACTGGAAAGGCTAATCCCAGATAAGATAACGTCATACTCGTCTCAGGAGACACCCGATCCGAGTAAGCCGAGACTATCAACAACACGACAGCCACCACATTCGCTACGACAAATAAGAATTGAAGAAAAATCCGTAGAGTTTTCATAAGTATCTGTTATTTCTTACTGGCGTCGAAAAGTCGCTTTTTCTCTTCAGCGGAAAGGCTCTCATAACCGGAACGTTTCAATTTATCCAGTATAGTATCTAGATCCACCGACTCCTGATGTTTGCGTGCGTTATACTCATAATCCGTTTCGTTACGTTTATAAGTCACACGCATCTTCGGTTTCCGTTTGCCCAAATTCACGAACCAGTCGATCAACCGATTCATTGGAGCGGTCAAGTCCTTTCCATTACGAATACGGGAAGCGAACCACATACCAAACAAAGCCCCGCCGATATGGGCGATATGTCCTCCCGCATTATCAGAAGTCATCGCCAACAAATCGATCACCAGCGTAAAGATAGCCAAATAAATTAATTTGATCCTTCCGATCAAGAATAAATTAATCTCCAAATCCTTCCGGTAAAACGACACGGCGAAAACGATCGCCATAACAGATGCCGAAGCCCCCATCAAATAGCTAAAAGAAGCCACGTTCTGGAAATAAGGGAAAATATTATAAGCAAGGACAAACAATATCGCACCCGCAAGACCTCCCAATATATACAAGCCTCCCAACTGCCGCTCATTGAAGAAATTCAAGAACAATCCCCCGAACCAATACAACCAAAGCATATTGAACAAGATATGCAAGAAGTCAAAATGAGTGAACATATAAGTAAACAACGTCCACGGACGGAAGAGCAAAAGTTCCGGAGAAGCCGGTAACTGCAAATACTGCAAAAAAGGTACCCCTTGCACATTAAAGAGCATAAACAATACGCTGGCCAAACGTATCAAGATAAACAAGCCTACATTTATATATATCAGTTTCGACAGGATATTACCCGACTGAAACATACGCTTCAAATTAGTAAAAATACCGTCCATTGTCTGCATCTTTCTTTTTCCAATAACGAATTAGGAAATAACCGAATAACATACCCCCCAAATGAGCGAAATGCGCTACCGTATCGCCACCAAAACTAGCCACACCCATAAATAGTTCGGCAAGACCATAAAATATTACGAAATATTTGGCTTTAATCGGGATCGGTATGAACATCAAGTACAAAGGAACATTCGGGAAGATCATCGCGAATGCCAACAAGATTCCGAATACGGCACCCGAAGCGCCAATGGTCACGAAATAATTCAAGAACTCGCTTTTGCTGATAATCTGGGCTCCATTCAAGTTTATCATGTCTTGGCTAGCGAAGATCACATCCCGCAAATTAAAGAACCATACCACCTCTTGTACCAAACCGGCGCCTATACCCGTCACGAAGTAAAAAATCAAGAAACGTTTGGGGCCCCATACGTTCTCCAATACCCGGCCGAACATATAAACGGCGAACATATTAAAAAACACATGCGCAAACGAATGGGTATCGTGCATGAACATATAAGAAACGATCTGATAAGCCTTGAAGTCGGTAGCACCCGGGAAGTGAAGCCCTAATAAATCCACCAAATCGATGCCGACTTTCGGCAGTGCAAGGCTGGCTACCCAAAATAGCAAGTTTATAATGATAAGATTTTTCGTTACCGGCGGGATACTATTCAAGAACCCCGAATTTGTCTGATTCATCATATACTACGTTAATTTAGCGGCAAAGGTAAATATATTTTAGCCGTTTTTGCCCATAATAATACTAAAACATATGTAAATCGGTAAAAAAAGTAGGTTTTTCTTTTGTGATATTTCAAAATAAAACTACATTTGGAGCCGTCTATCGGTTATCATAGTTTTGTTTAATATATTAACAGTCAAACCATCATGAACAAATCAGAATTTATTAGTGCAGTCGCTGAAAAATCAGGTCTCAGCAAAGTGGATGCTAAAAAGGCAGTAGAAGCTTTTGTTGACACAGTTTCTAACGAATTAAAAGAAGGCGGTAAAGTCGCTCTACTTGGCTTCGGTTCATTCTCTGTGTCAGAGAAGGCCGCTCGTAAAGGTGTTAACCCGAAAACTAAAGAAACCATTGAAATCGCAGCTCGCAAGGCCGTGAAGTTCAAGGCTGGTGCTGAATTGAACGAGCTAATCAAATAAGAAACACCATTATTCTCTATAGAAGAAGGATACGATGCAAATTGTATCCTTTTTTTGTGTACCTTCGCGTGCAAATAAAATCCGAATTATAGTTAGACGAATATGGTTATCGAACAACAGATTACCGGAGCTATCATAGCCGGCATCAAAGAGCTGTACGGAGCGGATGTCACCGCTAGCCAAGTGCAGTTACAAAAAACGAAAAAAGAATTCAAGGGGCACTTGACCCTAGTCGTATTCCCATTCCTTCGCATGTCGAAGAAATCTCCGGAGCAGACCGCTCAGGAAATCGGTGAGTACTTGTTGAGAAACGAGCCAGCGGTAGCTGAATTCAATGTAATCAAAGGATTCCTTAACCTGACGGTCGCTTGCTCTTGCTGGATCGATTTACTAAACTCGATCAATGAGCAGCCCGCTTACGGTATCATTCCGGTTACCGAGCAGTCGCCTTTGGTTATGATCGAATATTCTTCTCCCAATACAAATAAACCGCTTCACTTGGGCCATGTCCGCAATAACTTATTAGGATACAGCTTATCGAAGATCATGAAAGCGAACGGTAACCAGATCGTAAAGACGAATATCGTAAACGATCGTGGTATCCATATCTGTAAATCCATGTTGGCTTGGCAGAAATGGGGAAATGGAGCTACCCCAGAGTCTACCGGAAAAAAGGGCGACCATCTGATCGGTGACTTTTACGTATTATTCAGCAACAAATTAAAAGAGGAGACCCATGCGTTAGAAGCGAAAGGCCTTACCAAGGAAGAAGCCGAGGCTCAATCCACCTTGATGGCGGAAGCCCGTGAGATGCTTCGTAAATGGGAAGCCGGAGACAAAGAGGTGCGTGCGCTTTGGGAAATGATGAATAATTGGGTATACGCCGGGTTCAACGAGACTTATAAGATGATGGGCGTAGATTTCGATAAGATTTATTACGAGTCTCAAACGTATCTGGAAGGAAAAGGCAAGGTGATGGAAGGCCTAGAGAAAGGGATTTTCTATCGCCGTGAAGACGGCTCCGTATGGGCTGATTTGACGAAAGACGGGCTGGATGAGAAATTATTGCTTCGTGCGGATGGAACTTCCGTCTATATGACGCAGGATATCGGTACCGCCAAGCTGCGCTTCGATGATTACCCGATCAATAAGATGATCTATGTGGTAGGGAACGAGCAGAATTATCACTTCCAAGTATTATCGATCTTATTGGATAAGTTAGGCTTCGAGTTCGGCAAAGGATTGGTCCACTTCTCCTACGGAATGGTAGAGCTACCGGAAGGTAAGATGAAGAGCCGTGAGGGAACGGTCGTAGACGCCGATGATTTGATGGCCGAGATGATCAGTACCGCACGCGAGATTTCCCAAGAATTAGGGAAATTGGACGAGATGACTCCGGAAGAGGCTGAGAATATCGCCCGTATCGTAGGTCTTGGCTCCTTGAAATATTTCATATTAAAGGTAGACCCTCGCAAGAATATGACGTTCAACCCGAAAGAGTCTATCGACTTCAATGGGAATACGGGACCATTCATCCAATATACCTACGCCCGTATCCGTTCCGTATTGCGCAAAGCGGCGGAACAGGGCATCGTATTACCGGAGCAGTTACCGCTTACTTTCGCCATTTCCGAGAAAGAAGAGAACCTGATCCAAATGATCGCCGATTATGCGGAGATCGTGAAAGAGGCAGGTAAGCTATACAGCCCGGCCTGTGTCGCCAACTATATTTATGATCTGGTAAAGGAATACAATCAATTCTATCACGATTTCTCCATCCTTCGCGAAGAGAATCCGGAATTGAAGAACTTCCGTTTAGTCTTATCCGCCAATGTAGCTAAGATCGTGAAATCCGGTATGGATTTATTAGGCATCGAGGTTCCGGAAAGAATGTAACGATAGAAGATGAACATAAACGAGAAAACAAGAAAGGCTCTCCTTCGATTTCAACAAAATGAAATCACGGAGAGCCTTCTCTATACGCAACTCGCCGCTATCGAGAAAGATCCAAGCAACAAGGAAGTATTACTACAGATAGCGAATGACGAGAAAGGACATTATACGATCCTGAAAAAGTATACGGGGCAAGAGATCTCCCCGAATAAATTACGCGTCACCAAATACTACTGGTTGGCACGTATCTTGGGGATTACTTTCGCCATTAAGCTAATGGAAGATAGCGAGGAAAGCGCCAAGAATGATTACGCCTCTTATGATGAGTATCCGGATTTGCAACAAATCGCACGTGACGAGGATGAGCATGAGCAGAGGTTGATCGCCTTGATCAATGAGGAACGGTTGGAATATATGGGTTCTGTCGTACTGGGGCTAAATGACGCTTTAGTAGAATTTACAGGTGCTTTAGCTGGCTTTACCCTTGCCTTGAGCGACTCTAGATTAATAGCGTTGACCGGAAGCATCACTGGAATAGCCGCCGCATTATCCATGGCTTCCTCCGAATATCTATCTACCAAGTCCGAGAATGGAAATGAAAACGGGAAACATCCTGTTAAGGCATCGATCTATACGGGAATAGCTTATATCTTTACGGTAGTCGCCTTGGTCGCTCCATTTATCTTTATATCGAACGTATTAATGGCTTTAGGGCTTATGCTCATCATAGCGTTAAGCATCATCGCCCTTTTCAACTATTATTATTCCATAGCGAGAAGCGAGAGTTTCCGGAAGCGTTTTACCGAGATGGCAGTACTTAGTTTTAGCGTGGCCGCATTAAGCTTCTTGATCGGATATGCGTTAAAAGAATTTACGGGCATCGATGTCTAAAAAAATCATAGTTATGTTTTGAAAAATTCATAGTTATGAGTTTAGTAAATCATAACTATGAATTTTTAGAGCTATAATCAAGCCTTTTTCCGTGTCGTACGTTTCTTCGTCGCAGCAGGTTTTTCTCCCGCCTCGGCGATTATCTTCTGGCATTCCTCCAAGGTCAAGTTCTCTGGTTTCTCTATCGTCTTAGGAATTCTGTAATTCTTTTTCTTATAAGAGATATAAGGGCCGAAGCGACCATTCAAGATTTCCATTTCCGGATCCTCATCGAACTTCTTGATAAATCGTTGCTCATCTTTTTGTTTTTTTGCCTCGATCAACTCGATAGCTTCCTCGGCTGTTATCGACAAAGGATTCAAGCCCTTCGGTATGGATACGAACTTTCCGTCATGACGGATAAATGGGCCAAAACGTCCGACAGCGGCAACCATGACCTTACCTTCATATTCACCGATCGTACGGGGTAGATCAAACAATTTCAAGGCTTCTTCCAAAGTAATCGTCTCGATAGACTGCCCCTTCATCAAGGTAGCGAATTGAGGTTTAGGAGCCTCTTTATCCTCTGGGTGCGCCTGCCCGATCTGTACGACTGGGCCATAACGACCGATCTTCACGAAAACAGGTTTGCCGCTCTTCGGATCGATACCCAATTCACGCTCACCCACTTTATGCTCCGTACGGACAGAGGCTGCCTCTTCCACGATCGGATGGAATAGTTTATAGAATTTATCGATCGCGTCCGTCCATACCATCTCGCCTTCCGCTACGGCATCGAATTCCTTCTCCACGCTCGCCGTGAAGTTATAATCCATAACACCCGGGAAATACTCCATCAAGAAATCATTCACGACCGTACCGATATCGGTTGGCATCAACTTATTCCGGTCCGCTCCTACGATCTCCGTCTTTTGGACTTCCTTGATCGTATGCTGAGCCAAGGTTATGATATTATAAGTACGCTCCGTTCCTTCCTTATCCCCTTTCACGACATACTCCCGATTCTGGATCGTCTGGATCGTAGGCGCATAGGTAGAAGGACGACCGATTCCCAATTCCTCCAAACGGCGAACCAAACTTGCTTCCGTATAGCGGGGAGGACGTTGCGTGAAACGTTCGGTAGCGACGATGTCCTTCATACTCAATACCTCGTTCAAGGTAACCGGAGGAAGAAGGCCGTTTTCCTGTTCCTTCTCATTCTCGTCATCAAAACTCTCGCGGTACACCTGAAGGAAACCGTCGAAAGTAATGACCTCACCGGTAGCCACGAACTTCTCTTTCTTGCCGCCGATGCCTACGGAGATCGTCGTACGCTCCAACTCGGCGTCCGCCATCTGGCAAGCGATCGTACGTTTGCGGATCAATTCGTATAATCTCTTTTCCTGAGCGGTCCCGCTTATCTCATCATGGCTGATATAGGTCGGACGAATCGCCTCGTGCGCTTCTTGCGCTCCCTTGCTCTTGGTATGATATTGACGGAATTTATAATATTTCTCACCGTAGGTATCCAAGATAGCTTCTTTTGCCGTCCCCAAAGCCAAATCACTTAAGTTCACGGAGTCAGTACGCATATACGTGATCAATCCGGACTCATACAGGCGTTGGGCGATCATCATGGTCTGCGAGACCGAATACCCCAACTTACGGGCGGCCTCCTGCTGCAAGGTAGATGTCGTAAAAGGAGGGGCTGGTGTCTTACGCACCGGCTTTTTCGAGATATCATCGATCGTGAAAGAAGCGTCCTTGCAAGATTCAAGGAATGCCTCCACCTCTTCCTTATCTTTCAAACGACGGTTCAGCTCCGCCTTGAGGATTGTCGTACCATCCGGCAAGATAAAGCTAGCGATCACACGGTAGGCGGCCTCCGAGACAAACTCGTTGATCTCTCGCTCCCGCTCTACGATCAGACGTACGGCAACCGATTGCACGCGCCCCGCGGATAAAGCCGGCTTCACCTTACGCCAAAGAATGGGGGATAGCTCGAAACCCACGATACGGTCTAAGATACGACGGGCTTGCTGCGCGTTCACCAAATCGATATTGATATCTCTCGGCGTCTCGATCGCATGTAATATAGCGTTCTTGGTAATTTCATGAAAAACGATACGTTTCGTATTCTCAGGTTTCAATCCTAATACCTCATATAAATGCCAAGAGATGGCCTCTCCCTCCCGGTCCTCATCGGAAGCCAACCAAACCTGCTCGGCTTTCTTCGCTTCGTTCTTCAATTCGGTCACGAGTTTCTTCTTGTCAGAGGGAATCACGTATTCCGGGGCATAATTGTGTTCGAGGTCTATACTGAAATCTTTCGTTTTCAAGTCGCGGATATGACCATAGCTAGACATAACCTTATAGTCCTTTCCGAGGAACTTCTCGATGGTTTTTGCCTTGGCGGGTGACTCCACTATTACCAAATTCTTTTGCATATCTATTTTTTGCTGGTTAGAAATCGGGTGCAAACTTACACAAATAATTAACGTACGCGGTATATCGGTCACTAAAAAAGCGTTTTTTCCTATACATTATATATATAGTCACTCGTTTCTATTTACCTTCGCGAGACAAAATCAAAAGGTTATTCAAAAATATGGAAGAGATAAAGCGACTTATTTCAGAGAATAAACTAGAAGAAGCGATCCGGCTCTTGGACGCTTACCTCACGGAGCAACCGAGATCCGACGAGGCTTGGTTTCTCCTCGGAAAAGCTCATTATAAACTAGGCAACGTACGCCTAGCCCTCAACAGCTACCTACAAGCGATAGAGATCAATCCGGAAAGCCCGGCACAAGCGGCCTACGATATGGCGATCAAGGTGCTGGATTTTTATAATAAGGATATGTACAACCATTAAGAAGACAGAGCACCCGTACCCAAATAAATTCTAGAAGTACAAGTAACTCGACTTTATGCATTTATGAAGTTAGTTGTTATTGATATAGCGTTTATTTGTATAATGCTCATTTACAACCTATAACGTAAGCTCTTCATAATAGGCATCGTTAAAGGCTTACAATGGGCATTATAAAGTGCTTATAATGGGCAATGTTAGGTGCTAAGAATGCCCATCGTAATTTGTAGAGACGGGGCGTGCCCCGTCTCTACAAGATATACAATGAATTTATGTTTCTTTAGATTTCAATCTTCCATGGGAGTAATCGTATAGTCATGCAGACAGAAGAATTCCTCTGTCAACATAGTAGGTGGAATCTTTCCCTCTTCCAAGGAATAGCCCACTCCACTGAAACGAACATTCAGCCCCTCCTGCTGATAAGCCATCGGCATATCCTCCACATAGTAATTACCCACGAAATCGATTGGTTTGGAACAAACTATGGCCCATAGATTCACCCGATCGTCCCAACGAATACGACCAAACTCATCAACTAGATCCGTCCTTCGCCCATGCTCATGCTTATCCTCATGCTCATCATCACCGCAAGCGGTAAAGCCTAGCATGGTAATAGTACACAGGCAAAATGATAAAAATACAGAAAATGCTTTTTTCATATAAGTAAACTTTAAGAAATTACCTTTATCCAGATGATTATCCTTTATAAGTCAGCGCCAACATCGTAATATCATCGCTCTGCGTAGCGCCGTTCACGAATGAATGGACGGATTCGGATATACCTTCGATCATGGATTTGGGGGATTGGTTCTTTACGGAGCTACAAGCCTCTACCAAACGGATATCTCCATATTGCTCATTCCGCAGGTTCATCGCCTCACTGATTCCATCCGTATAGAGGAACAAGCTGTCTCCCGCCTCCAGTTTCAAGGATTGTTCTTTATAAGCTAATCCCGGCACGACTCCCAAGGCCATCCCACCAGTCATCGGCAAAAGAGATACCTTATCGTTCTTACGAATCCAAACCGGACGATTATGCCCCCCATTGCAATAAACCACGTCGCCCGTATGGATATTCAAGATCGCATAAAAAGTAGTGACAAACATCCCATTGACACTCTCACGGCACAATAGATCATTCGATTCCTTCATGCAGACCGCCGGGGAAAGCTGCCTAAGCGCCGTAGCACGGATCACCGTACGGCTGATCGCCATGAAAATAGCGGCGGGAATCCCCTTATCCGACACGTCAGCGATCGTAAAACCCAGATGATTATCGTCCACCAAGAAGAAATCATAGAAATCACCCCCCACGGCTTTCGCCGCACTCATGGTCGCATAAAGATCGAATTGCTTATATTGCGGGAACGGAGGGAACTGCTTCGGCAAGATCGATTGCTGTATCTCACGTGCCACGTTCAAGTCGTATTGTATCTCCTCTAGCTGATGATGTTCCTTTTGGGCCTCCTTGATAAAAGAAATCTGCTCGACCGCCTTCTCGATCGTACGTTCCAGATCCTCCATATCGATCGGCTTGGTAGCGAAGTCGAAAGCACCATGGTTCATGGCGGTACGAATATTCTCCATATCCCCGTAAGCCGATACGATGATACATTTCAAGGCCGGGTTACGCATCTCGTTAATCTTCGTCAGCAATGTCAAACCATCCATCTCCGGCATATTGATATCGCTCAATATGATATCAAAGTCCGGATGGTCCAACATCATCCTCAACGCCTCCAAGCCATTATGGGCAAAGGAGAACTCATACTCTCCCTTACGGATCTTCCGACGGAAATATTGGGTTAGCAACGCTTCCAGATCCTGTTCGTCGTCTACGCTTAATATCTTGATCGCCATAATTCTTCTGTTTATTTCGTTAATGGAATAAGGAATATGAAACGGGTAAACTCACCCTCTTTCGATTCCACCTCTATCTTCCCGTCATGCTTCTCCTCTATAATGGATCGAGTGATAGATAGCCCCAAGCCAGTTCCCTCTCCCACCGGTTTCGTGGTGAAAAACGCGGAGAATATCTGCTCCCGGATATTCTCCGGCATACCGATACCATTATCCTCGATACTTAATCTTAAAGAATCTCCCTCCTTCCGTAGATCCACGGATATAACCGGCTCATACCCGATCGGCGAGAGCTTGGATTTACTATAGACCGCATAGCAAGCGTTATTCATGACATTCAATACCGCACGGCTCAAATCCTGCGGGATCACTTTCAGCATCGGAAGCCCCTCCTCGTAATGCTCCCGGATCGCAATATTGAAACCTTTATAGTTCGCTCGCATCGAATGATAAGCCAGCCAAACATATTCCTTCACCAGATTCTTGATATCCGTAGGGATGTACTCGTCATCCTTCCCTCTGGAATAAAGCAAGATACCCCGGATGATACTTGTCGCCCGGTTTCCATGTTCCTCGATCTTCTTCAAGTTACCATGCAAATCGTTAACGATCTCGCTAAACTCCTCATGCAAGGCGGTCAGCTTCTCCCAAGATTCCGGAGGTAAGACATCTTTCTCTTCTTCTAATATATCTTCCAAGTCATCCACTAACTTAGAGGACAGCTTACTGAAATTGATGACAAAGTTGAGCGGATTCTGGATCTCATGCGCAATCCCGGCACTCAACATACCTAAAGAAGATAATTTCTCTAAGTTCTTCACTTGCAAACGTAGCCGTTCTATTTCCTTACTCTGGTCTTCCATATCTATTCCTCCTCTTTAGGCGGTGTAATTGTTTTCGGTTGATATACAGGGATCGTAATTAGAAACTGGGTATATTCTCCTTTCTTACTCTCCACCTCGATGGTTCCCCGATGGTTTTGCACGATCTCACGGCATAGGTAAAGCCCTACGCCGGCCGCTTCCCCCGTTGTCTTTGTCGTGAAGAAAGGAGCGAATATCTTATCTTTTATATTCTCGTCGATACCGGACCCGTTATCCCGGATCGTTATTTCCAGCATATCCTTATTGACTTTCAATCCAAGGAATATCTCCGGACTAAAAGTCACGGTCTCCGATTTCTTCAACAGGGCATACATGGAATTTTTCAATATCCCGGCCAGAACCTTACTGAACTGCTCCACGTTTACCTCCATCATCAAAGACAGCGTCAAATTATCGAAAACAATCCGGATATTCTTCTCTTGAATATCCTGCTCATACGTTTTCTTCAATTTATCCAAGGCGATCCGGCATAATCCGTTTATGTTGGTAAGCGTAAGATTACCTCTTCGGTCTTTCAGCAATTCCTCCATCGCCTTAACGATACGGACCGTATTGAAACCATGCTCAGAGATCTTCTCCAAATTACTGGTCATCATATTC
Organism: Parabacteroides sp. CAG:2; assembly: GCF_000436315.1. Taxonomy (NCBI): domain Bacteria; kingdom Pseudomonadati; phylum Bacteroidota; class Bacteroidia; order Bacteroidales; family Tannerellaceae; genus Parabacteroides; species Parabacteroides sp. CAG:2. Next base: position 15,282 of record NZ_FR885270.1, on the reverse strand, counting down.
AGCAAATCTACCGAGTCATCATACACATCCGGTTTCAGATGCTCTTTCTGACTATCCAGATTTTCCCGGAGATCCTTGGCCAGCCCCGATGTCAGATTCGCGAAGTTATTGATATAATTCAGTGGGTTCAAGATACGGTCCACCAAACCTTGGGTCAATTGCCCTACGGTAGCCATCCGTTCCTTACGGACCAGCTCGTCCTGCGCCTCACCCAAGGCTTTCAAAGCCGCCGCCAATTTCTCGGATTCCTCTTGGATCGCGTCTTTCTCCGAACGGATCTCCTGCGTACGCTCCTCTACCTCTTTTACCAAATACTCTTTTTGTTTGAGTTTCCGCTTGAAAACCAACTTAGAGATCTGGCAAAACAGAATCAAGAAAAGCAATCCGATCCATTCTTGATGACCGAACTTCACAGATACACAAATACCGACCAAGCTACCCAGCGTAACCCGCTCGCAAAGTTTAATCCGCCTTTTTAACCGATCGATCTCGGTATGTAAATCCTGTATCATGATGAACCTCCTTTCCTAACTATAAATAGGCAACGTAATCGTAACTTCCGTATATTTATCTTTCTCCGACTCGATAGCGATCGTACCCTTATGGTTCAACACGACCTCCCGACTCAAGTAAAGACCTGTTCCTGCCGCTTCCGCGGTCGGTTTGGTGGTAAAGAACGGAGAAAAGACTTTCGTCTTTATCGTTTCTTCTATACCGACGCCATTATCACGGATAACCACTTGCAACTTATCCGCTTGAATACGCAATACCAACGAGACAGAAGGCTGATATCCCGGCTCTCCGGCCTTTTTCAAGACCGCATATATACTATTATCCAATATCTGCGACAAGGCTTTTCCCATCTGATCGATATTCACCTCGATTGTCAACGGTACGGAAAGCCCGGAGAATGATAGATCTACTTGATTCTTCTCGATCTCCTTCGCGTAATTCTTTCGCAAGATATCCAGATTGACCCTACATAAATCATTAATATCCACGCAGGTTCGATTCGCCGAATGATCTTTCAGCAATTCTTCCATCGCTTTTACGATTCGCACCGTGTTATCACCATGCTTGGCGATCTTATCCAGATTGCCGGTCAAAAGAACCAGCAGTTCTTGCGTATCATTATAATTATCGTGTTTACCGGTCTCTTCGTCCTCATCGATATTCTGCTTGATATCTTTCGCTAATGCGGCAGACAAATGAGCGAAGTTATTGATATAATTCAAGGGATTCAAGATACGATCCACCAGACCTTTCGTTAATTGGCCGATCGATGCCAGACGTTCCTTACGAACCAACTCGTCCTGAGCGTCCGCCAAAGCAGAAAGGGCACGGGATAGTTTCTCCGACTCCGCTTGCATCGCATCCCGCTGGAAACGCAATTCCATCGTCCGCTGCTCCACGAGATTAGAGACGAACTGTCTTTTTCGCAGACGGAATTGCGTATAATACTTTAACAGGAATAGAAGGACTACGGCTCCCACCAAATAATAAACCAGTTCTTCCTTCTTCTGGTAAACCGCCAAGGCGATCCACGCCGTCCCGATCACGGTCAGCGTCTCGATCACCCGCATCCTCCAGCGAAGGCTTTCCAGTTGTTTGATATTTATGTCGCCCATCCTTCCTGTCCTCCGGATATCAGAAATTGATATTCACGCCCAACATCGCATTAAAACTCTGCATCGGATAACCGTAATACAGTTCGTACTTCTGGCAAAGAATATTGGTCAACTTGGCATAAACACCAAAGGTATCGTTGAAGGTATAGGTACCTGTTAGGTTTAGCTCGTTGATGTTATCCATCTTAAACTCATTCATTTTATCGTACGTCATACCAGTGTTCCCATTGACACCCCAAGTCCGTACATTCGCATAACGTCCGGTAGCCAAATAATAATCCAAAGCGATAGATAATTTCTCAATCGGGCGGACGGTCAGGTTCGCATTCAGTTCCATTTCCGGCTTCCCCCACGCATGAGGCAACTCGCCTTCATCCGTTTCCGCTTTCCAATTATTATATACACCTTTCAAAGCAATATCGAACCATTGTTGATAACTATACTTCAAGTTGGCTCCCACGAAAAGTTGCTTCGTGTCGATACCCGGCTCCGCAACACTGAAACTGCCGAAATAATTCGCTGACCAAACATCAGACTGAGTAAACAGCACATCATCGCTCGTTATCTTATATCCGGCGAACACATCAAACCAAAAGCCCGGTGCCACGCCGCTCCGGATACCCAAGACAGCGTCCAGCCAATTGCGCGAGGGCAATAGTTCTGCCATCGGGTAGAGGTAGCGGTTCACACGCGACATCTCGTACATGCTGTTGGAGTACATCTTGCCGCCAGCGTTCACGTATAGCTCCGTCTTGTCGGCCACCTCCACATCGGCGGCTACATTCGGAGAGGCCATGAATTTTGTCTCGTCGCCCGTAGCCAGCATCACGTTCGCACCCAGCTTTAAATTCCAATTATCACCCTCTACCTTATAATAAGGCGACAACATCGCCTCGACATGGTTCTTGAACTCATATTCATAACCTCCTACCTCCGGCAAACTGTAATTGAAATATTCGACCAAACCGCCCAAGCCTACTCGCATATTCCCATTGAAACCAGCGTTCAGATCAAACTTTGCCTCTAGAGTATGCTCCGTAGGGCCGTCCATCACCCTACTTAATCCATATTTATGCGAGAAATTAGTATAACCTAAGTCCAACAAATAGCCAACCTCAGCCTCCTCCTTCGACTCGAAACCTATCGTAGCAGCGATCGTCTGGTTCACTTGGTTGGTTTCGCGATCTCTCTGTAACAAATCCTCCGAAGGGGCATAACTGGATGTAGGATCAGACAATGCCGCCCCATAATAATTGAATGCGGAGTAGCCGTACTTCGCTCCGATACTGAATATCGTCTTCTCGAAAGCGTGCTTGTAGTTGATGCCTCCCAAGTTGTCATTGATTTTCGCCTTGACATCATAATCCTTTGGCTTTCCGTTCGTGGAGCGATGCGAATACCATAGATTCAGCTGATCCTTCTCGGTACTCAGGATATGATAGCCCAAGTCTCCGTTGATATTCATGCGCGTACCCATACCAAAGTTAAAATATCCCCGACGCTTGTTGTAATCCATCTGCGTCATGATATTTCCGGAAGGCAACAAACTAATCTCTTTCTGCGGATCGGCGGCGATCGTATAATTCGAGTAATCGATCGGGATCTTACGAACCTCCGGCTCTTTCACCACGGGAAGCGTATTTACCTTGCTAGCGTCCTGCACGGAAGGATCATACTCCCGTTCAAGCGTCATCTCTCGGTTCAGGTTCTTTTCTTTCGTAACATCCTCTTGCGCACTCGCAGCAGCAGCCGAACCCAGCAAAGCTACCACACACAACGCCTTTACATTATATATAGTCTTCATCGCTTTCTTTTATTTCTTTAGTTTACCCAATCTGTCTTCGATCATCGCGGCGATCTCATCATCGCCCTTGTAGTTGTTTTGCAAACTGGTCAGATATTGACGAGCTTGGAAATCATCACCTTGGCGGATATAAATATCAGCCAACAAGATAAAGCCCCGTGCCAACCAATATTGGTGAGGCGTACCGTTCTCGATGAAGTTCATCAAGACAGTCTCGGCATTCTTATCATCCTTATTATCATAATACAATTGAGCCAATAGATATTTAGCCTCCGCCCCGTGTATCGTACGGGTATCCTTGCTGATCTCCTTCAAGTCGGCCAACGCCTTGTTCTCCTGCTTCAAGCTGATATAAGCCTTCGCACGGACATAACGGGCCTCGGACATGATCTCCGGAGATAGCTTCGGTTCCTTCAGCAAATCGTTGGCGGCAAGCAAAGCCTCTTGCGGCTGACCGATCAACTCGGCGCAACGCATCAAGCCCAATTTAGCGGCCTCCTTATTCTCCGGATTCTCCGCTACCGCCTGTAGATGCTTGAAACTTTCCATAGCGGCGGCGTAATCCTTATCCAGATACTCGATCTCAGCTTTACGAGCCCAAGACTCTTCCCTGAATTTCGTATCACCGCTCTCCAATACCAATGAGAACAGACGTTTCGCCTCCTCCAGATCTTTCTTGGCAAAAGCGATACTTGCCAAATAGAAATTAGCGTTCGAGCTAAACGCTCCCTGCGGGAAGGTTTGCAAATAATTCGTCAAGCTACGACGAGCGCCCTCATTATCGCCTCGCATAAATAACTTCTCGGCCGCCAGATAGGTCAAGGAGTCTTGCTCACTCACCTCGAAACGAACATTTCCACCTAACGAATTCGCATAGGCGGCAAACGAATTGATATCGTTCAGCTCGATATATACGGACTTCAAATCTTGCAAGGCCACTTTCGCCTCCTCGCTACCCGGATAATTGCTAATCACGCTCTTATAAGCGTCGGCCGCTTTCTCCGGCTGATTGTCGTTGAAGTAAATCAAACCAAGCTGTACGCCGGCCTTACGAGCCAGACTGCTTTGCGGGAAATCACGCATCAATTGCTCAAAGCTTGCCGCAGCCGCTTGATTGTTATCCAATAACACGTAAGAACGTCCTTTCTCGAACAAGGCATCATCCACATATTGTGATTCCGGGAACTCACGGATCAAGCGATCCATCACGCTGATCTTTCCCTTATAATCTTTCTGCAATCCCAGCAAGAAGCCCTTCTGATACACCGAATAATCTCCGGCGGACGGTTGCAATTGCGCCGCACGGGTATAATTCTCTTCCGCCATAGCGAACTGACGGTTGTGGAATAAACAATCGCCGATACGATTATAAGCGTCCGCATAAGCCGGAGTCTGCTGATTGCTTTCCAAATTCACGTATTGACGGAAGCGGTTCAACGCCTCGCCATACTCTTTCAATTTGAAGTAGCTGTAACCTAAGTTATAATGTGCCAAGGCATACATATCCGTATTACGTTGGCGGGTATTATTCAAATAGGTACGATAATCGGAAATCGCCTTGTTATACTCACCTTGGCGATAATAAGATTCCCCACGCCAGAAATAAGCGTCGTTACGAGATTCCAGATTATAAGCGCCCAACGAGATCGCACGGCTGAAAAGATCGACCGCCTTATCCAATTCCATATTCGTGAACGCCTGCGTTCCCAACTGGAATAAGATATCTTGCTTCGCCTCCAAGATCTTCGTGCTCGGATGCTTGATCTTATCGATAGAGTTCAGAGCCGCTTGATAGTTCTTGGTAGTCAAATAAACCTCCACCAGATAATCGTTTACCTTATCGGCATATTTGGAATTCGGAAAATCATTCAAGAAATCCTCGAAGATTGTCACCGACTCGCCAAAGCCCGTGAAAGCGGTCTCGTGGATCAATAAAGCGTAATTATACATAGCCGCCTCTTTCACTTGCTTATCGAAAGAAGAAGTCGCGGCAGCCTCGAAGGCCATACGGGCGTTATTCTTATCTTTTAATTTCAGATAACTTTGCCCCAGATACAGATAAGCGTTCTGCGAAAGGGCATCGTTCTCACGTACGGTCCGCCCCAAAGCGTTCACGGCGCTACTGTAATTACCCTTATTGTAATAACATACGCCCAAGATATATAAATCGCCCCTCAACGGGCTATCCGTCGAGGATACATATTTACTCAGCATATTAATCGCCTGATCCTCATTTCCCAGATGATAGTAGGCGTTACCCATGATACGGTAAACCTCGCTATTGTTCTCGCTATCCGGATAAGAGGCTAGCAATTCCTTACCTTCGCTGATCACTTTCTCGTATTTATTCTGGATAAAATAAATTTGCGTGATATAGTACAAGGATCGCTCTTTATAATCAGGCAAGTCCTTCAAGCGGGTAAATTCCACCAAGGCATTGTTGTATTTACCGGTTGCGTAATCGATATAAGCGACATAATAGGTAGACGCTTCCCGGTACTTCGTTCCAATCTGCTCGATCCGTGCGAAATAACCACGGGCCTTCTCCATATCCCCGATTTGCAACAAGGAATAAGCCAGACGGAAACAATAAGCCTCCTGTTGTTCCGGACTTAGCATATCAATGTTCGATTCGTTAAACCAAAAGATAGCTTTCTGATACTCTCCCTGTCCGAAATGGGCGGAACCGATCAAGAAGTTCACCTCGTCCGCATGACGGGAAGCCGGGTACACATCCAGATAATCTTTCAATAACTCAACGGCATTGGGACGGCCTTGCTCATAAGCGGAGTAGACCAACATATAATCGGCTTCTTGAATCAAGTCGGCATCCGTGGAATGCTGTTTATACGCCTCCAGCTTATCGATGCAACCTGAATAATTCTTCAAACTAAACAACTCCTTGCCTTCGACAAACAAACGGTTCGGCGCATCAAATTGATACGATCTCTGCCCGCTTGCCATGTGGCTGCCTACTACCAGACACAGCGGAATAAGTATTCTTTTCATCACTCATTTGCTTTTTAATACAAGCACTTACTTCAGTGCCTATTCGTTCTAATTCGCAAATATAAGTAATATGCGCCAAACAGAAGGCAAGTTCTATTAATATTTAGGACAACACGTTCTAAAATTATCTCTATGGAAGATGATACACCTTATAGGGAGAAGATGTATTATCTTACAACGACAAGATGTATCATGTTGCAACGATAAGATATATCATCTTTCATTTTCGTACAATTTTCCTAATTGTTATTTTCTAAGATAGGCTGGTACCGCCTTTCGGATAGAGTCTAAACCGAAGTCTTCCGGATTCACATTCTCCGGGCGAAGGATCACGATCTCGGCGGCATCATCTTCCGCATGCACGTTATTGAAATCATCTACCAAGCACTCATAAAACATATCCAGCGTATGCACCTCAAAGCCGGAATACATATATAAATTAGGCAAGGAAAACAAATAACGGCAATTCTGGATATGCAACCCCGTCTCCTCCCTTACTTCCCGGCGAGCGGCCTCCTCCCCCGACTCAAACATATCGACGAAGCCACCGGGCAAATCCAATGTACCTTTAGCCGGCTCTTTTCCTCGGCGAACCAGCAATAACTCCCCCTTAGCGTTCTTTATGAAACAAGCGACAGCCGACGACGGGTTGAAATAATAAACAAAACCGCACGCCATACATTTTTTCGCTTTCTCGTTATGTTCCACGAAAGCTTTTGCCCCGCAAACCGGGCAAAACTGAAATTGATACAACGGATGTCTCATACTTTATGATTTATAATTCAATTAAAAACAACAAGCCGCACCTAAATATAGATGCGGCTTGCCTTATTTCGCAAATGTCTTTTCGTTATACGTAAAACCGGATTTAGACTTCCAAACCAGCGCTTTGGTCTCTTACTTCCCAACCCAAAGCACTTGCTCCTAATACGGCAGCGTCGCTCTCTTTCAATTGAGAGAATAATAATTTAGTCTTACCTGCGTAAACCTTCAACATATTTTTCTCCATTGAACGTTTAATCGGGTTCATGATCAAATCGCCAGCTTTCGTAAGACCGCCAAACAAAATGATAGCCTCCGGGCTAGAGAATGCTACGAAATCAGCGAAAGCCTCTCCCAACATAGAGCCGGTAGCCTCGAAAATCTCAAGAGCGATCTTATCATTCTTCATAGCTGCGTCGTATACGTCTTTTGAAGTGATTTCATCCGGATCCAAGTCGCGAAGAACACTCTCGTCCTTACGGATTTCCAGATATTCACGAGCCGTACGAGCCACACCGGTAGCTGAAGCATAAGCCTCCAGACATCCTTGACGACCGCAACCACACTGACGACCGTTGTTACGACGCATGATAACATGGCCCAACTCACCGGCAAAACCGTCATGTCCGTATACCAAGTTACCACCTACTACGATACCGCTACCCACGCCGGTACCCAAAGTGATCACGATAAAATCTTTCATACCGCGAGCGGCTCCATAAGTCATCTCACCGATAGCGGCAGCGTTGGCGTCGTTTGTTAAAGCAACAGGAATACCATCAATCTGTTCGCTGATCAATTGAGCCAAAGGAATCTTACCTTTCCAAGGCAAGTTCGGAGCGAATTCGATACATCCGTTGAAAAAGTTTCCGTTCGGAGCACCTACACCCACACCTTTAATCTTATCCGGACCACCAGCCTGATCAATAACAGACTTCAGACCTTTAGCAAGTTCCGCTACATAGTCATTAACGTCTGCATATTTACCAGTCTTAATTGATCCACTATACAAGATTGTTCCTCTTGCGTCAACTACACCAAAAACAGTGTTGGTACCACCTATATCGATACCTACTACATAAGGCTTCTCCATGATTTTATATTTAGGATTAATAATGATTTTCCTCTTTCTAGGTAGCAAATATAAGAGGTTTAACACAAGTTGCAATACGATTTGAAGAAAATTTTACAGATTCCTGTCATTTTATCTTCTTTTTTCGAAAACTTATGTTAAGCAACATTGTTATATAATAATGGAGAATTATCGCAACGGTAATATCTCGATCCAATAGTCATCCGGATCATTAATAAAATACAATCCCATCTTGGTATTCTCGAAGCAAACCGCTCCCATTTCCTTGTGGTATTTACGTACTTCCTCATAATCGCCGGCTACCCGGAAACAAAGATGGCTCTCATTGTCGCCTAGCTCATAAGGTTCTTTCCGGTCACGCAGCCAAGTCAGCTCCATCAAGAAACCGGTTTGCTCATCCGTTAGATAAACCAAGATAAACGAACCGTCTTCCGCTACCTTACGATGGTGCTCTTTCAATCCCAACGCTTTATTATAAAAAGCGATACTCTTATCCAAATCCAATACATTAATATTGAAATGGTCAAATCTACCTTTAACTTCCATACCTAATAAATTTATGCGTTTAATAACCTATACATTAATAATATATTATATATCCGTCCCTTCTCCCGGAACAGACAATACGATATAACGACATCCTTTCGATTCGGCGTAAGGGCCGAAAGCCATAACCTCCGCCGGACGTTCCCAAAAGTGCATCGGGACAAATACGCTTGTTTTTATACGATCGATAAATTGCTGGGCGCCCCTCATGAAATCGGTACCCAAACGAGGATCGACCGGGAACATGACGAGATCCATCACAGAGGTTTCTTTCGCTATTATATCCAGTTCCTTCAAGTAATTACCCTCAGCCTCGGCTACCTCTTGTGGGGTGGACTCGTCTTTCCAATGCCAATTATTCAAGTCGCCGGCATGGAAGATCCGTCTGCCTTCTGTCTCTATCAGGAAAGAGATCCCCACATCCGTGGAACCAAATGCCTTGATGGTCAGAAGTTCATCTTGATAGGCATCCCCCTTCTTCAAATAAATAGCATCATCAGCCTTGGCCCTCCGACGCTTCAATATATCCTTGGAAAAGATATATTTGATATCCGGCTTCTGCTCTTTCCATTTCAATACTTCCGGATTAAAATGATCCGGATGGAAATGCGACGCTAATATATATAATGTGCCCGCACGCTTCAAGAGTTCGCTACGCACGTATCCCTTGGCCGGGTCCGGATCGCTATCCTTGAAATAATCGATCAAGATCGAAAAGCCATCCGCTTCCAAAGCGAATCCGCTATGATAAATATACACCAATCTCATAATGATCCTCATTTATTGTTTATCTTAAGAACACCGAACCTCACCGGGTTGTTGAATTCACGGTACAAATATACAAAAGGCCGGACATATCACATGCCCGGCCCACAATGATTATCAACTTACAATTTATTTCCAGTTCTCATTCTGGACTAATACGCCTTCCATGGTGACAATTTCATCGTTAGGGATCGGAAGTGTCACTAATCTATCCGGATACGTAGCCGATTGGTACTTCAGCAAATATCTCTTTTCATAAGCCAAGAAGCCCGAACCTTTATTACCCAGCTCCTCAGAAGCCGCATTCCAGCGCACAAGATCATACCAATGATGCCCCTCCATCGCCAACTCGATCCTACGCTCGAAACGCAAGGCTTTTATCGCCTTATCCACTGTCCAGCCACTCGCAGGATACAAGCCGATGCGATAATTAGCCGCCGTATTAGCAATGGTATTTCCGCTCACCTTATCCTCCAATACATATGGAGAAGAAGTTAAAGCCATATTGTTATTCGCGTCGGCAGCCATGATACAACTTTGTGCGGCACGTGCGCGAACTTTGTTGATATATTCTCTGGCAGTATTGATATCACCCGTTTCTATACAAGCCTCAGCATAAAGCAGGTAAAGCTCAGCTACACGCATCAAGTGGAAGTTCTTGGCAGTTGAGCCACCGGTTGTAGTCAAGCTCAAGCCTCCCTTATCCGCCTTTTTCGGCAGGTTCTTCTTATTCAAGAACGGACCGCCATTCGCCAAATCACGAATCCAGCCATCGATAGTAACTGGTATATCCCAATCCATATAGGGCACATTGAAACGACCCGCAGATACGTCAACCCGAGGATCCGTATAAACCGTCAAATCCGTATGAGGTACATTATCGCCATCAATTGTCGTAACCGAGGTTTTGCTTTGATACGACTTATCGAGATAAGGCAATCCATTCTCATCCACCATATGCGCATTCACCAAGTCATAAGAAGGCTGGTAGAATCCCCAGCCGGAACCAATCTTGCCAGACAATGAGATATGAGAGTTACCATTGATCGCGTTGGTATAATACTGCGTACCGGAGATTGCCATCTGGACGTCAAACACAGACTCGCCCGTCCAGTCGCTCTCGCCCGCCGTGTAAAGCGTCTCATAACTCGGGGTCAAGGTATATTTCGTGCCCTTGCTATCCGTACCATTAGCGATAACCGTTTCTAAAATCGATTTAGCCTCCGTCCATTTGTTGGAGGTTCCATTCGTTCCATTATAGGGAGAAGACTGGAATATTCTCAGTTTCGCCAAAAACGCTCCAGCCGCCCATTTGTTGGCACGACCGGGCTCTTCCGGCCATGCGCCGGGAAGATTATCATAAGCATACTGCAAATCTTCAGCCACCTGTTCCCAAATATAAATATAGTTACCGCTCTCATCCACATTCGATATCAGTGGGTTCACGGACGACTCATAATCCTCCAAAGATACATAAGGAATAGCCGCCCCAAAATTCTTGATACCCTCAAACAAATAAAAACCACGCATGAAACGAGCTTGGGCTATGGCCTCGGTATAAAAATCTTTCTCCTGTCCCGGTATAGCGGAAAGCTCATCTTTAATCAAACCGGCCAAATGCATGACATTATTAGCACGAGCCACCGCATCGTATACTGCCACCCATTTACGCTTGATATAGGAATTATCGGTCGTAAAGCTAAAAGTCTCCAACAACGTGAAGTCCGATTGGTCCGCAGCCGTTGACCCCTTATTAGCGTCACCGCCCATCACATCACCATACGTATAGTTTGTCAAGCTTGCCCCAAAATAAGAGTTCGTCGTAGCCGCCGGAATATTTAACGCTGAATACATGCCGGTAAGAAGATAATTAATACCTTCCTGATCCGTTAAATTGGTTTCATTAACCGCACCTACAGGTTCGATTTCCAAGAAATCGGAACAAGATGTGCTGCCTAACGCGAGAACCACCGCCATCGCAAAATATATAAGAACTTTTTTCATAATGAATTCAAATTAATCGTTTATAAAGCACATACGTTAGAATGTCACATTCACACCCATCAAGAACTGACGAGGCATACCATAAGATCCATAATCGATACCTTTATTCATATCGCTTGATACATATTCGTTCTCGAACGAAGTATGCGAACGAACCTCCGGATCCAATCCATCATAACCGGTTATCGTAAACACGTTACTGATCTGGCCGTATACACGTATCTTCTCGAAACCGATCTTCTTCAGCAACTTCTTAGGCAATGAATACCCCAAAGTCAACGTCTGCATCCGAAGATAAGAACCATCTTGCACATAATTGGAGTTCGATTCGTTACCAGCCTCGGGGCCCTCGGTCGAGGTCGTTGTCCACAAAGGATAAATACCGTTCGGATTATTCACCGGATCCCAAGATTTCGCCAAACGATCTTTCGAATAATTAGACTGCAAGTTTCCAAACATCGTATAGTACTCGTAGTGTTTGTACAAATCATTTCCAATCGAGTAATACATGTAAGTACTTAGATCAAAATCTCTCCAAGTCAAAGAGATATTGAAACCTCCGGTCAAATCAGGATGAGGATTACCGATAATCGTACGGTCATCCGCGTCGATCTTACCATCGTTGTTCACGTCTTTCATCTTATATCGGCCTACCCATGCGGAAGCGACCAAATCGTTTTCCGTAGCCACACCATAAGGCAGAACGCCCGAGGAAATAACATCTTGCTCATTTTGATAAATACCCTCAATCTGATACCCGTAGAACATTCCGACAGGTTGGCCCACCGTAGTAATATTCACCTTGCTCAAACGAGTATCGTTGAACAAATCAGAAGATCCCAACCGGGTAACCTCATTCTTGTATCTTGAGATGTTAGCCGTGATGTTATAACCGAACTCGCCAACTTTGTCCCTCCATCCAATGGACAAATCAATACCTCTGTTCTTCATATCACCGATATTGATACTAGGCTTTGATGCGTTACCAACCAGCGCAGACCAGTTAGCAGGCACAAGCAAGTCTGAGGTATTCTTTACATAAAAGTCAAATCCGGCGGTCAATCGGTTACTCAAAGCCGTAAGGTCGAAACCTATATTAAACATTTTTGTGGTTTCCCATTTAGCGTCCGAGTCACCCAAGTTCGAGAGCACATAACCGGGAGAAGTCTCTGAATCCGATCCCGTGATAGGATACATATAATAATTTCCCGTACCATACTGGAACGCATAGTTGTAAGAACCAATATTCGAATTACCGGTCGTACCATAACCGGCACGCAGCTTAAAGTCATCCAACCATTTCCGGGTAGGCTCCATAAATTTCTCGTCAGACATACGCCATCCCAAGGAGGCGGAAGGGAAGTTACCCCAACGGTTCTTGGAACCAAACTTGGAAGAAGCGTCGCGGCGAATCGTGAATGTCGCCAAATATTTACCCTTATAAGAATAGTCCGCACGTCCGAAAAGGCCGAACATAGTCACTTTTCTTTGATAACGGCTAGAGTTACCTATATTAGAAGAAGAACCATTATCCAGCGTCCAAGTATTCGGATCGCTCTCGAAGATGTAATCGATACGGGTTCCTTGCATATAACGGCCGACACCTTGTTTGATAGCCTCCGTACCCAAAACAACGGTAATATTATGATCTTCATGAATCTTCTTGGTATAAGTAGCCGTATTTGTCCACTGCCAGTTCAAACGCCAGTTGCCCGTCTCAGTCAATGTATTGTTGGCAGAAGCCTCTTTGTTCGCCATATTTTGACGTTCGGTCATCTCCAAACTCCACATACCATTCAAGCGAGCGCTAAACTGAGAACGAAGCTTCAGACCTTCGATCCAAGGATTGGAAAGCTCGGCAAAAACCGCAGTCTGTCCATGAAACATGCGTGTCCAATCATTCTCATTCATAGCTACCTGATGCACGGCGGAAATATCACGGCCCGCATTAGGTGCCACGGATCCCGTATAATCACCTCCTACATTATATATAGGTACCCACGAATTCATGGTATAAGTCTTAGCGAACGTGTTCGCGTCTCCTTGACGACCAGACTCTCCTCCCGTTTCCATAGCGGCAAGGTTCGTATTTTGGCCCATCGTGAAATACTTATTAGGATTATAGGTCGTATTCGTACGTAAAGAGTAACGTTTGAAATAAGAATTCTGGATCGTACCCTCTCGATTTGTATAACCCAAAGAGACAGAATAAGTAGCTTTCTCGCCACCACCCACCAAAGAGATCTGGTGATCTTGGATCTTTCCGGTCTGTACAATCTCATCGTACCAATTGGTACCCTTACGAGCCTCCGCATCGGAATAACCGTCGGCCAACATCTGATAATACGCGGATCGGGCCCAAGAGCTGCTTCCATCGTCTACATACGACTTTTCCCAAGCCTCTACGCTCCCATACATATCAATAATCTGCTGTTCGCTATAACCGGCCGGCTTAATCGCATAAGGCATCGAAATACCTTTACCACCCGTAGCGGCGATTTGCCCGAATTGAGGATGAGAGGTTGCCAAACCACGATAGTTATACAGATTCTGCTGTCCTAATTCCTCGAATTCCATCGATTCCCAACCGTTCAACAAATCATAACCGCTGTTAGCCATCTTAGCGACACCAAAATATCCATTATAAGAGACACGAACACGATCAGCACGCGTACCCTGCTTCGTCGTAATGATAATTACGCCATTCGCACCTTGTGCACCATAAATAGCGGTAGCTGAAGCATCCTTCAACACTTGCATAGACTCAATATCATTCGGGTTTACGGAACTGATATCCACCCCGGATACACCATCCACAACAATCAACGGGTCTGAACTATTAAGAGAACCCACACCACGAATACGGATCGTAGTCTCACCGCTGGGACCTCCGGAATTAGAGATATACACACCGGATGCTTTTCCTTGCAAAGCCTCGGCGAAAGTCGCCACCGGAGTCTCGTGGATAGCGTCTGTAGAAACAACAGCAACAGAACCGGTAATGTCCTTCTTCGATTGCGTACCATATCCAACTACTACCACTTCATCCAAAGCTTGAGTATCTTCCACCAATTGAATCCTCACATTCGTCTGACTACTTTTTAAAGGAATTTCTTGACTGACATAGCCAATGTAAGACACAACTAAAATCGCATTACTAGGCACACCTTCTAAAATAACACGTCCGTCCATATCGGAGATATTTCCGATAGTGGTTCCTTTAACAAGGACATTTGCCCCTACAATTGGTCCGGCTTTGTCTGAAATAGCACAAATGACTCTACGTCCATCTTGTTGTAGGCTACGAGTTCCTACGTTTGGTGTTAAATCGCCAACTTCCGCAGCGATGATGGGATATCCGCCGCAAAGGAATAAAGAGGCTCCCAGAAACACCTGTCTCCAAAATACTACATTACTCATAAAATTAGAATTTAAGGTATAAATCAAAAAAACACAATCTACTTAACAATTTGATTTTTTCATATAGACACAACATCACAACTTGTAGCTATTACTCATCTATCTTATGGTCTAAATGTTTTTTCATAAAACGACTAGTTGAAACGATCGTTTAAATCTTGCGTTTTCGAGAAGGGGGAAAGAGGATTTGAAAAAGAAGAGCTTTTTTGTGGGAAGAAAAGGTTATCTTTCCCATTAGCAATAAGATAAAA
>NZ_FR885269.1:6729-31162 GCF_000436315.1 Parabacteroides sp. CAG:2 | reverse complement strand
ATCCAAGTAATCCGTGACGGATGAACAGGCGGGAGTTGGATTAATATTAATACTAAAGTAATAAATTAAGAGGTCCGTAAGTACCTCCGTGAGGATGGAGTACGGATAAAGAAACAAGTCTCCGGCAGGCGTAAGCTTTGCTGGGGACTTCGTATTTTGCGACCTTATTTATGTGTAACTAATGAAAAAAGAACGGTCTAATAACGTGAAAGATGGGGCCTTTTTGTATTTTTGCGGAAATTAGGAGTAATAGTAGTATCAAAAATAAGCTCAAACAATTAATGTCAAACTCAAAAATCTCAGCGGCCGCATTTGCGGACACAAAACCTCATTATGACCTTCTTGATGGATTGAGAGGTGTCGCAGCGTTAATGGTTATATTTTATCATGTATTCGAAGCCTTTGCTACGAGTCCTATTGATCAACAATTTAATCACGGTTATTTAGCCGTTGATTTCTTCTTTATCCTGTCTGGGTTCGTGATTGGTTATGCTTATGACGACCGGTGGAAAACCATGACAACAAAGGATTTTATCAAACGTCGATTGATCCGTTTACATCCGATGGTTGTCCTAGGGGCCGTTTTGGGAGTTATTGCGTTTTGTATACAAGGGTGTGAGAAGTGGGATGGTACGCATGTCTCTATATCCATGGTGATGCTAGCTTTGCTTATCAACCTTTTTTTGATACCGGCTGTACCCGGTTCCGGGCCTGAGATCCGTGGAAATGGTGAGATGTTTCCTTTAAATGGCCCTAGTTGGTCTTTGTTCTTCGAGTATATCGGGAATATTATGTATGCCTTGTTTATTCGTCGGATGTCAACGAAGGCGCTTATGGCACTTATTGTCTTGGCGGGAATCGGATTGGCTTCGTTCGCTATATTCAATTTTTCCGGTGCTGGGCACCTAGGTGTGGGGTGGACGATGGAAGAGTACAATTTGATCGGTGGCTTTTTACGAGTGTTATTTTCTTTCTCGATGGGATTGTTGATGTCGCGCGTCTTTAAGCCCATTCATGTCAAAGGTGCTTTTTGGATCTGTAGCCTGGCGATCGTCGTTTTACTCTCCATGCCCTATGTCGGTAATGGTGAGACCTTATGGATGAACGGTATCTATGATTCCGTATGCGCGATCCTGATATTCCCTATGCTTGTTTATCTGGGGGCTTCCGGGAAGACAACCGATAAGCATTCCGCCCGTATTTGTAAATTCTTGGGAGATATCTCTTATCCTTTGTATATGGTACATTACCCTCTTATATACTTGTATTTTGGGTGGGTGAAGAAGGAGAACCTTACATTTGCCGAGGCGTGGCCGGAAGCGTTGGCATTAGTTATCGGAAGTATAGTATTGGCTTACATTAGTTTGAAACTTTATGACGAGCCGGTTCGCAGATATTTGACAAAGCGCTTTTTACAGGTACGCAAATAACCTGCCATAACCGTATGTGCCACCCAACACATACGGTGTATCGGTGAATAAGCGGATCAGAATGGGTATTAGTAGCGATTTGCCCATTCTAAGATTGTCGGACTTTCGACATCAACCCCGAACTCTTTGGCTTTTCTCAAGATATTATGAGCTAATTCCGGCTTTTGCTGATCGGTAGCGTATCGAAAATAGGATTCGGCCGCCCGTACGTGTGTGGCGTCCGGCATAGGATATTTTCGTTCTTCGGGTAATCCGAAATCAGAGTCGTTCAACTCTTTGCGTTCCTCCGTGTCAAGTCGGTCGGAACCTTGTTCTCTTTCTCTTTCCATCGTGATAATTTTTTAATGATCTGTTTATGAAACGTTTCGATGGAAACAATCACTTCTCGCTAAAAAGTGTTGGGAAAGAATTAATGTTTATCAAATAGATCTGATTCATAAAGAAAACATGCCTCGCAAAGCTCATAAGAACACATCTTTAGTTTCATCCTTAGAATCGGAAACGGATTGCCTTGCTCATCCGTCTCATCCGTCTTTATCCGCTATACGATCTAAGAGGATAGACACATGTCTGCCGTCCATCAAGCCATGATGAGCCGTTACGGAGATAGGGAGCATCCGATGCCCGTTCTGCTCGATCAGCTTTCCGGTGGAGATACGGGTAGCGGAATCGCCTGTACGGAAAGAGGAAGCGTGTTTCATCTCCGTGAAGGCGATCCACGGAACCGGGGAGAAACGGACTAAGTCTTGCCGGTCTGATTCCCTATCTTTGCAAAGGCCTGTGAGAGCTTGCACACGTTCGATCTCTTTCTGTGCGTTTTGAAGGAACAGTTGCCTGTCCGGTGTATATTCGAAGAAGCCGAAGCCGAATGTACCGTCTTCCCGCCCGATCGTTGTTCCCACGTGGATTCGGTCGAAGCAGACAGGGATGTTGTCGATGATCCGGTACCGGAACTCTTCCACCTCATTAACGGCTGTCATAATCTTATGTAAGGAGTAGAGGAAAAAAGAGGCATGATCCGCTTTCGCCTCTTTATAGATGGAGGTCACGTCTATCTGGGTGGTCAGTCCGAAGAAAGGGTCGTCCATAGAACCGAAAAACAGGAAATGTTCTTTCCGGTTCCAATGCTCTAGGTCAATAGGATGCTTCATGATTCTTTATTTGTTGGGTTTACTATTTTGTGGAAAGCGATGCGTTCCGTACCATTCGCGATGTAAATGATACCGCATTGCTTGAAGCCATGCTTTTTCAATAAGTTTTGCATGACAATATTATCCCGGTGTGTATCGATACGGATATTATCGCAATGAGCGAATGCCCATTTTAGACATTCGGTCGAGATCCCCTTTTGCTTACCGTTGGAGGCCATGCGATGGATCACGGCATAAGGTTCATCGTTCAGCCATTCGCCTTCATAGATCTTTAGGTAAGTAGGGTCGATTCCCTCGATGTAACAAAAGGTCCCCACTAACTCGCCCTGCTCATTTTCGCATACGAAACTATGGCTGGCCTTGATCTCGTTGGAGATCAATTCCTCGGAAGGATATCCATTGATCCATTGATTGCCATTGCCATGCTCTTGCATGAACCTGCGTGCGTAATCGTAGATTGCCATTACCTCGGCCAGATCTTCTTGTCGTGTTTGTCTGATATTCATGATCGGTAGAAAAAGTTATCCCGCAAAAGTAGTATATTATTGTTATCTTTGCGAATCTAGCCGAAAAATATATAAACCAATTAAATCAAAATATCATGGAACCATTAAAAATTGCTACCGTGCAGTTCGAGACACGGGATAACGATAAAGTGTATAATCTTTCTATCATCCGGGAGATGTGCCGGAAAGCGTCGGTAGAGGGAGCGGATGTAGTGGCTTTTCACGAATGCTCGGTTTGTGGATATACGTTTGCCAAGGACTTGTCTCGCAAGGAATTGTTGGCTATTGCCGAACCGATCCCCACGGGGGAGAGTACGCAAGCCTTGATCGCCATCGCCAAAGAGTTTGGCGTCACGCTACTGGCCGGATTCTTTGAGCGGGATGGGGATCGCATCTATAAAGCGCAAGTTTGCGTGGATGGCAATGGCTTGAAGGCAAAGTACCGCAAGCTACATCCGTTTATTAATCCGAATATCTTGCCGGGCGATCAATATGTGGTTTTTGAGATCAAGGGATGGAAATGTGGCATATTGATTTGCTACGATAATAATATCATAGAGAATGTCCGTGCCACGGCCTTATTAGGGGCGGATATCATTTTCATGCCTCACGTGACGATGTGTACCCCTTCCCCTCGCCCCGGGGCTGGTTTGATAAATCCTATGTTATGGGAGAACCGGGCAAACGACCCGACTTCCTTGCGACAGGAGTTCGATGGCCTGAAGGGACGTGCTTGGCTTATGAAATGGCTTCCCGCTAGGGCGTACGACAATGCGGTATATGTGGTATTCTCCAATCCGATCGGGCGTGATTATAATGAGATCAAGAACGGTTGCTCGATGATTCTGGATCCTTTCGGCGATATCGTGGCGGAATGCCGTAAACTGGGTGATGATTTCGTGATCGCTACGGCTATCCCTGAGAAATTGAGACAGGCTGGAGGATATCGTTACCGAAATGCCCGTCGTCCGGAACTTTATGCGGATATTATCGGCCAACCGCATGAGTCCAATCAAAAGGTAGCATGGTTAACAGAAACAACAAATAGCAAATAAATAGTATGCAACAAACAACAATCTCTAAGTCACCTCGTGTAGAGGTGGTAGATGCGCTACGTGGTTTCGCTGTCTTGGCAATCTTATTAGTGCATAATGTGGAACATTTTATCTATCCGGTCTATCCGGACCCGGCTACGCTGCCGGGATGGTTGAACGTATTGAATGAAGGCGTGTTTACGGTGGTATTCGCTTTGTTTGCCGGGAAATCGTATTCTATCTTTGCCTTGTTATTTGGTTTTACCTTTTATATACAGTATTCGAACCAGCAGGCGAAGGGAAAAGACTTCGGTTACCGCTTCCTTTGGAGATTACTGCTGTTGACGATCTTCGCTACGTTGAACGCCGCTTTTTATCCGGCAGGCGATGTTTTGCTGCTGTATGCGATCGTGGGCGTTGTTTTGTTTATCGTGCGTAAATGGAGCGATAAGGCTGTCTTGATAACGGCTATTATCTTTTTATTGCAGCCGGTGGAGTGGTATCACTATATCGCTAGCCTGTTTAATCCGGATTACCAATTACCCAATTTAGGAGCAGGGGAGATGTACTCAGAGATGGCGGAGCATACCAAGCGGGGGGATTTATGGAATTTCATCTGGCAGAACGTGACGTTAGGACAAAAGGCTAGTTTGCTCTGGGCTGTTGGTGCCGGCCGGTATGTACAGACCTGCGGGTTATTTATGCTGGGAATGTTGATCGGGCGCAAAAAGTTATTTATCCCCTCGGAGGAGAATTCCCGTTTTTGGATAAAGACCTTGATCATTACTGCGATCGCTTTCGGTCCTTTATACCAACTGAAAGTATTGTTGATGGATACGGCGGACAGCGCTATCGTGCGCCAGACGGCAGGTGTTGTGTTTGATATGTGGCAGAAATTCGCTTTTACGTTCGTATTGGTGGCTTCCTTTGTGTTACTGTATCAGCGCGAGGCCTTTAAGCGTTTTACCTCTATCTTGCGCTCTTATGGAAAGATGAGCTTGACGAATTATGTGACACAATCTTTTGCTGGTGCGTTGATCTATTTCCCGATCGGCTTGAATCTGGCTCCTTACTGCGGTTATACGGTCAGCATGTTCATCGGTATCGCCTTTTTCTTTTTGCAAGTACGCTTCTGTAAATGGTGGGCTGAAAGACATAAACACGGACCGTTGGAAGGTCTTTGGCATAAGTGGACATGGGTAGGTTCTAAATAAGGATCAGATTATCTGGTGAAATGAGATGGGGTATGTCCCGTCTCATTTCATTACAGACAGTTCTCACTCCATAAAAGGTTTGGCATATTTAATCATTCCATGCACGTTCTTGAGTCCTTCCGGTGCCAACTCGACAACCATGCAATATTCGCTGGGGACATCGAATGGGAACTCAATGCCGAAATCAATCGCCCTTTTATATCCGAATCTCGGATAATAATCCTTATGTCCTAATAAGACGGCCGATTTATAGCCTAGCTCTCCCGCTCGCTTATGCGCTTCACGGATCAAAGCGCTACCAACGCCAATCCTTTGGTACTTCGGTACCACCGAAACCGGTGCTAGCCCAAGAGAGATCACGCTTTGGTCTTCTGATACGATTTCCACCTTACTCATCATGAGATGCCCTATGATTTCGCCGTTTAATTCAGCGACTAAGGAGAGCTCCGGAATATAAGCGTCCGTTTTTCGTAAACGTTCTACAAGGTACGGTTCGCTTTGATCACTGTCCTCCACGTCACGGAAAGCAAGTTCCACGACTTCCCTTACTGCTTGAAAGTCGTTCTCTTGCTCTGGTCTAATCTTGATTTCTTTATTCATATGTTGCGTATCACCGGTTATCGCTCAGACCCGTATCGTGAGTCCGTTTTTATCTTCTGCGTCGAACACTGCGTACCGGAGCGGATTTTTCTGCTTTCGGAGCCTTGACAGTGGGAGCTTTCTTTTCGGAGGCAGGTTCTTTGGTTGTAGTACCTTTTCCTCTTGCGGCGCTCTTTCTGGCTTTCTTCGCGGCTTTGCTGTCTACCGCTACTTGAGTCGTATCCGGTTGATACCAGAGTGATTTCTCAAAGCTGGTTAATTGACCTTCGATACGAGCTTGCTCGTTCTTTAAGGAATCCGGTGTCGGGCAATACGCCTGCAATGGCAGATTCATCAAGTTTTGGGTCTTGATGATATCCCCCTCGAACATCCGGCGACGGAAATAGTCATCCATCGTAAAAGTCATGGCGTTATTCATATTAGACGTCATGATGTATGAATTGCTGATATACGGACGTATATTCTCGTAAGGAAGCCAGAACATAGGCATGGTTGTCTCTCCCATATCACCTGTAGAGGTAAGGATCGGGCAAATCGCCAATATCTTGACATCAAAAGCGGAATTATTCTGGTCGAAATACCATGCTTCTTTTACATAGTAAGACCGTACGTCGGCTGCAGGTATATCGCTTTCATTGATTACGAAAGTCGGTTCCTCACCCGCTCTCCCCGGTATCTCCTCATAAAGGATGTAGAAGCGATCCAGCAAATCCTTGAAGTTGATCAAATGGGCTTCGTCAAACTCCTCGTATCCGTCCAGATACTCATAGGCCTTGATCTTGTTCTCACCTAAAAGCTGGAAGATTACGGAGAAAAGATTCATCTGTCCGTTCATCGGGCGGGTCGGGTAATAAAGCGGAGCGTTCTGTTCTTTCATCAAGTCCACCTGCCGGTAGATAATACGCATCCAGCGAGCGTTCCCGATCTCTTGCGTCAAACGCTCGTTCATATCTTGGGCCCGTACGGTCAGTTCGGGTAAACCGGTATCTTTCTTATCGTTTCTTTCCCCACGGCTGGCTTGAGGCGAACGGCGACGCGTTTGTTGTTGCTGCGTAGCATCGTTCTCTGCTTCTTCTTGCGCGTGAAGAGGCATCGCTGTTAAAAAAGTGGCGGCCAAAGCGGCTATGTAATACAGATGTTTCATACTGCGAATCTTAATTTACGATTACTTCGATAGTCGGTATGGTACGTTCGATACCGTCCGGACCTTTCGCGACTACACGGGTGATATAAAAACGTTTACCCTTACTTAAATTGCGGATATAGTTTTTCTGACGTTGCGAGAAGTTGGTTCCTTCGGCCACTTCCGGGATAGCGTTACCCATGGAGTCGAAGAAAGTCAGCTCAAAACGTAATACCGTATATTTTACATTTAGCAAATCATCGTCGATAGCGGCCAGAATACCGTCAGCCTCTACCAAGCTACGTTTGGCGATCATACCTCCCTTGAACTTACGGACGTTACCGTTTTGATCCTTATACTCGATATAAGGTAGGGGATCGGGGAGGGCACGCACGCGGAAGGTAGTCTTTGCCATCTCTATGTTCCGGCCATCCGCCATACGAGCGTTTACCGTGATCACGGCTTCCGTTCCTACTTTAGACGGGCGGGCTTCCCAACCATCCTTGCTGCGGGTTAATGTGCCGTTCGTCATGGTAGCTGTCACATTACCGCTCGGTACACCCGGGACGGCGATACGCATCGGGTTGGCGATACCGGCATATAATACGTTCATCAATGTCGGGGCCACGGTAGCTGTCGGCTCGGTCACGAAATACTCGCTCTCGAAATCCCGGCGCATGATGCTGCCGTCGCTATTCGGCATCTCGATATAACCTTTGATCGGGAATGTCCCGGCAGCTCCGGTATTCACCGTGAAGACTCCTTTATTCTCGTAAGGTAATTCTTTTCCGTTTACATAGATCGTAGGACGTTTCGTGGAGTCTACCGCCGATAATACGATATTCGCCTTGTACTGGCTTCCTCGCATTACGATCTGGCTTTCCGGGATTACCTGCGCCGTGATCTGGTTCACACGGTAATCGCCAACGTCTACGCTATTCAATAAGTTCGATAAGACCTCACCTTCGGCGTAGCGAACGTCACTTTGCATTTTTGTTAACAGGGTAACAGCCGCCGCTACCGGCATATTCTCGAACAAGGCCTCTTCCCAAGTACGGGTATTGATCCCCGCTTTATGAGGGGGAGTCGTGCTTAGGTTCGCCTCCAATACGGCAGTCTTCGCCGAATCTTCGATAAAGCCGCCCATCCAGATACGATACTTATCGATTTCCGCTCTCAGCTTTTTACCTTCTCCGCTTACAGGAGAGAGCATTACACGGGAAGCGGCTTCCAAATCATCCTTATGCTCGATGCTGTTTACGTTGGCATTCTCGCCATCAGCTACCTTAGCGATACGGATCTTTAAATCTTGTATATACGTATAGAGGCTATCTGAGGCTTTTTTCACCTCACGGGCCTTCAATGCCCACTCACCCACTTTCTGGGGATTCTCTTGGTAATAAGCTTCCATCTCGTCCGCTACGATCTTGTTTCGGCGGGAGGAGTTATCGATAGAGGTTCGCAAGCTACCTTCCACCAACTCAAAACCATCCAGCACCTCCGACGACACATTCAGTGCCATCATGGCGATGAACACCAGATACATCAGGTTGATCATCCGCTGACGGGGAGAATTGGGATTATTTGATATTCCTGCCATATTTCTTTACTTCATTGGGTTGTTTGTATACGGAGCCTGTTGTGGCTGTTGGTAACCATAGGGTTGCTGATATTGCTGTTGGTAACCGGGCTGTTGTGGCTGCTGATACATCGGTTGTTGAGGTTGTTGTTGCGGCTGCGCCGGTTGTTGGTAGCCCATATTCACGGTCATCGCTTGCAATAAACGACTGTATACTTGGTTCAATTCGGCCAGTTGGCGAGTCATCTTTTCCGTCTCGTTACGGAATACGGAACTATCTACCACCGATCCGTCATACATCTCACGGATACGATTCAAGCCACTATTGATGTGTTCGATAGATTCGATCTGCGAACTGATACTCTTCAACTGGATCTCATAGATGGTATTCAATCCGGATACGTTACGGTTCAATTGTTCCATCTGGTGTACGTAACCACGGGAGTTTTGGTTGATGCCATCGGAATTATCCGTGATACTCTTATAAGAGTTCAACAGTGTATCGGATACGTTCGTAAGCGAATTAGTCACTTGGCTGAAACGCTCCATGTTCTCAGACATGCCAGATAATTGCTCCAGATATTTTTGGGTAGCTTCCGTCAATTCCGCCATCTTGGAAATTTGCTCGGCCGCTCCGCTTAATTTCTTGATGCTCTCGGATAAGTTCTTGGTATCTTCTTCCGTCACGTCCAGATTACCTGCGATATTCAAGGAACCACCTCTTTGCGCGTTCGCCTTAGACGCTACCGAACCGATATTTATTCCCCCGGCTATCTCATCGTCTTCTACATTATCCGTAGAATTGATCATGGTTGAGATCGGCGTACCGGTGAAATCCGGACGATCCATCGGGTTCTTTGATTTCAATACGGGGAAAACATCTTCCCAATGATATTCCTTGTTCGGATGCTCGAACGCCGAGATAAAGAATACGATAGACTCGGTGATCATCGCCACGAACAAGATTTGGTTAGCGTATGGTATATGTAATAACTTAAATAACGCACCGAGGATTACGATGGACGCACCCCAACTATACAGGAAGTTCAATACTCGTTTTCCTCTTTCGCTGGAGAGGAACATCTCCAGTCTGTTTTTATATCTTCTATATTTTCCCATCGTCGTATTATTGTCTTAAATGATTCAAAACTTTAAATTTATAATTCCCGCTTATTTCTTTCCCTTGGAGCGAGAGAATCCTATTTGGGTACGTGCGCAACGGAAACCGATGTAAGAACGGCTCTCGTTCTGGAACTCGAAAGTACGCATGTCCGAACGGATAAATTGTGAGACATCTTTCCAAGAACCTCCTCGCACTACTTTCTTTTTCATGGCGTAGGGATCGTTCTTGGCGGCGTTGTAACGCAGATCCGGGTTCATGTCGCTCATTTGGCTCGGGCCAGACTCGGAGTAAGACGTTGAGGTCCATTCCGCCACGTTTCCTGCCATATCGTATAACCCGAACTCATTCGGGGCGAAAGAGCCTACACGAGACGTAATCAAATGGCCATCCTCCGTATAATTACCTTTACCCGGCTTGAAGTTACCTAAGAAACAGCCTTTGCTGTCTTGAAGCTCGTCGGTAGACCAAGGGTACTTATTCTCGTTCTTACCTGTACGGGCGGCATATTCCCATTCTCCTTCGGACGGAAGACGGAATGGCTCTACCAATTGTCCCGGTGGCAAGCTCAAGGATTCTTTGTATAAATTCGTACGCCATACGCAGAAGGCAGTCGCTTGTTCCCAAGAAACACCGACTACGGGATAATCATCGTAACCCGGATGAGAGAAATACATACGGGTATATGGCTCGTTGTACGCATTCTTGAAATCGTTCACCCAGCAATTCTCGTCTGGGTAGATATTGACGATACGGGTATTCAAGAAATCCCATTCGCTGCTTAACGGGCGGGTGATCGTCTCGTTGATTACACGTCCTTCATCATCGATGTAAGCGGTGTCCTTGGAGATCATGACTACCTCGTTCGGATCTACCTGAATATCCGTATTACGAACCCGGTCCGCCGGGTTCAACTGATTCTTGCGGAGGGCGGCGGCGGTATAGTCGTACCACTCGTATTTATAGATCATTTGTTTAGGGTCCAAACCTTTCTCTCCGGTAACGGGATTCGTGTAATAGACACTTTCTATCGCACGTTGCTCATCCTCGTTCGCCCGTCTCCAAGGAATCGGACGGTTCCAGTCCAAATGCGGAGTGACAGGTTCCCCGTAACGGTCTTCCGTGATCTTGAACAGATCGTTGCCTCCATAAGCCGGGTCCGCCAAGCGTTCACGGATAATAGAGTCTCTCACATAATAAACGAACTGGCGATATTTGGCGTTCGTTACCTCTGTCTGATCCATCCAGAACGCATCGAAAGAGACCCCTTTCGTCTCCGGCATGATTCCCCACAAGGAATCCTTGTCGGCGGGACCCATCTCGAACGAACCTCTTTTAACCAAGACCATTCCATACGGCGCAGGTTCATTGAACGCTACCGATCTGACACCTGTCACCTCACCGCCGGCACTCCGGAGAGATTTACCGCAGGAGGTAAGCAAGGCTACCGTTACAAGTACTAATAATACTTTTTTCATATACTATAATATACGTACACTTTTATGTCTATTTTTCCCTGTCTTCGTCTTGTTCAGCTTTAAGGCATACTTGACACATAGCTCGTGGCTACCGCTACTTGCCCGGCCTAGGGCCGTGGTCGGGAAATCAAAGGCGTAACCCGCATGGAAACGACCTAGCTTTACGCCGAACATGATGCCCACCGATTCATTCACCCGATAGGAAAAACCACCATTAAACATCTTATTATATTCCAGCCTAGCGGTAATATCCGCATGAAAACTTTGCATGTCTGTCAGCAAGAACACCGAGGGCTGTAATTCTATCAACGGATTCTTTAATTGAATATTGTATCCACCCATTAAATTAAGTGAACGACCTATATAGGTATAGGCGTTCTCGTCCAGTTGAAGCTCCGGTTGGGTGATATGCGTCATGCCAAACCCGGCGTAAAACCGTTTATGGGTATAGTAAATACCGAAGTTCATATCCAACCCCATGCCGCTGACCTGCTCTACAGGAATGGCGGCGTCGGTCTCTTGATGGTATTCGGACTCAACCTTTATCACCTTGGTTCCGTCGAACGATTGGTTGACTAAGCCGATTTGCAGACCGCCGCTCAAGACTCCCCCGAATAATTTATACTTATAGGCGTATTGCGCCCCTACATGCGTATTCTGGAAAAGCCCGATTGCCTCGGTAAATACAACCAATCCGACACCGTGATTCGTCTTGCCTAAAGTGAGTGGCATATCCGCGGTAATGAAGAACGACTTGGGTGCCCCATGTACGCCGATCATTTCCAAGCGGGCGAGAGCCAATATATTCAAGTCCTCCGTAGCTCCGGCCACGGCCGGGTTATAATACGGTTTCGCCATGAAGTATTGACTTAAGCGTGCGTCATATTGCGCCCGTACGATTCCCGCACAAGTACACAAAAGGATCAAGATCGAAAGAAGACGTCTTCTCATTTAAACATTCACTTCACGTTGTAACTACAAACGCAGCAAATCCGGATAAATTGTATTTTCACAAAAAAACAACGAGGCAGGGGAGCTCGATCGTCCGCCACCTCGTTCTTCTATTTCTTAATTTTCAATTTTCAATTCTCAATTGAACTAGTATTCTTCCTCGTTGAAGAAGAAGTCTTCTTTACTTGGATAATCCGGCCAGATGTCTTCCATGCATTCGTAAATCTCGCCTTCATCTTCCATTTCCTGCAAATTCTCAATCACTTCTAATGGCGCACCAGAACGTTGTGCATAGTCAATAAGTTCATCCTTAGTCGCAGGCCAGGGTGCGTCTTCCAATTTTGAAGCTAACTCTAATGTCCAATACATAGCTGTCAAGTATTAATAACCGCCGAAGCGATTTGGTTCTCTATTTTTCCGCGAAAATATGACTTTATTTATTATACGCAAGTATAATCCCAAATAATTTCTTTACCGTTATTATTTATGCATTCTTTTCGTGCCAGAACGAAGAAATAATCCGATAAACGGTTCATAAATATCAATACAGGCTCCTCAACGGGGCAATTCTCGGCCAAGCGATAGATTTGTCGCTCGGCACGACGGCAAACGGTGCGGCAAACGTGTGCGAGGGCGGCCGAGCGGCATCCTCCCGGTAGGATGAACGCGTGCATTTTCGGCAGCTCATTATCCAGACGGTCTATCTCCCGCTCGATACGCTCGATGCTCTCGGGCGTTACCTTGCTCTCGATTTTCAATTCCGTGGTCGCTTGATCCGTGGCTAGGTAAGAACCGATCGTGAATAGCTTATGCTGGATGAATGATAAGAAATCAGTATCTTTCTCATCATTCAAGGCCGTGATTAATAATCCGATAAAGGAGTTCAGCTCATCTACGGTGCCATAGCTCTCGATCCGATCGTGCGCTTTCGACACGCGTTGTCCACCTACCAGTGAAGTGGTTCCTTTATCGCCTGTTCTGGTATAGATAATACTCTTCTTCATATCTGACTTGTTTTGAATCCTAAAAATAAACAATATAATCTCGTTTGTGCAATTTCTTGTTGAATAAGACAATCCCTAGCGAGTAAAGATCTAAGGTGACCGTCACTTCCGGACATGCGCAGATCTCTTCCCAAAGTTCACGCATCTTACGGCTCGCCTTGATTCCCTCAAAAACGAATACCGTATCGTTGTGCGCGTATTTCATACATTCATTAAACAGCCAGAGGTTGTTATGTTGTTCATATAAAGTGTTGAAAAAAACAAAATCTAAGCTATTTATGTCATTTAAGGCTTGGGGAAGCAAGTCCTTATAATTACCGATACGCAAATCGACGGGATTACGTCCCTCTTTAGCGAATGCTTGACGGGCAATCGTGGCGAATTCCGGTACATTTTCCAAGGCGATACATTTCAATCCCGTGGCATAGGAGGTTAGATATAAGGTAGACAGCCCCATCGTGGTTCCTATCTGGAGGATATTCTTGGACTTGAAATAGTTTGTTAAACGGAATAATAAGGCGCCATGCTTGGGCCGGATGGATTCCCGTTTTACGATCTCGCTGATGGAACGGGTCTTTCGTTTCCCTTTGTTCTGCCGGTCTGGATAGGTGATCTCTCCTTCCCTGAATAATAACTGCTTACGTAAAAGCTCTATATCATAGAAACTATAATAAGAGCATTTTTCCTCGATGACCTTCGTGATGAGGTTAAAAACGAAAGGCGAATGTACTCCGAATCCTTTACGGTAACGGATGCTGCGGTACAAGAGCGATCCTTTTCGTAATGTATTAACCTTTGGTAGTATTTGCATTTCTTTTTGTCATTGGGCAATGAGACCTTGCCATTTACCGCGAACTTACATAAAAAAACGCAATTAGCATAAGCCTCTAGTCATTAAACGGGGTTATAATGACTTGTGTCATGCGGATGGCACAGCCGTGCCATAAAGGTGGCACCAGCGTGCCATCGCAGTGGCACAGTCATGCCATCAGCGTGGCACTAGCTTTATCTTAGAAACTGGCTTTCTCCGGTTCTGGGCGGATATAGGTTAATATCTGCCCGCTTAATTGAAGCAGCGAGATCTCACAGATCTTGGTGGAGTATTCCGCCACGGAAAGACGCTCCTCCGCTTCCAGCAGACTGTTTTGTGCCTCACGCAATTCGATACCAGACAACTCGCCAAGTTTATAGCGGTCGATGGCGATCCGGTAGTTCTCTTGGGCGGCTACGAGGTTCTCTTTCTCTAGGCTCCATAGGTCGAGGTTGTTTTTATAGGCCATCCAGAAGTTGCTCATGTCCGCACGCAGGGCAAGTTCCAGTTCTTGGATGCGCAATTGCTGGTTCTCGATTTGGATGCGGGCGTTGCGTTGCTCACGTTTCCGGTTGAAACCATCGAAGAGGCTCATACCGATGGTCACGCCGTAATTAAGCCCCAGCCGTTGTTGGAGGTCGTAATTGCCCACTTCCGTCCAGTTCGCCGTGTAGCCGTAGCCTGCGTTTAGCTTGACATAGGGATAATAGCGGCTTTTTACCTTTTTATAATCAAGCTCAGACAACGTCTGGTTCTTTTGGGCGATCAGGAGTGAGGCGTTGGCTTCGAGGGTATTCTTCCATAGATCTACCTCGTCGAGGAACGGGTTCGGGTAGATCAAGGAGTCCTTGATCTGGATTTCCTCCTCCACATTATTTAATGCCATCAACTCGTTCAGGCGGATACGGGAGGTATGCACGACCTCCAATTGGTTTAATACCTTGGAGCTATCCGAGTTGAAGTCCACTTGAGCCTGTTGCAAGTCCAGACGGGACATGGAGCCGATATAATACCGTTCTTCCACGATCCGTAAACGCTCCTTGGAAAGATCCAAGGTGGAACGGAGGTTACGCAAACGGATTTTCTGCCGGATCAGGTTGTAGTACTCGCTGGAAAGGTTGGCTACGAAATCCTCGATGGTCATGCGGGTGTTCAATTCCCCCATTCGCTGTAATTCTTTCAAGCGAGAGTATTCGGCTTGGATACCGAAACCGTCGAAAACCGTCCAGTTAACGTTTAGTCCGACGTTGCCCGTCTCGCTGTTTATACCATTCGCCTTCTCGATCGATCCGTCTTGCAGGCTGTTACGGTTGTTATTGATATTTCCGCTGAATCCGCCGCTCATATCTACGGTAGGCAGATAACCGGCGTTTCCCGGGGTGGCGTTATTGTCGCTGATCTGTTGCTCGTTACGAATGATACGGATGGAGTAGTTCTGCTCTAATCCGGTTTCGATACACCGTTTCAGATCGAATAGTTGCTGCGCTTCCGCTATAAAGAGGGAAGAGAAGGCAAATAATAAGGTATATACATATTTCTTCATAAATCTACAACTTGGTGTTTTGTTTTTTTCGGTTGGTGGATATAAATGAATACATGGCCGGTACGATAAACAGGGTCAAGAAGGTCGATACCAACATTCCGCCTACTACCGCTACACCCATGGCGATACGCCCTTGGGCACCCTCGCCCGTAGCGTATACCAATGGCACCAAACCGAGGATGGTGGATACGCTAGTCATCAAGATCGGGCGCAGACGCTGGGTCGCGGACGAGCGGATCGCTTCCGGCAAACTAAGTCCCGACTCTTGCCGCTGATTGGCGAACTCTACGATCAAGATACCGTTCTTCGCCACCAAACCAATCAACATAATGATACCGATCTGGCTGAATATATTCATCGTGATACCCGAATAACTCATGAACATCAACGCACCGGCGATAGCCAAAGGCACGGTGAACATCACTACCAACGGGTCCTTGAAACTCTCGAACTGGGCGGCCAACACCAAATAAATCATCAACAAGGCCAAGATCATGGCGAACATCAAACTGGAAGAACTCTCACGGAACTCTTTCGACTCGCCGGAAAGAGCGGTGCGGAAGCTACCATCCAGCACCTCCGAGGCGATACGATCCATCTCGTCCAGACCATCGCCGATCGTATATCCCTTATTCAATCCACTGGAAACCGTCGCCGATACGAAACGGTTATAGCGATACAATTGGGGCGGCGCCACGTTTTCCGTAACCTTAACCAAGTTATCCAGCTGGATCATTTCCCCATTGTTACTACGTACATAGATCGATTTTAAATCGACAGGGGTATTTCGTTGCTGGCGGTTGATCTCGCCCAATATCTGGTATTGCTTACCATTCATATAGAAGTAGCCCATACGCTGTCCGCTCAACGCATATTGCAAGGTCTGGGCGATGTTGCGGGTGCTGACGCCCAATAAGGAAGCCTTATCCCGGTCGATCTCGATACGTGCCTCCGGCTTGGTGAAGCGCAAGTTCACGTCCGCCATCTGGAAGACCGGGCTCTCGTTCACCTTTTGCATAAACGTAGGCAGGAACTCTTGCAGTTTATCCAAGGTCGGGGCCTGCAGTACGTATTGGATAGGCATACCGCCCCGGCGTCCGCCGAAGGTGGATTGCTGTTGTACGAAGGCGCGGGCCAAGGTCTCTTTGCGGACTTCTTTCGACAAGGTCTCGGCGATCTCCATCTGCGAGCGTTCCCGTTCCTTGATATCGCTTAATATGAGGTTTAGCGAACCTCCTCCTTCCCACGAGCGGGTCATGATGGATTGCTTCTCGGGAGCGATGGAGTCGGCTATTTGCTCGATACGGTCCGCGTAGTCGCGGATAAACTCGAAGGTAGCCCCTTCCGGCCCGCGCATATTCACGGAGATCATGGAACGGTCCTCCAAAGGCGATAACTCGGAACGAATGTTCTTCCAGAAGTACCCGATCGATCCGAAAAGAAGGATAACGATAGGGATCGACCATATCTTATGGTTCAGGAACGCGTTCAACGACTTGGCGTAGATCGTGTTCAATCCCTCGAAGAACGGCTCGGTCTTCCGATAGAACCAGTTTTTCTTCTCTCTCCTCTTCAATAGCTTGGTAGCCAACATCGGTGTAAACGTAAGGGCCACGAACGAGGAGATAGCGACCGAACCGGCGATCACGATACTGAACTCCTTGAATAAGCGCCCCGTCATACCTTCCATAAACACGATCGGCAAGAATACGGAGATCAGGGTGATCGTGGTAGATACCACGGCGAAGAAGATCTCTTTCGATCCTTCGATACCCGCCTCTTTCGGCGACATGCCTTGCTCGATACGTACATATATATTTTCCGCCACCACGATCGCATCGTCTACCACCAGACCGACCGAGAGCACGACCGCCAACATCGTCAATACGTTGACGGAGAATCCGGAGATATACATCACGAAGAAAGCTCCTACCAACGATACGGGGATAACGACGACAGGAACCAGCGTGACCCGCCAGTCACGGAGGAACAAGAAGATAATCAATACGACCAAGAGGAAAGCCTCGTAGATCGTC
This sequence comes from Parabacteroides sp. CAG:2, assembly GCF_000436315.1. Lineage (NCBI taxonomy): Bacteria > Pseudomonadati > Bacteroidota > Bacteroidia > Bacteroidales > Tannerellaceae > Parabacteroides > Parabacteroides sp. CAG:2. Next base: position 13,582 of record NZ_FR885269.1, on the reverse strand, counting down.
TGTTGTACCTCGCCGATAGAGGCCCGGATAAAGCGGGTGTTGTCATACATCATCTCGATCGTGACATCTTCCGGCAGGTCTTTTTGTAATTGCTCGATACGCTTGTAGGCTTCGTCGGCGATCTCGATATGGTTGGCTCCCGGTTGGGGGATGATAACGGTCATAACCATCGGCTCGCCGTTCTTCTTCAGTAAGCTCCGCAAGTCCTCGGGAGCTACCTCCGCACGTCCGATATCGCTGAAGCGCACGATGTTGTTGTTGTCTTCCTTGATAATTAAATCGTTGAATTCCTTGGCGGTATGCATCAATCCTAAGGTACGTATGGATAAGGAGATCGTATTTCCCTCGATACTACCGGAAGGAAGCTCCACGTTCTCGTTATCGACGGCGTTTTTCACGTCCATCGGGGTCACTCCGTAACCCGCCATCTTGATTGGGTCCAGCCATAGACGCATGGAATACCGTTTTTGTCCCCAGATATCCACGCCACTCACGTTCTCGATGGTCTGCAAGCGCTCTTTCACCGTTAGCTCGGCGATCTCGCTCAACTCCATCAACGAGCGTTTGTTGCTTCGGATGGCGATCTGCATGATTGGGGAGGCATCGGCATCCGCTTTCGATACCGTAGGCGGGTCGCAGTCGCGGGGAAGGTAGCGTTGGGCACGAGATACCTTATCACGTACATCGTTCGCCGCCGTCTCCATATCCACGGACAACTCAAACTCTACCGTGATGCGGCTGCTGCCTTGGCTACTCACGCTACTCAATGAACGGATACCCGGGATACCGTTGATATTCTGCTCCAACGGCTCGGTGATCTGGTTCATGATCACGTCTGCGTTCGCTCCGGGATAAGATACATTGACCGAGATAATCGGCTGGTCTACGCTCGGGAACTCCCGGACGCCAAGGAACCGGTAACCGATAAAGCCGAACAGGAGGATGACCAGCATCATCACTGTCGAGAGTACGGGCCGGTTTATACTGGTTTCTGAAATATTTGCCATCGTTCTTCTCCTTATTCAGTCAAGTTATCAATAGAAACTTTCATGCCGGTACGTAACTGCATCACGCCGGACGTGATCAGCGTATCGCCCACATTCAACCCTTGCAATACCTGTACACGGCTCTCGGTTCGAATACCGATCGTGATCTCTTGAGGCTCGGCCACGCCGTTCTTATATAAGTAAACGATGTCTTTTCCCATCTCGGGGATAACGGCCTCGCTGGGGATGGCTAAAGCGTCCTTGATCTCCCGCTTGCTGATCTCGACGGAGGTATAACGGCCGGGTAAGATATTCTCGCCCGGATTCGGGTAAGTGGCACGTACTTTCAAGGTACGGGTCGCCATATCTACCTTGCTTTCCACGGCGTAAACGGTCGCCTTATAGTTCTGCATCATACCGTCTTTCTCCATGCGGAATAGGATCGGGGTTCCGTCTTGTACCTCGGCCGCATAGCTCTCGGGGATGGAGAACTCGATTTTCAACGGGGATATCTTGGTCAACTTGGCGATTACGGAAGAGGAGGAGGTAACGTACGCGCCCTCACTCACGGAGCGAAGTCCGATGACTCCATCGAAAGGAGCCCGAAGTTCTGTCTGGGCGATATTCGCTTTGACTAGCTCGATATCCGCCATTAGCTTCTCGTATTCGGTGGCTACTTGCTCGTAGGCCTCTTGGCTGACGGCGTCTTTCTCCAGCAAGGTACGTTGGCGATAGACACGATCCTTGGCTAAAGGAACTTGAGCCTCCAGCTTCTTTAGCTGGGCTTGCAGCGGCTTGTCATTGATTTTGGCCAACAGATCGCCCGCCTTTACGTGGGTACCTTCCGTGAAATAGATGGCTACCACCTTACCGGAGGACTCGAAAGCCAAATCCACCTCTTCGTCCGGAAGGGTACTCCCGGTACTCATGATCTTATCGGTTAATGATTGGTATTTTAATACCTCGGCGTTGATGTTAAGTGTCTGGTTTCGCAGGCTCGTGCCCGATGTGGGTACGACGGAAGCGGCATCTTGGGATGCCTTGAACTTGTTTTTCAATTGAGGGTAAGCGATCATTCCCGCTATCATCAATAAGATAGCCGCCGTAACTCCCCATTTCGCTCTCTTTGTCATCATGTTCTCGTATGGTATTTACTGATAATTTACACTCGTTACTCCAAAATATATAACTAAACGCAAGTTTAGACTGCCCTTTCGTAAAAAGGTTTAATCAAAGATATTATTTTTTTGAGAGATGAATCCTTGATTGGGAAGAACGGGAAAAATAAGGGAATTAAAACGAATCTAGGGAGGAAGTCTGATCGGTTTGTGGTAGAAGAAATGAGTGTCTCCTGTCGTATAGATCTTTTCACATAGGTGAAAAGAACGTTTCACAGCCGTGATCCGATCGTTTCACATGGGTGAAAAGATCAGATCACACTTGTGAAACGATCTGTTATAGCTTATGTATAACTTTCATTAACTGCTCGCCCAAGCCAATCGTATAGCCTTGAGAGACAAATACGACACGGTTGAACGTATCGGCGATCAAGAAGATCGGCAAGGTATTGGCGTTTTGCAATTTCATCGCTGTAGCCATCTCCTTTTGGATCGCCCCGTCGATATCCAGACCGTATGTGATCGTGCCCGGTAAATCGCCGAACTCTTTCGGATCGAAGTTCTTATAGCCTTTCTCGTCCGGGAAGAGAAGCACGATGCCTCGTCCCCAATCTTCTAGTTCCTTCTTCACGGCGGCGATATCACGCATCGCATGGTTTGTCGGTTCTTGGCGGGAGCCTAGAAGCGCTACGATATAGTAGCCACGTCCGGTAGTAGCTAGCAAGCTAGTTTCCTCGCCGTTGTCCGCACGTTTGAATTTATTTTCGGAGTTGAAATTACCGATCACCTGTATCTCGTCCTTGCTTTCGCGCATCTCCAATTGGATCGGGGTGGTCTTGTCTGCCTCCACATTGAAAAACTCGATCTCGGCCAATACGCTACCGTTTGCCATACGAGTACCGGTCACTAACATATAATTACCTTCATCCATGGATAACGGTTTCTTCAGTAATCCGCTCCAAGTATCTCCCAAGCCCATATCCACATTACCGCCTCTCTCGAAATTCAAGGTCTGTAAAGTACCGTTCGGCAAAACCTTGGCGATCGTGAAGTGACTGTAATATTTCGGGTCTTGCAGCGCCTTGATTGGTTGGTAAGAAGCGATTACCTTGCCTTGTTTAGCGGTTGTCTGTACGGCAGCCTCGAAATCGACGTCTACCCAAGAGTTGTCCTTGAAGTACTGGATCTTGCGGGCTACCGGCTCGATACGTGCCGGAATACCTAAGCTACGAGCCACGGCCACGAAGAAGATATTACGGGAGCCCTTATCAGCGATACGGGATTTCCATACACCCATCGGCATGATCGGAATACGTTGTGCGTTTAGCGCGTCGTTAATGGAGACGTTATTCTTCACCCAATCCACCAATGCCTGTGGATTCTCTACGGCTTGTTTCGCAAGGGAAGGCTCAATGTTTGCAGCGAAGAAACTCTTATATGGAGTCAGGAACTCATTGGCCACACGAGGATTCATGATATATTCATTGAACCATTCGCTTTGAACGGCCGGCGTATTGTTTAAATGGTCCGCAAAGACAGACGCAGGTGTATCACGTAGATCCTTAGCGGATACGACATCCAATAAAGCCATCGCTTGCGCACGCTTCTGGGCGGGAGTCTCCCGTAAGAACTTCTCGATCTCCATCCAGTTACCACGGCTACCGATCATGAAATCCTCCGTCTTCATCGGGTCGATACCCAATTCTTTCGCTAAAGCCTCTGCTTTCTCTTCCGTATAGAAAGTAGCTACATATTTATTACGGATAGCGTCTTCTTCCAATAAACGTTTGGCGTTCGCCTCCTTTTGCTCCGGTGTAACTTCTGCGGGGATAGAGCCGTCTACCGGTGGTACGATATCTAGGGCGATCGTCTCCACATCTCCCGGTTTCTTATTCAAGGCGATCGTAACCTCTCCGTCCTTGCCGAAAGAGACCTTGCTGTAGCCGAACTTGCCATCTTTGCTGGCCCATACCAGCATATCCCCTTTTCCGGCGGATAATGAGCATTTACCATCCGCGTCCGTCTTCTTGCGGGCTACACTGTTAAACTCGGCATAGTTATAAATCTTGAATTCTACCAAAGCGTCCTTTACCGGCTTGCCATTGGCATCCGTAACCGTGATAACAGCTTTAGCCGAAGGTGCGTAATTATCGATCACGTTGATCTCGGTATACCCATCGGTACGTTCCATGACATCCTCCGGGCCATTGTATTTACCGAATACTTTCGTATGCATCAACATACCCCGGTAAGCAGGGCCGTTGAACCAACCCAGATTCAATACCGGTTCGGGCTCGCAAGCGCCGAAGAAATACCATTTACCATTCACCCAAGCTTCTACCCATGCGTGGTTATCATCCGTATGCGCCCAGCGAGGTGTATATACCTGACGTGCGGGGATACCCACGGAACGTAAAGCGGCTACCGTGAAGGTAGACTCCTCGCCGCAACGACCGTAGGCGGTCTTCACGGATGCCAAAGGGGAACTTGTGCGCCCATCGGAAGGAGTATAGATAACCTTCTCATGACACCAGTGATTCACTTCCAGTACGGCGTCGTACAACGAGAGACCCTTCACCCGGTCTTTCAACTCATCAAAGAAAACCATGCGGCTTTCATCCAGATTCTCATTGTTGATTCGTACCGGCAATACGAAATGGCGGAAGATATCCTCTGGGATGCTATCGCCCCAAGGCATCTCATTCCGTGCTTGGAAAGAGGAACGGATGTTTTTCAAATAGAAATCGCCACTATAGTCCGTGATGTCTCCAATCGGCATATAGGCGTACATGAAGGTTAACGCCTCCCTCTCTTCGGGAGTCATTTGATCGTTAAATACTGCGAAAAGGTTTCCGTTAGGCAGAGCGGCCTGTTTCGCTTGGAAATCGTTCTCAACCTCAGCTCGGTAAGCGGCGTCGGTAATAAAATGTTGTTGGTTGTTACAGCTCGTCCATACGAGTAATGTGAACAACAGCGTAAATAGATGTTTTTTGTTCATAAAGCGGATATGTATGTTTGCCAAAAGTAATGATTCTATGCGAGATAGAAAAATTCTCGAACAATTTGTAAGAAAGATTTGTTTTTCTATAGAAAGAATAAATCTGGTCTTCCTGTAAATTTGGGACCGGATTTCTTCTTTTTGTGTGATTATAATTGCAAAAAGTTTACGAACTTTGTGACAAAGTATCAAATCACTAATCATAAAACCCGTTTTGCGTATGTTTCAAAATCCTGAGCAAGTGCTATTAATAGCTTCTGTGATCCTGTTTTTAAGTATATTCGCCGGTAAGGCCGGTTATCGTTTCGGCTTACCCGCTTTGTTGTTGTTCCTTGGTGTGGGAATGTTGTTTGGCAGCGATGGTCTGGGCATCCAGTTCAGCGATCCGAATGTGGCCCAGTTTATCGGCATGTTGGCGTTGAGTATCATCTTGTTCTCGGGTGGTATGGATACGAAAGTTGCGGAGGTCAAACCTATCGCCTCGCAAGGTGTGGTATTGGCTACGCTCGGGGTGCTGGCCACGACTTTTATCACGGGCGGGTTTATCTATTGGTTATTTGGTTTATTTGGCAAATATGTTACGTTGACTTTCCCGGAATCTTTATTGCTGGCGGCGGTCATGTCCTCTACGGACTCAGCCTCGGTTTTCTCCATCTTGCGCAGTAAAGGGGTTTATTTGAAAGAGCGTCTGCGTCCTACCTTGGAGCTGGAGAGTGGTAGTAATGACCCGATGGCTTATATGCTTACCTTGCTTCTGATCGCTTACATACAAAGCGGAGGTATGAATATTTGGGAGGCCGGGCTATCCTTGGTCATTCAATTATCGGTGGGAGCTATCGCCGGTTTCTTATTGGGGAGACTGGCTGTGTTGATTATCAATAAGATCGATATAGATAACGAGTCTTTATATCCGATCCTTTTATTGGCTACGGCTTTCTTCACCTTCGCCGCTACGACCTTATGTAAAGGTAATGGCTATTTAGCGGTTTATATCGCTGGTTTGGTGGTTGGTAACGCTAAGATTGTTCACAAGAAAAGTATGGGGACGTTCTTTGACGGTTTCGCTTGGTTGTGGCAGATCGTGATGTTCCTTACGTTAGGCTTGCTAGTGAACCCACATGAGTTATTACCGGTGACGGGTGTAGGTGTTATGGTGGGAGTCTTTATGATCTTGATCGCCCGTCCGATTAGCGTGTTCCTTTGCTTGATACCTTATAAGAATTTCTCCTTCAAAGGTAAACTGTATATCTCATGGGTGGGATTACGCGGGGCGGTTCCTATTATTTTCGCTACTTACCCGATGATCGCCGGGATCGAGCATGCCGGTATGTTCTTTAATATCGTATTTTTTATCACGATTCTTTCTTTGCTGATTCAAGGAACCACGGTTACCCAAGCCGCTAAATGGCTGGATATGGTGGATGAGCCGGAACGAAAGGATGAGTTTGGCATCGAGCTTCCCGAGGAGATCAAGAGCGCTATGAGCGAGATCGATATTACCCCGGCGGTATTATCCCATGGAAATAAATTGATGCAGCTGACTTTACCCGATCATACCTTGGCGGTAATGGTGAAACGGGAAGGCCGCTATTTCATCCCGAAAGGAAATACGGAATTAAAGGAGAACGACAAGTTGTTAATGATCTCCGATAATGACGAGGCGCTTTTGCAGGCGTATGATTCCTTGGGGGTGAAGGATTATACGATGAAGAAGAATTGAAATAATGTGCCAATGTAGGCAATGTGCCAAT
>NZ_FR885269.1:0-6702 GCF_000436315.1 Parabacteroides sp. CAG:2 | reverse complement strand
CCAATGCGAATACTATTTGTGTAAAATAAGCATTGGCATATTGGCACATATGAACATATTGGCACATTATTTTATCGTACCGGGAACTCGGTTATACGTAAAGTGGTACAGCCATAAGGAATTAACTCGATCGTCTCTTCATCACCCATCGGTTCGTTGGCTTGCATGAAGAAATTTACGGGGCCGGCGGAACCTTTGAACATTTTCCATGAAGGTAAGATCCGTCCCTTTGTTTTGATCGTGATAGGGGCATTCTCTAGGTTCCATGGGTAAGGGGCGATGTTCTCTGCCTTTCTAACGACGAAATTTTTCTCTAGTTCTTCTTCTTTCAGATATTTGCGAATCAGGGAATAATTCCATGGTGAAGTAGAGGTGACCTCATAATACCATTCTCCTTTATGTGAAGACTCCGGGCGTTGATCAACCTTGCGTTCCCATTTCTCATCCATCTTTAGGGAATACAATAATGGGCCTCGTTCGATAACAACCGCATCGTCATACCAATTGCTTGTGGATATACGCATGGGTAGCTCTAGCTGGATATGATCGCCATCTTTCCATTCTCGGTTGATTCGTACGATTTCGCCAGAGTGAGCTGCGATAGAGACAGCCTCGCCATTTATCGTAATCACGGGATTATTACACCAAGCAGGAATACGCAAGTGAAAAGGGAAAAAGGCTTTCTTGTCTTTCTTGCTAGGGAACGATAAATTGAAATCGATCTTTTCTTCAAAGGGATAATCGGTCTTCTCTGCGATTTTAACCGTGATGTCGTTTCCCACTTGGGCAGTCACTTCCGATGGTGCGTAGATAAGTGAAGCGATGCCATTATCGGCGGTGGCAAACCATAGATGTCGTGTGAATTTAGGCCAGCCTTGATGTAGATTGGAGGTACAACAAGGATAACCGCTCAATTCTCCGAAAACAATGTCTGTGTCCTCGTGTGGTGAGACAAAGTTACGTCCTTCGCAAGTGATCGCTATTTGATTGACTTGCTGATAATATTGTCGTGCGGAAAAGTCATCCTTGATCTGCGTTGGCAGTACATTGTATGCGACTTTCTCTAAATGATCAGCCCACTGGACATCTCCGGTTATCTCTAACATTTTCTCGAGAGAGAACATCATCTCGACAGCGGTACAGAGTTCTGATCCTTGTGTCGGGTTACCGAAACGTAAAAGTTCATCTCCCGCCCATAATCCTGTAGGAAAACCAATCGTATGACGCATTTTCCGTACAGCTTCCTTAACCGCTTCCAGATTTTGAGGATTATGGCTCTGTTGGTAATAAATGACAGGTTCCTTGAATCCTTGGGCGAGATTTACACAATGCAGGCTGTTTTGCCGGGCTAAATGATCTTGGTTCAAGAACACGTCGGTCCAATTGAAGGTTTGCTTATGGATTAACTCTCCTAACTCCAGAAGGAAAGGATCGCCCGTGATATTATAAAGCCAATATACGACCATCAGATTATCCCCTCCTCGTTGTTCAGCCCAGAAAGTCCATTTTCCCAGAGGACTTTTAGGTAGTTCAGAAAGCTGGTATTTGAAATAATTAGTGAGGAACGAGATAACTCTTTGATCGTTGGTAGCGGAATAATATTGTTGCAGAACTTTGAGCATAACCATTTTGGGCCACCAATCTTGTGCGTTATCCCGTTGTAAGCCGGGTTCATAGTCTCTGTCTGTATCTGGCCCGAAATATCCGTTAGGCTTTTGGGAGGCCAATGTCCATTCAACCCAAGGCTTTACTTTTTGGATCAAGGCCTCATCATTCATGATGTAAGCCAAAGGTAGTAAGCCATCTATCCAGTATGGGCCTCGTTCCCATACGTCTCCATCTCCGCCTAACCAACCATTACGCGGTCCCATTACTTTCGTATAGATAGAATCCAGATGGCCGGTCATTCCCGTACACATTCGTTCCATTTGGATTTTTAGCCAACCCGCAGGTTTAACATCCCCAATAGGCAACTCTATATAAGGCTTAGAGGCTAATGGATAACGATTGTTCGGGTAATTAATGTTGATAGAACCTTCATTTCCCGGCAAAGTGGCAGAAAAGGAGGTAATTGAGATTAGGCTTGATAATGTTATCGTTAATAAATACTTCATTTTGATGCTTTTTTAGTTATTCGTTATAGGGGATCCATACCCTCATTTTTCCTGCTTTACGGTTATCCCACGCATAATAGGGAATGAAGGTAGCAGATTGTGCCCTACCGTTTGTTTTAATTGTTTTTATCCCATTCAATATATCGGAAACGAAGGCTGTCTGGAATGTTGTACTTGGGCTCAACTGGATTTGATCGAAATATTCCGGGTTGTCTATTTCTTCCATGCAGTATACAAGTGGCCCTCGTTGAATCGCCCGTTTGCCGAAATTTTCCTTGACATGCGGATCTGCCGCAACAATTTCCACGGGCATATCCATATCTAGAGCGATTACATCTTGCGATTTCCAATCCTTGATTACCGCATAGCCTTTTTTCTCAGACACGTTTATTCTCTTACCATTGATACTTAAATCATAGGTTTTGCACCAATTCGGAATGCGGAGGCGTATCTCTTTCTCCAAAGGCTGAGACGTAGAAATTGTTAGTTTTACCGATCCATCCCACGGATAGTCCGTTTCTTGTGTTAATAGGATATCAGTCTCTCCTATCCGTATTTGCCCCGTATTTCCGATATATAGATTTACCCATAACGCATCATCGGAGGAGGCGTAGATATAATTTCCGATAGAAGGCAAGAAGCGTGAAAGCTGACTTGGGCAACAAGCACAACCATACCATTCTTGTCTATGGTGATCACCCTTAGATTCCAGCGGATTGACATAGAAGAAACGGTCTCCACCCAAGGAGATACCGGCAAGCGCACCGTTATATAAAGAACGTTCCAGTACGTCGATGTATTTAGAGTCTCCGGTAAGTTGGTTCATACGTTGGTTCCAAAGCACCATTCCGACAGAAGCGCAAGTCTCGCAATAAGCATCTAGGTTCGGTAAATCGTAATCCTCCGTAAACCCTTCGTTATCATGGGATGAACCGACTCCCCCGGTGATATACATATTGCGGTGTACCACATCATCCCATAGACGATCCATTGCGGCTATATATCCCGTATCATTCTTCAAGGCAGCCACATCGGCCATACCGCAATACAAATACATACATCGTACCGCATGCCCGGAGATATCGGTAAGTTGCCGGACGGGAACGATATCTTGATAGTAAACCGGGTTCCATTTACCTTCATCACCCATAGTGCCGTGACCGTGTCCACGTTCCTCCAGCAGCCAATAAGCGAAATCCAGATATTTCTGCTCTTGGGTGGTTTGATAAAGCTTGACAAGCGCCAGTTCTATTTCCTCGTGTCCCGGTACCCAATGTCTTTTTCCCGGACCGAATTGGCTCATCATATGATCTGTCATGCGTATACATACGTCTAATAACTTGCGCTTTCCTGTAGCTTGATAATACGCTACTCCTGCCTCAATCATATGTCCGGCGCAGTACATCTCATGCTTGTCCATATTGGTCCACCGTTTATCCAATCCGGTGAGTGTATAGAAGGTATTGATGTAGCCATCCGGTTGTTGGGCGGCAGCGAATTTATCAATCCATTCGTCCGCTTTCTTTTCCAGCTCGGGATCCGGATTGTTGATCAGGCTATAAGCCATACCTTCTAACGCTTTATATACGTCGGAATCATCAAAGAAAATGCCGGAATGCTCTCCTTCCCCTTTCGCTGCATTCTCGAAATTACGGATACGTCCGGTTTGATTCTCTATTTGATCGATACAGACAGGCAAGGTCGCCGAGACATGTTTGCTGAGTCTGGGTGACCAAAAGTTGTCATTGATTTTCACATGAGAGAAATCGATCTGCTCGATCATCTTCAAAGGCTGTTCCTTTATATCTTCTTTAGAGGTCTGGCACCCTTGCAAAAGAAAGGCAGACGCAGCGAGTAAAAGGTATTGCTTCATATAGCTTTAGAAATTGAGATTAAAGGAGGGTATGTCAATATAGAGACATACCCTCTATGTTATTATTGATAATTCGGATTTTGTTCCAGATTCGGATTGGTATCTACTACTTTTTGAGGTAAGGGAAATACCGTTTTATAATCTCCATTCGGCTCATGAGATAACCATTTAGCTTTTGTGAAATGACCGAAACGTATCATATCTCTCCGGCGATAAGATTCTCCAGCGAATTCCCAACCTAGTTCATCATAGAAACGTCCGAATTTTTCTGGATAAACTTGATTTTGCGAAGTTAATACATAGTTTTCTACCGTACCGTATTTGTAACAGGATTTTTCTTGTAATTGCGCTCCTGAGACAATTGCTTTTTCAGGATGTTCTTTAAAAGCTCTTTTTCTGACCATACTTACAATAGACGCTGCTTGATCTGCTTTCCCAGTACGTAAAAGGCATTCTGCTTTCATCATATGGACTTGCGTAAGTCTGAATAAGACCAAATCATTATTTAGTTCACTTCTGGCTCCCATCTCAACCTCATATTTTAACCAGCGATATCCTTCTGCCTCACCAGTGAAAATTCCGTTGGGCATTTTGTTGACGAAGATAAGCGGTTGTCCCATTAAGTCATAAGAGCCTGTGAGAGGTGTCCCGTCAGATGCGTATTGAGGACCTCCTAGCCAAGTCGCATTTAAACGTTCGTCATCTGGATCATAGGTGTCGATGAATTGAGGTATTCCTTTATAGGCCCCAGCTCCCCAAGGGCTTCCAACTAGATCATACGTTTTTTGGTTTGCTCCGTGTAAGGCGGCTAAATGATAGTTAAATCCAGTGGCAAATATTTCATCATAAGGAATGACTAATATATTTTCTAATGAGTTTTCATTGTGTGCCTTAAATGGATCGCTATAATTAATGTCTAAACTGTATTTTCCTGAATTAATAATATCATCACACTCTTGAATACAAGCATTCCATTGGGGATCACCTGTATATACTTCTGCGTTCAAATATACGTTAGCGAGGAGGGCTTTAGCTCCCCATAATGTGAATCTTCCATAATTAGATTCATTTTTCTCTGTTGGGAGATCGCTGAAAGACTCTTTTAGTTCTTTGACTATAAAATCATAAAGATCCTTCCGGGATGTTTTTACAGGTAATTCTGAGGTGGGTTCCGTTACTAAAGGAGCATCTCCGAAATTATCCATGATGTACCAGTAATAGAAAGCACGTAATGCTCGAGATTCAGCGATCATGGCAGCCTTGTTTTCATTTGCGGCAAAAGGAAAATCATCTTGGTTGATAATGCTGATAGCCCGGTTTGCCAAGATAATTCCGGAATAGCAAACTTCCCATAAACGATTCACTTGTAATTGTTCGGAGTTCCATGAATGTTGATGCATTCTACGAAATACACCTCCATCATCCCAACCGGAACCATTAGCGGGGAACACTGCGGCATCGGTACATATTTCTTGACTCAGCATTGGAGCTTGTCCGGAACCGCAATATCCCCAATCTTGAAGATTGGTATAAGCGGCACCAACCACTTTAGTCGCATCTCCAGCTTCATATTTATAACTATCTTCAGTAATGTCAGAGAAGATTTCTTCGGTTAGGTCTGTGCAGGAAATAAAGTTCAATGAACAGCAACCTAATAATAAGATATTTATATGTTTTTTAATTGTATTCATGAGTTTATTTATTTTAAAAAGTAAACATTGCGCCTAAAGTAAAGGAACGTGTAGAAGGGTAACGGCCTAATTCATCACATCCGGGATTAAGTCCTTGCGTATTAACCTCAGGGTCTAATCCACTGTATCCTGTAAATGTGAATAGGTTATTACCGGTTGCGTATATACGTATCTTTTTTAAATAATCATTCTTAAGTTTTAAGGTATAACCAATGGTGATATTATCAATTTTCCAAAAGTTTCCTCTTTCGATGAAATAGCTAACATATTGAAGTTCCTGTTGGTCGTTTAGTACAGTCTTTCCGTACTTCGGTTCATAAGCTGTGGCAAGCAAATTTCCCCGGGTCAAGTTTACAGGACATTCATAAAACATGCGGGGGTAGTTGAGGATGTCATAGTCGAATGCACCTCGCATAGTTATACCTAAGTCGAAATTTTTGAAGGTAAAACTGTTATCCCAGCTTAATAGGTGTTTGGGCAGGCCATTTCCAATAATTTTTTTATCTTCTGCTTGTTGCTCTGAGATCGGTTTTGGATTACCGTTTTTATCTTCAATAATCCAACGTCCTTCGCTATCTATATCAATAGTTTTAAAACCGTAGAAATTACCAACCTCACCCCCTTCAAATATTCGATGGGTATATTGTTGGATAGGTTCGCCAGTCCAGCCATCTTCTATATAACCGGATTTTAATTGGAATTCCTCGTTGGATAAGGCAACCAACTTATTTTTGTTAGTCGAATAATTAAAGCTAGTTGTCCATGAGAATTCTTTTGTTTGTACTGGGATTGCACTGAGGTGTATCTCTAGTCCTTTATTTTGCATAGTTCCTGCGTTTGCGAGGATTTCCTGATATAAATAAGGAGGAGTGGCTACTTGATAGTTCCATAGCATATCTTTTGTCGTGCGTTTATAAAGGTCTATAGATCCACTGATACGGTTATCAAGAACGCCGAAGTCTACTCCTAAGTTCCACTCTTGAACCGAAGTGTAGTTTATATCAATCTGATATATAACTAATAT
>NZ_FR885268.1:0-15906 GCF_000436315.1 Parabacteroides sp. CAG:2 | reverse complement strand
TGGCTGTCAGAGCCGGAAACATTGTAACCGCCAACGGATTTGCCACTCTGGAGTTCTGTCGTGAAATACTCTATGCGCTGGAGGCAGACTCTTCCCAAAAGATAGAGAGAAGCTATCGAATGAACAAAACAGGTGTTTGGGAAGATCCAGAAGTGGGATAAATCACTTATCTAATGGTGGTAGATAATAAAAACATCTACCACCAACAACTTACATCTACCATCATTTACTACTTTTCGACCACTAAATACAACCGTCCCCTACTCGCTAACTGCGTCTTAAGCCCTATCTTTTTCAAGAAACGACCAAAGACGGAGACATTGCTCATCGGAAGTTTTACGCCGCTCTTTTTTTGCAGCGATAGGTAGATCTCTCCGGCAGAGATCTTCAAACCTTCCTCCTTATGCGAAGCGGGACGATAATATTGAAAAAACAGATCCTCAAACAAAGGACGTTGTTGAAACGCCTCGTTCGCTTGCATCTGCGAAACCTCTTCCTCATGCGTCAGCCAATAACGCTCGTTATTATTCAAGGCGGCAACCGCTTGCGCATAGAGCTGGAGATAATCGATAGGCTGGGCATTGTCTATCATCCCTTTCACCTCGATACAAATGAAACGGCGGCTGCCGGAAGGATCGCCCAGCAAATCCGTATGGTTGCTCGTAGCGATAAAGGAAGCATAACGTTTCACCGATTCCTCCTGCGTGGCATGAGGCTTGCGCACATTTACGACCGGCTTCTGCAACAGATGCTTCAAGAAGCCTTGATGCCTCGCGCTCACTTGGTCGAACTCATCAATATTGATCAATCCGAAACGGGTAAGATACAGCTCGGCATCCCGCTTCTTGCTGAAATCGATGCTGTCCGTGTAATACTTATTCAAGTCCGGTGGCAACAGGTTGAAGCAGAACGTGGACTTTCCGCACCCCTGCCCGCCCACCAAGAGCGGGGAAAGGCTGTTGCCATGCTGTTTGTCACGTCCCTGCCAGTGCGCTACCATCGACAGGAACCAAGTGTAAAACAACTGTTCCCACCGTACGTTGTCGCAAGGGATGCGTGCGGCCAGCGGACGGATGCGATCCTTGCCATCCCACACGGGCAAGCGGGTCAAATAGTCCTCGATAGGCGCATAGTCCGGGATGCGATCTGAAAAGACAAAACGCCGTACATCCCTGTCCCATAGCTGCAATCCTTCTTTCTGGGCATTTAGGGCGATACTGTTCAGTACACGATCCGTCACGGGGCGATAGTCAAAACAGAACGTGTTTTTCTCCCGATATTCCGGTCCGCCGGACATCAGATTGTACCGGAAATCGTAACGACGGTTCATAAACTCCTCCATTTTCAAGCTCTGTGGCTGCTCCGGCTTGTAAAGGGACGTACTGCCAAAATCAGAATCGGAAGCTAAGCGGTAAGACTGCCTCAAGGTCTCCCGGATCTCCACTTCCGAGATCAGATTCCCCAGATAGAGCATCGTCCACTTCACACAATCCTCCTCTTCTACCCCCGCCGCGAAACAAAGTCTTCCAAGAGTGACCAACAAAGGTTTGAAGTCCACCTTTATGCTCAAACTTCCATGTTCCTCCAAAGCCCGCTGCAAAGCGAATTCATATTGGATGGCAACGTAACGGTATTGGTCATAAAGCGTCTGCCCTGCACTCTCTACCGGTACCGGCACCCGTTTTTCGAACCGTTCCTGGTAGGCGCTTTCGTCGGGCATAGCCACAGGCTGCTCCAGATGAATGGAAAGAGCGTCCGGATTGTAATACACATCGGCATCATAACTGAGGCGGCAACCCATCTCCAGCACCGGACGTTTCAGCTCGATGGGATAAGAAAGGCGAGGCTCATACGTCTTGAGCGCATGTCGGTAAGCGTGCGCATGAAAAACCTCGGCATCCGTACACGAACGGGGAAGCGACCCGTCGGGATAGGTATAAGCCACCACGAACTTCACGCTCCGTCCGCTAGAGCCGATCATAGCGAACAGTGTCTGCGGATATTCCACTATTTTTTGTTTCAAGGACAAAGCCTCTTCTATGCTCTTCAATCGATTGATCTCCAGCAAAATCCAGCCATTATACTCCTTCAACTCGCCTTTTCGAAAAGTTCCGGCAAAGAGCAACTGAGGTAATTTCCGGGTAAACGGATACCGTTTGTCGGGATAAGCCCGCCTTAATTTCTCTCGAAAGAGCGCAAGCTTATCCCTCGTCCGCTCATCCTTTACCCATGCCACGATCTCCTCCATACGCATCGCCCGTTGCGCGACGGTATGTCGATAGGCTGTTTGCTTGGTTATTTTCATGTCTAATATATTATTTAAGAAGTTGAATAACTTATGCTTACAGTTTTTTCTATAGAAAAACAAAAGTTTTCCCCTAATAAAACTTTTGTTTCTTCCTAAAGAAACTTTTGTTTCCTCTAAGAGAAACTCTTTGTTCTCCTAAGGGAAACTCTTATCAGCTCTTATCCCTTCGTCCATCGGTAGCCACTCTGCCAAGCATCAAAGACTGGTTCATCCTCTACTCCGTACGCCCGAAAGACCTGACGGATATACTGTTGGTCTTCGGGCGAGAAGGTTCTTTCCTTGCGCTTAAACTGATAAAACCTATTCTTACCGTATGTCATCAACAGACGTTGCTTGATGCGTTTCGCCTCCAGATAAGGTATCTGGTCTAATAGGTGATCCATGCCGACAGCGTATTGCACGGGAGTATCCGCCATGAAAGCCGCACACTTTCCGGTAGGACTGGTACGTGCGGGATTCACGACACTCACCGCCCAAAGCGTATCGGGGATAAAACGGATGATTTGATGCCGCAAACAGCGGTTGGCGTTCTTACAATTTCCGTTAAAACAATGTACAAAGCCTGTCGGCACCATAGCGTAATCGAGTTTTTCTATCATATCTTTTAGATTTTCAGTATTCTTCAAATATAACACTTTTTTCCTTCATGCGAAAAGAAAATTGTATGAAAATCAATAATAAATGGTAGATATTGAATAATAATTGTAGATGTTTGGAGATCTACAACCTATAGGTAATATTCTTATTTACAGAGAGTACACAACAGAGTGGTAGATATTGTAGATGTTTTTATAAATTCAATGTTACAGGAAACTCATAATACGTAAAAGAACGAGCCAATACAACTTCTTCATCTTTTCACTATCACATAGCAGGATATTTTATATCTTTATTGCCTGTTTATAATCATGATTGGATACATATGGACATAGATTTCGCATCATACATCCGTGGTAGTGAGGGTAACATTCATCATCAATACCCCACAACAGCCAACCGAACAAGTCGACCGAACAAGTACCGAACAAGCACCGAACAAGCACCGAACAAGCTAGCCGAACAGCTCGGCGTACCGCTTTTTGCTATCGTAAAGGCTATCGGAATAGAACAATGTTCATTGAAAGTGATAATGGAGAAGATAGAATTAAAGCATCGTCCCACTTTTGTTGCCAACTATTTGACACCTGCTATTCAAAGCGGCCTTGTTACCCCTCTCTACCCGGATAGCCCCAAACATCCTCGACAAAAGTATCTGTTGACGATAAAGGGACTGGCTATTTTTAATTCATAATGGCAAGTAAAAAGTGATTACAAACAATTTGCATAGATAAACGAAGAATGAAAACATCCATCAATTACCTTCCCGAACAGAAACGGGATGACCTCAGAAGAATTGTAGAGTGCGTACTGGAAGTACTTCCCGATTGTGAGATGATCATTCTCTACGGAAGTTATGCCCGGAATACATACGTTGACTACGACCAACGCATCGAATACGGTATCCGCACCTGTTTTATGAGCGATTATGATATTTTGGTAGTTACCAGTACCCGTTTCCAAAGATATATTATCAATCACATCTTGAGCAAGGCCACCGATAATTACTACAAAGGGAAGAACAGATACGCATCCACCACCGTACAATTTATAGACGAAAGCATCGACGACTTGAATAAAGCCATCGATAAAAACCGATATTTCTATACCGATATCAAGCGAGAAGGTATCATGCTTTACAACAGCGGCCGTTATAAGTTGGCCCGCCGTCGTAAACTGAACTATCGGGAGATAAAAGAGTTGGCGGAGGAGTATTACAACGACAGGTTTGAACGTGCGAATGATTTTTTACGAAATGCAATGTATGACAAAAACGACGAGAGATATAAAATATGTTCTTTTCATTTGCATCAAGCTTGTGAGAATTATTACAACAGCATAATCTTGACTTTTACATTGTATAGTCCCAAAGAGCATAGCCTAATAACGTTATCCGGCAGAGCCAAAACGCATTCCCTAGAGTCATCCGAAGCCTTTCCCCGGGATACGGAAGAAGAAAAACGACTTTTCGATTTGCTGCAGGACGCATACGTTCAGGCTCGTTATAATTTACACTTCCGCGTCACTAAAGAAGATATCGAGGCGCTTATCCCCAAAGTAGAGCTACTCCGGGATATCGCACGACAATGTTGCGAGGAGAGAATCAAGGTGTATGCGGCAAAACAAAGACAGGTTTGATGAGATTCCCCTCAATCGCCACCTTTATAACCCCATCCAACCTGTTTTCGAAGATACGGTAAGCCTCCTCAATCTCGTTCAATGGAAACTTATGGGTAATAAGAGGCGTCGTGTCTATCTTACCTTCTTCTATTAGGTTAAGAATCTCGGCGCAATCGCAGCCATCCACCCCACCAGTCTTGAACGTCAAGTTCTTGCCATACATGTCTGGCAAAGGAAGAAGCTGAGGTTTATCATAGAGGGCTACGATGGTGACAATGGCGTTCGGACGGGCACAATCCCATGCCAAGCGGAAGGTATCCTCACTCCCCGCGACCTCCAATACGACATCCGCACCGCCATGATCGCTGTTACGAAGAACAAATTCCTTACAGTTTTCGGGATCTGTCACCAAGACTTCCGGATAACGCTGGCGAACGAACCGGGCCCTTTCCGGAGACTTCTCGCAAACAATAATACGTCGTGGCTTCTTCAACAACACGCACAACAAAGTACAGATCCCCGTAGGACCGGCGCCAATGATAAGAACCGTATCATCCTCTGTAATCTCCGAGATACGAGCGGCCCAAAAACCTGTCGCTAACACATCACCGACCAGCAAAGCCTGCTCATCACTGACCGTATCTGGGATATGATTCAAGCCTCGATCCGCATAAGGAACCCGGACATACTCCGCCTGCCCCCCATCGATACGACAGCCCAACGCCCAACCGCCATTGGGATCGGTACAATTATTGACATATCCACGCCGGCAGAAGAAACACTCTCCGCAAAAGGTCTCGACATTCACGGTCACCCTGTCACCCGGCTTGACTGCAGTAACATCGGCACCCACCTTTTCCACTACACCAACCATCTCATGCCCAACGGTTATTCCGGGTACCGCACGTGGTACGCTACCGTGTTTAATATGAAGATCGCTAGAACAAATGCTACCCAAAGTCACTCGTACGATAGCGTCCCGTGAATCCTTTATTTCCGGTATCGGTTTCTCCCGCAATTCAAATTTCCCTTGTTCAATATAAGTGTACGCAAGCATGATATTTTCTTCTTTTAGTTAATCGCCTTACAAAGATAAGGATCGTATCGCCAAAAATATCAGATATATCAGTAATTTGGGTACAAACTGTTTCATTTTTCTCTCCTATCTTTATCGCCATAAATACATAGCATTCTCGTAATGCATATAAAAACAACAAAAATTCAAGAAGTATGAAACGAATCGTATTATTCATGGTCATGGTCTCAATGGTATGTATCGCCTCTTATGCGCAAAAGGCTGCCGAAGGGACAAAAGTTTTAGTGGCTTACTTCTCGGCAACGGGAAATACTGAAAAAGCGGCCCAACAAGTCGCGTCTATTGTCAGTGGTGATCTTCACAAGATCCAACCTGAGAAAAGCTATACCTCCGCCGATCTGAACTGGCGGGATAAATCCTCACGCAGCAGCGTAGAGATGGACGATCCTACATCACGACCGGCCATTATCGATGATTTGAAGAACCTAACGGAGTATGACACCGTTTACCTAGGATTTCCCATCTGGTGGAATCAAGCCCCAAGACTCATCAACACCTTTTTGGAGAAATACGATCTCTCGGGTAAAACCGTTATCCCATTCGCCACATCGGGCAGTAGCAATATCTCGAACGCAGAGAGTGAATTGCGGAAAGCCTATCCGGATGTGAACTGGCAAAAAGGGAAGTTGATGAACGGAGTGACAGAAGAAGATATCAAGAATTGGACTAAAAAATAAATGATTATGAGAAAGAATTTTGGAGCGAAGCCTTTGAGCTATCCGCAACCCGTATTTATTATCGCCACGTATGGAGAAGATGGAACTCCCGACGCGATGAACGCCGCTTGGGGCGGTATCAGTGAGATGAATGAGATCAGCATGTGTCTTAGCGCCGGTCACAAGACAGTTAAGAATATCCTGAAGCGTGGAGCTTTCACGGTAAGCATGGCAGATGCCGATCATGTCGTAGCTTGTGATTATGTAGGTATCGTGTCGGGCAATAAAGTTACCGACAAGTTTGCCAAAGCAGGATTTCACGCTACAAAATCAGACTTCGTAGATGCTCCGTTGATCGACGAATTGGCCGTGGCTATCGAATGTAAATTAAAAGATTACGATCCGGATACTTGCATACTCCGTGGCGAGATCGTAAATGTCAGTGTTGACGAGCGTGTACTTGATGAGAACGGCAAGGTGAATGTAGCTAAAGCCGCTCCCATCATCTTTGATCCATTCAACAACGACTATTTGAGAGTGGGCGAAAAGGTAGGAAATGCCTTTTCCGATGGGAAGCAACTGAAAACATAAAAGAAAAGTCCATCTAAAGTTGTTATATATGTAAACTTAATTTATATTTGCACTATGGAAAAAAAATGAATATTATGCAAGCAAATCCTAAGATCGGGAGTATGGACGCTGTATTAGATAAATTATACGGCAAGGTTGGCTCACCAGAAAGAGAGGAGTTTCGCAAAGAAGCATACTCTTATTGTGTGGGGCAAATTATTAGTGACGCACGGAAGCAAGAGAAAATGACACAATCCGAGTTGGCCGAAAAAGTAGGAACTAATAAGACCTATATATCAAGAATTGAAAAAGGAATCATAGAACCGGGAGTTGGTTTATTTTTCCGTATTATTGATGCGCTTGGCCTTAAAATTGAAATCGTAAAGCCTATCATGTGAGCAAAAGGAACTCTCTCAGATCGCCTCTGTTAAGATTGTTTTCCAATATGAGTAATAAAAGGGGCAAAGGCGTAATCACTACGGCTTTACCCCTTTATACATCAGCTCATGAAATCAATTTAGAGATATCATACCCACGTTCCGTTATCTTCCCCAGTAAATCTTCCCGAACCGCCTCCGGTAAGTTCCTCTCACGGCTCAAGATCCAGAGGTATTTATCCGTGCTGCTTCCTATCACCGCATATTGATAATCCGCATCAAGTTCTAAGATATAATAATCCGCATAGAACCATAAGAAGAAAGCCACTTTCAATTTTCCGGGATTATTTTTAGGGTCCGGTTGTTTCGCACGACCGGTGGCTTTCTTGTGAACGCCGCCTTTATATCCTTCGTTCTCCACACGGATCTTTCCGTCCGGAAGCAACGTATACGTGGCCGTCACATCCGTCATGCCTCTCTCAAAATGATTCTCATAACGGGCGATTTCATACCATCGCCCCATATACCGTTTAACATCCAGTTCCGGTACGGTATGATGATCTGTTATATTCATAAGTTTCTCTATTGTTGGATAAATGTATGTAAACCCAGATTCCTGTAATTTAGAGGGATGGACGGTTTGCCCTTTTGTCACGAACGACGCTCCCTCGCCAAACTTCAGCCGAAAAAAGAACTCAGGCAAAGGGATGATCCTACGGATCTTATCCGCTCTCGCTAACGTATGAGCCAACTGCTTTTGGGTGATAAGGTCTGGAGAAACCAAATTTACCACACCCCTCATCTGCCTATTCCGTATGATATACCCAAAAGAGCGGCATAGATCAAACAGGCTGATCCATGGAAAACGCTGTTGCCCGTTACCGATCACGACACTTACCCGTGAGAAGCGTTGCAAACGAAGCATCTCTTTCAAGGCCCCTCCATCCTCAGACAATACGACACCAAAACGGGTAATGACAAGCCTCACATCCGATGAGCATGCGGACGCTTCCTCCTCCCACGCCCCACACAACCGGGCCAAAAAATCCATTCCCCGGCAATCATGATACTCGTCATATTCCCCGAAAGCCGGATAATAACCTACGGCGGAGGCCGAAATAAACAACTCAAGTTTCACGCTTGAACCGAATATTGCAATTTAGTAATTTGAGTATCAAATAATAATGTCGGAAATTAGATTATTATGATACCATATAGTTCCCGACAATTGTAAGTATTAGCCTATTCTTTTTTGTGCGACCTCTATCGCATCGTGTTTTAATTCATCTTCATCCTCTACCGCATCTAATACTTTGTCTGCTAACCACAGAGTGAGAAGTTCATTCTTATCTACCTTGAAATATTCAGCCAATTGTATTACTTGTGTTCGTTTGGCACGTCTGTCACCGCGCTCTATTTTGCTGAACATCGGAGTATCTATTTCAAGCAAGGCTGCTAATTGTCTTTGCAGTACTCCGTGTTGCTCTCTTAACTCTTTTATTCTTTCTCCTAATAACATACTTCTTCAATTTACGAATTTGACATGAGTTAATCGGATTTCATTATCCGCTATAATATGACGAAATCCGTTATAAATTCCGCTATAATTGGGATAAACCGTCATAATCTTCCGTTATGACTATTCTTTTAAGAACCATATCCGCCCTTTTGCATAAATAAGTTTATCGGCACTTAACGCACTAAGTATATCCCCTAATAGTCTCAATTGCTGTTCGTTTGTCTTGACTTGCGGCATTACGTCTTTGACGTACTCATAAATGCTATCACGCTTGGCTCCATCTGTACCAGCATTCTTAAGATACTGCAAAATCATCTGTTTGATTTTTTCCTTATCAAGTCCTTTCTGCTTGGTGTAACCTTGCAGTTGACGAGTAGCTTTAGCAATCCCTAAAGAGATTGTATAATTGGGGGCTTCGCCCTCAATGAGCCCTCTGTTCAATAAATCATGCGCAATGTCCTCATGAATGGTTCTGCCCTTTTGGATGGCATCTAATGATATGCAATCCCACAAGGTCAATGAGTTGTCTGTTTTGAGCAAGTTGGTATATTGTTCATTTATCTCATTGCCATAAATGCGTACCGATACTTTTCTGTTTTTAGCGTCAATTTCATAATCAGGCATTGGAAAATGGCGACGCCATTGTTCATTGAACATCTTCTTTATGCCCCTACTTACTGTATCTATCATGTTGAAATCAACCATTGCCCTGCAAAGACATTCATTGCGAAAATATGCTTGAGGTTCCTCATTCGTTAAAGCATTCTCCAACGTGCCAGGAATAAAACTCCCTGCATTGGAGTAATAGAGGTATGTCGGATTTTCCACGAAATTGATTCGCTGCTGCATCGTGTAGTCTTGATGTGCAATACAATTATGAAGTGCTTCGCGGATGGTATAGTCATCGTATTGCTTCATAGTGTCAGGGAAGAGTGTACCTCCTGGCATTTCACGCATTGTCAGATTTTCAATCTTTGATAAAATCTCATCTACGGTTAATATAAATGGCACGGTGAAGTGTTCGTAATCCACTACATCCTGCTTTTCATCCCGCCTTGTCCAAGTCACTTGTGCAACAGCCGGACGTAACTTGAAAGCAGCTTCATATTTACCAAGAAGGATTATTGCGGCACGAGTAATTCCTCCGTTCTTCATTATGCCACATTTGCTCAAGAATGTTTCCACAGTCCATGCATTTACTTCGGCTTCAGGTATTCGGCTATGTACTTTCTTGAACATCATACGAGCTTTAGCTATGGCAACTTCATCAAGGTCATCAATCGTAGCATCAGGTACGATTTGTGCGGACCAATCCGTTTCGCTGAAAATAGGTTCATCAAGAATTGCACTCATGCGTTCAGTAGTCATTTCTACGAGAGAATCCTCAATTCGCTGCCATGCCTTATTATGCGCAAACACAGGGCGCTTAGGTAGATGTTTAGGAATATGGATAACCCATACTTTACGATTGGTATCATCTGTGATGAACTCATCTATATCCAAGCCTTCTGTTGAAAGATTTACGCATCTTTCTGTCAGTCGCAGTATTGCTTTTTGCTTATCATAATTGTATGTGTCCGTTCCGACAATCTTCAATGTTTTATCGTGTACACCAATCACCAAGTGTCCACCTTCCATATTGGCAATGACAGACACATACGAAATGACATCATCTTTCTCGTCCCCGCAGAATGAGTTCTTCAAATTCTTAAATTCCTTCCACTCGCAATAAGTATTTTCTTGCGGATATTCACGATGTAGATATTGTTGTAGTTCAAGTTCTAACATTGATCTATTTATGCATTTTGGATTACACTGACACACTTATTCAATAATACTTTCACTTTCATCAGAATGCTTTCTCATATTGTCCATTACCATTTTTTTACTTGTGTTGGCATAACAATATACACAGAAATGACGACAAGTATTATACATTCCAATATCTTTACTCACCATACATCCGCAAACCTTGCGTTGTCCGGAATCTTTAACATTTTTCGTATTCTGGGGGATTGGCGGAAGTTCTCCAAACATATCTCTTTCCGGCCATTTCAATGTATGAAGATAATAAACTAATTCTTTATCGTCAGAGAATATGCGTTTCATAAGTTCTCCGTCAATACAACGATTATGTTCTATGCCATAAGACTCTAAATCTATATCTTCTGCACAAGTTGCCATTTCAACATTCCATCCTTGTTCTTTCCAAATGGATCGAATTTTCTGAAGACCTTCAACAATTTCTATTCGCTGAGCATGGTTTGCTTCTGCATTTTCAACATCCTCTTTCGTAAAGAACATTGTTTCTTTTACGAGATTATTTTGAACTTTTCGATATGCTTTTACATCTATAAAGCTGAAAACCAACTTGTCAGTATATCCTTTCAGTTTATTGCCGACATTCCATATTCTTTTAAGCAACTCTCTTGGGCTTATAGATGAAGTGATTATAAGTGGATCAAATCTCCATATCACTCTCTCTTTACCTATCATTTGAGATAATTGCTTAAATGTTTCGATTCTTTCTTCAATAGACGGGACATTTGGCTCAAATCCTTCATTTATATAATCGTTAAGAGTAAATTGAAAATAATAATGAATTCTACGTTCATCAAGTTTGTGCAAATATGGCAATATCGGTTTGGGGTTCTTTGTCCAAAAAACAATAACCTTACAATTCTTAAAAGAAATGTACATTGGCTGTTGATTGAACGGATTGTACCATACACAATAACCTTTTGTCAAACGGTTGAAAAACCATTTGGCATAAAAAGCTGGTATGTCTGTAGAACGACTTGCTGAAATAATAACAGGAGCTGTTGCTTCTACAATCATACCAGAGTCATTCTTTATTGTAATTTTATCTAATATCATAGTATATTAATAATTCTTTTTCAACTTTAGATGCCATTTCCTGTGTAAACACATATGTTAAGGACGTTGGTCCTTTTGCATTTCCTGAAAAGCCTTCTTTCTTGCAAAGATTTATAAAGAAACGAATGTGCTCTTCTTTGTTGCTAGGATATTTTGATGCTGTAAATGACCAATTTTGTTCGAGACGTCTTAATACATTCTTATCTAATCCTACAAAGGACGGAATGTTAGGCAAACGATTTGATATGCTTTGGGTTATAGAAGTTGCTTTATTCATTTCGGGAAATAACAAAGGAGTATCCTGTTTCTTTATTTTGATTTTGCCTTTCTTCTCTTCGTTATGACCAAAATGTCTCAAAATATTTTTTTGTACAGTTTTAGACAAGTTGTTCTTTTCTAATATTGTGCAAAATGCATCATAATTATCTACAGATTGATAGATTTTTAAGGACAACCAAGCTAACTCTTTTTGTTTCTTAGCTCTCTTCGATAGCGTTTCATTAATAGCATCTTCAAAACACTCGTTTATAGGTTTTGATGAAACGGATAAAAACGATTCTAATTTATTTACCAATTGAGTGACTTCCTTGAAGTTTACTGATTTTAGAATAAAAGATAATTCTTCCTTTGAAAACTTACAAGATCGTTTTTCAATTTCTTCTGAGCTGCAATTAATAAAAGATTCTGAATTGGCAATATCATGAGACAAGATTCCCATGTTTTTCCCATATAATTTTTTATATACGAGTGAATATGTTGACATGTTGAGAATATCGGATAATGCCTCCTTATTCATTTCCATATAACCACATAAGCTACCCCACAAGGAAAGAATATAACGATAATTTTCAAATTCTGCCATTTTGCACAAAGCCATACAATCATTGTAACTTTGGCCTTTTAATATAAATGCAGCTATAGATTTGAGTTCAATGTTATCAATTCTATTTATTTCAAAATGGATGGCCGGATCGTTAATAAATGCATGTAAATCATTTATGTATGCTCGTTCTTTAGACTTCTTCCAATTGATTTCACCTATTTGTCCCTTTAATATAGGTACAATGGTCTCCATCACTCCCATATAAAAACCAAGGCGATTAGCATATAACTTTTCTACTGTTTGTTTATTTTTTATTACATAATCGATAACGGCATTAACTAATGGAGCATTAGAAATTGAAATAGTATTTCCATTCATTGAAATATCATTCAAAGTAGATGGGGGTAGACTTTTTTGTAAGACATCAACTGCATATGCTGTTCTCTTTTCTATGTCAGATCGAAGCCTTAAATAATCATCTTTAGTATGTAGCTCCGGAACTTGGGGGAGAAAATAACATCCCCATTTTTTGCATAAAGAGGTGAATATATAATCCCAACAATTTATATTCTTGAGAAATCCTATTAAACATCCTTTAAGGAAATAAAATCTGTTTCCCAATTCATTCTTCAAGTTAACTTCAAATTGTTCTGTACTATTCCTCTCTGTTAAATCAATTTTCTTATATTCATCTAACAAAAAAGATAATTTCTCACCAAAAACAGTTATAGATGAAGGAGTAGAAATAAGACTGGTTAATATGTTGTATATATCTTGAGTAAGCCTTAATTGTACCGCTAAATCATGATTAACAGATTTCTGCTCTCCTAAGAGATATGCATATAATACGCCCTTTTGTTTATCAATAATTCCATCTTCAAATACTCCTACTTCATAATGTGAAATAGACGTAAGTTTCGGAAGTGGTCTTGTTTTAAACTTATTGGCATTTGGGACTATAGAATAATTATTATAGTATTTGATGGATTTATTACTTCGGGTATTTACTAAAGTAATTTTATATGCTTGCTCAGAGAAAAAATAGAAACAGCAATTTGTAGGAGTCAGATTCAGAGTATGAGAACAAATACAAACACCATCTTGTATTTCGTTTTCATAAAAATCTTGAGTTTGTACATCATCTTCAAACTCAATAAGCACTGGATAGTTATAGCGTCCAACGTCGTTAATAGTAAATTGAACTGGATATTTAAATAATACGATAGCGTTAAAAGGCCGAAGTTCCTCTATTTGTTCATATAATTTATACCCACTTAGCCGTTGAACATAATGTGATATAGGCAAAATACATTCAGACTGAAGTAGATTGTCCATATTTAAACTTGATGTCGGTATATAGAATTTCATAAAGTATATATTTAGAATGGTCCATTGGCATCAGTCTCATTCCCTGCATAGATATGGGAATCAGGTGCTGGCAATCTGGGTGCTAGATTATCAGTATATAAAAGATAAAGATTTTCCAACGGACGTGTTGTTGCTACATATAATGCTGACTCTTTTTCAGTCATTGGTTCTATATTCCAGTAAACATAGTTCCTGAATTCATTAAGCCCACAGCATGGAATAAATACATCATTAAATTGTAATCCCTTAGCACAGTGCCAAGTAATTATTTTAGGACTTGTTGATTTGAAATCTATATCCATATAATCGTGTGTTTTCCATTGAACAGGTATGCCTTTTGACACAAAATAGTCCCGAATCATAGTAACTTGATCGTTATAATACACAAGAATACCCACATCTATTAAACCATTATTAACGTATTCTATAATTTTATCAAGTTGCGATGTGGTTTGTATTAAACGTGGCTTTGGACCATGTTTGATACATGCAAATGACAAACGAGATGCGGGACGTATATGTTCACCAACCTTTGCATTTTCGATTGTGAGACGATGGTTAATACACAAATCTTGTGGATGAATTCCTAATTGTTTAGCTGTTTCCTCTACACTTTGGACTGGATGGTTTGGGAATTCCATTATTGATTGATTAGAATCTCCAAAAAACCAGCAGTATTTTCCATGAGCCTTAAAATCTGCAATTTCATCAGCATTAAAGTCCTGGCACTCATCTATGAACATATATGTGAATTGCGGTTTTGAAGAACGTTTCCATTCTTCAAAATAATATACATGGCCTTCGTTTTGTCCAATTTCAGCTAATTCGTCAACAAAAAATTGTTTTAGTGATTTTGTATAAACTATAATTGCATAGGAACTAGTTAGCGTCGAAACTTGTTTGGCCTTCTTTAGAAGAGTCAACGATTTTCCAGAACCTGCAATTCCCTTAACTATTGCGGTTCGTTCTGCAGACATATTGATGATTATCTGCTGGTCTTTGTCTGGTGTAAGATTATCTAGTGCCATAAATCATAAGGTATATTTTTATCTGCTAACGGATTTATTGCACGACATGTTTTTAGAGTATATCCAGCCATTACTTCCTGAGCAAATGATTTATTACAAATTATTCTGTATGCGATTTTACTTCTATCACTATTTTTTCCCCTGTGGAATACATGAAAAATATCTTACATATAACAACCGGAACATTGGTTCTCGAGGTGGTAACATGCATTTGGCACGATACTTTTATATTGCTGTGAGTTCTTTAAAAATCTATTTATTCCACTATTCATCATTTGTGGATAATACAAACCATTATCTACTTTTGTTGTTACATCAGAAATGATAAAGACTCCATTGGCTTTAAGCAATGGAGAAAAATACGAAACTATCAATTCATACGGATTACTTTTATTAAAAGTTCCACGTTGTACAAACTCATTTATTGCCTTAAACGACATTATAAAATGATACTGCACATTTGACATATTTATAACATCCTGTATTTCCAGTTCAGATTCAATATAAATACATTGAGGATTAATATGGATTTCAAGTCTGAATTCTGGTGCTTTTTCCATCAACTCCGTAAGATGATATAAAAATAATATTGCATCCGGATTTGCATCGTACGCATTTATATTTACTCGTTTTAAATTGGGAAGATTGTCGCTTAAAGCAACAAGTAAGCCTACAATTTCACCACCTGTTCCGCAGCAAAAATCTAACACGTTTATTTCCTGCAAATTATACAATGATTGTTTATATTTATCATTTGTCATTAGAGAGGATATAATACTATAAGCTTCCGCAAAACTTCTAGGAAAATATGTTCCTAGGTATAATTTTACAAATTCGTATGGTTGATCTGGATTATAAACCACCTCCATAGGGCATGGTTCATAGACAGCCTCAAAATCATCAAAGATAATTTTATCAATCCATTTAGGAAGTATAACAGATTTATTATCCATAAAACTTTTCTCTTATCTATTGTCTTCTTTTTGAATTGTCAATATTTGGACACAAATATACAAAGAACTCGCAAAAAAACGACAAAATTTGGATAAATAAAGTAAGTGTTTGGT
>NZ_FR885267.1:48620-86985 GCF_000436315.1 Parabacteroides sp. CAG:2 | reverse complement strand
TAACCACGCGTAAACCGGCGTTTTGTAGGCGAAACCCCGCAGCCATACGTTCACCCCGTAATAAGCAAGCGGGATCGAGATAATAAAACAGACGAGCGTGATCCGGAGGAAAGACGAGTTCAGCATCCAAAGGATCTGCCGGACCGTGGACCCATGTACTTTCCGCACGGCTATCTCCTTTTCCCGTCCCTGTAGCTCAAAGATAACCAGTCCGAATACTCCCACGAGGGATAAAAAGACGGCCATCAGGCAAAGGGCGGTAATCAGCGTTCCCTGCCGCCCACTTTTACTGTAAAGCTCCTCCAGCGCCGTATCAAAGAAATGGATATCGGCCGGATAACCCGGGATCAATTCATCCGTTACCTTCCGGATATGCTCGATAGCCGTCCGGGGATTTCCGCCGGCGATCTTGACATAAGCGTATCTTTCCGGCACCGAACGGCGGTAATGATTCTTAGCCGAGGTCCAAAGCCCCATCGGGCGTAACTCTTTATACAGGGATTCATAATGGACATCCTCAAAGATACCGACAATCCGTACCGGTATATCATTATCCGTGATGCTTGTTCCTACCAAGTCCGATAGGTCGTCCGGTTTCTCGGGGGAAAGACCCGAGGCGATCTCCCTCGCTGCCGTCTCGCTAAGGAGGCAAACGGCCTGCGTGTTATCCGCCGCCTCATCCGTCGGCCGGAACTTCCTTCCGGCGATCATCTTTACATCCATTAGCTCCGGGAAATTGGCGGATACTCCCAGCCAGCTCATATAATAATGTTGGCCTTTGTAATTATACCCGATGAAAGAACGTGATTCGTCCGAGACAAATTTGAACTCGCTAAAGGAAACATCACGGATAGCGGGGCTTTCCAAGAGACGTGCCTTGAACAATTCGCCCTTTTTCAAGGCCGCCCCCATGCTTAGTCTTACCTCCAGTACGTTTTCTTTGTTAAATCCCAAGTCCACGTTCCCTATATATCTGTTTTGCAAGGAGACGAACAACGCTCCGACAATCAGCGTGATCGAGATAACGAACTGGAACCCTATAAGTAACTTGCGAGTGTTCTTGGCCCGGTCGCTAAGGGTAAAAGACTTGTTCAGCGCCATGACAGGAGGAAACGAGGTGATATAGAAAGCAGGATACAAACCGGCCAGTATACCGCCGCCTGCGACAAGGAAGAATGTGTACGCCGGAATCTTCCAGTTGGCATACAGATTCAACGGATGCCCCACCATATTCGTGACCCATTGCACGTTATTCAAAAATAACAGGAAAAGCAAGGCGAGGAAGAAGGCGACAACCGAGATTCCCAAGGACTCCAAGACCAGATACTTCCGTAGCGTGGCGTCCGAGCTTCCCAGCACTTTCTGGATGGTGATCGACTTGGTGCGTATCGGTGCCAAGGCTATCGACAGGTTGATATAATTGACCAAGGCGATACCTATGATCAGGATGGCGATAAAGAATAACATATTCGTCCGTAGCTTATTACCGATAGGAGCGGCGTCCGCTCGGACCGGCTGGCCGAAATAGAGATCTGACAAGGGCCGGAGGCGCATATCCTCGATCGTGAAACTTTTCAGGAAAGCCCGGCTATCGGCCATATAGGTCTCGGTAGTGACAGAGGCGGATTCCGGCGTCGACATCAGCAGATAACAATAGTAAAGGCCGGTATGCCAGTTTTCCATCATCTCTTTCTCCATGATCGGGATATACAGGGCATTCTTCACCCGGGTGTTTTCCGGGAAATCGCGAAAGACGCCTCCCACGATATATGCCGGCTCAAAACTAAGCCCATATATAATCGAGCCTTCGGCCCCGGCGAACTCCGACAGATAAACCGGCTTCCCGATAGGATTTTCCTCGCCGAAGAGTTTCCGGGCCATGCTCTCCGGGATCAGCGTCCCTTCCGGATGTTTCAGGCAATCCGTATCGCCGGCCACCAGCTCGAAGCCAAAGACCTTAGTATATCCCGGGGTGATCCGTTCCACCTGCTCCATATAGCTCCGTGCGTCGGGCCCTTCACTGGCTGATATCCCAAAACGTACGGAGGAGTAAACAAGGTTGTTTGTGATAGCGGCCGCTTCTATATAAGGGGAGGCGGCGATGAAACGCTCGAGTTGTGGACGTGCGAAATTAGCCTCCCATATCCCGTCATCCCGCTTGTTTTCTAACTGAAAAATCCTTTCCCTGTTCAAGAGGGAAGCGTCGAAGCTATATTCATGACCGACATGTATGCTTATCAGCATGAATAACAGGAAAGCGAAGCTAAGTCCTAAAAGATTAGTGACCGTCGCTAATTTATAATGTCTCAAGACATAAAGCAGGTTCTTGAATGTACTTTGCATGGTATAAGTTCTTTTAATTTTAAACCCTTTGATCTGGAAATACAAAGCAAAGCTATTCCTTTATTTACGTTCCTGTGTTATTTTTTTGACAAACGGTTACTTTCTGTTGATGAATTGTGATATTATCAATAATTTCCTTATTTTTGCCATCATACTTCAAAAAGAAACAAGCGCTATGTTACACAAAGGCTATCGGATGCTTTTCAACTGCCTGATGTTTTATCTCTAGCAGATACTCTCCCTATATAAACTCATGGGGGCGGGGATGCCCGTCCTGTGTAACAATAAAAAATAACCTTGATGAGGGCGGATAGATCCTACCTCTACGATAAAACATATAATTTTATGAATACAACCCATCACACATATTCATGCGTACATGATACCGTCTCTTCCGTAGGAGCGAACAATTTCGGGATGAACGACCGTATCAAACGTCTGCGTCGGCAGACCTTCGAGGCCCAACCTTCCCTCTCCATCGAGCGGGCCTTGATCGAGACCCGTTTCTATCAGGAGAATTACGGGAAGTATCCGATCCCTATCCTGCGTGCCCTGAACTTCTTGGAGATCTGCAAGCGGAAGACGATCTATATCGGCGAGGACGAGTTGATCGTCGGCGAGCGGGGGCCCCGCCCCAAGGCCGTGCCTACCTTCCCGGAACTTACCTGCCATAGCGTGGAGGACTTGCATATATTGAATACCCGGGAGCTGCAACGTTACACTATCTCCCAAGAAGATATCGATACCTACGAGCGGGAGGTGATCCCGTACTGGAAAGGCCGTACCCAGCGGGAACGCATCTTCAGCCACGTCCCCAAGGAATGGAAAGAGGCGTACGAGGTGGGTATGTTCACCGAGTTCATGGAGCAACGTGCCCCCGGGCATACCGCTTTGGACGGCAAGGTCTACCAATATGGCCTGCTGGACTTGAAGAAACGTATCGAGGGGGAACTAAGCGCCTTGGATTTCATGAACGACCCCGAGGCCACGGACAAGCAGGAGGAACTGACGGCCATGTCTATCTCCTGCGACGCCGCTATCCTGCTGGCCGAGCGACACGCGGACTTGGCTGACGAGATGTCTCTCACCGAGAAAGATCCCCGCCGTGCCGCCGAGCTGAGGAAGATCGCCGAGGTATGCCGCCGGGTTCCCGCCCACGCTCCCCGTATCTATTGGGAAGCGATCCAGATGTACTGGTTTGTCCACCTCGGTACGATCACGGAGCTGAATGGTTGGGATGCCATGAACCCCGGTCATTTCGACCAGCATCTGGCGCCTTTCTACGAGAAAGAAATCGCCGCCGGAACCTTGACCCGTGACGAGGCGAAAGAGTTGATGTCTTGCTTCTTCATCAAGGTAAACAATCATACCGCCCCGCCGAAAGTGGGTATCACGGCGAAGGAGAGCGGAACCTATAACGATTTCACGAACCTGAACATCGGCGGCATCCGGGCGGACGGTAGCGATGGCGTAAGCGAGGTCTCCTATATCATGTTGGAGACGATCGAGGAGCTGCATATCCTCCAGCCCGGCAGCGCCATCCACGTCAGTGCCCGTACGCCGGAGCGTTTCCTTCGTGCCGGGTGCAAGGTGATCCGCCAAGGCCATGGCTACCCGTCGGTATTCAACCCGGATGTGTACGTGCAGGAGTTGATGCGGCAAGGCAAGTCGCTGCGTGATGCCCGCGAGGGAGGTTGCAGCGGTTGCATCGAGGTGGGCGCTTTCGGGAAGGAGGCGTACGTGCTGACCGGTTACCTGAACGTGCCGAAGATATTGGAGGTGACGCTGCATAACGGCGTAGATCCGGTAAGCGGTCGCAAGGTCGGTCTGGAGACCGGCGATCCCCGTGGTTTCCGGACGTATGAGGAGCTTTATGCGGCGTTCATTCGCCAGATCCATTATTTCGTGGATATGAAGGTGCGGGTCAGCAACTATATCGACCGCATGTTCGCCAAGTACGCCCCCGCCACGTTCCTCTCCCTGTTTATCGATGATTGTATCGCGAAGGGTAAGGATTACTACAATTGCGGGCCTCGTTACAACACCACTTATATCCAGTGTACCGGATTAGGCACGATAACCGATAGCCTTTCCTCTTTGCGGAAACACGTCTTCGAGGATAAGACCTTCACGATGCAGGCCTTGTTGGACGCGATGGCGGATAATTTCGAGGGACATGAGCCGATGCGCCAAATGATCCTGAACCGTACGCCTTTCTTTGGCAACGATGATCCGTACGCCGACCAGATCGCCGTCCGTGTCTTCGACGATTTATATGACGCGATCGAGGGCAAGCCGAATACGAAAGGGGAGTGTTTCCATTTGAATATGTTATCCACCACTTGCCACGTCTACTTCGGCAAGGTGATGGGAGCCACCCCGAACGGCCGCTTGGCCGGGCGTGCGATCTCCGATGGTACCTCGCCCTCGCACGGAGCCGATACCCACGGGCCGTCCGCCGTTGTCAAGTCCCTCGGCAAGCTGGATCAGGTGAAGAGCGGCGGCACGCTGCTGAACCAACGCTTCCTGCCCAGCCTGCTCCAGAGGGAGGAGGATATCTCGAAGCTGGCCTCCTTGATCCGTAGCTACTTCGCCTTGGGTGGCCATCATATCCAATTCAATATCGTGGATACGGAAACGCTTTACGCCGCCCAGAAGTGTCCGGAGGACTACCGGGATCTGCTGGTCCGTGTAGCGGGCTATAGCGACTATTTCAACGATATGAACGCCGATTTGCAAGCGGACGTGATCGCACGTACGGAGCAAGAGACTTTCTGAGCCATGCTGTTATTCGATATCAAACGATACGCCATAAACGACGGGCCGGGCATCCGTATCACGATCTTCATGAAGGGATGCCCGCTTGCCTGCGTATGGTGCCATAACCCGGAAGGCATCTCGCCCCGGGCGGAGAAGCTGTATACGAGAAAGAAGTGCATAGGTTGCGGGGCCTGCGTGGATGTATGCCCCACCGGGGCGTTGACCTTGACGGAGGCGGGTATCGTCACGAATCGGTCTCTGTGCCGGACATGCGGTAGATGCGCCGAGGTTTGTCCCACCTTGGCGATGGAGATGTCCGGCCGTGAGTATTCTATCGACGAGGTCATGCGTGAGATCGAGAAAGAGACGGTCTTTATGGATCGCTCCGAGGGAGGCGTTACCTTCTGCGGGGGAGAGCCGTTGTCGCGTCCGTCGGATTTGGTTGCCCTGCTGGATCGTTGCGGAGCGTTGGGAATCCATCGTGCGGTGGATACGACCTTGTTCGCCTCGCCGGATACCGTCCGGAGCGTAATGGAGCGCACGGATCTTTTTCTGGTGGATTTAAAGCATATGGATTCCGGTAGCCATCGTCGTTTCACGGGTGTCCCGAACGAGCGTATCCTCTCCAATCTTCGGATGATCGCCGAGGCCGGGATGGACTTCCTCATTCGCATCCCCTTGATCGAGGGAGTCAATGCGGACGAGGAGAATATATCCCGTTCTGCCACCTTCCTAGCCTCCTTGCCGTGGGAGCGGAAAGTCGTTAATCTCCTCCCGTACCACGACATCGGAAAAGGTAAGCACGATAAGCGAGGAACCCTCTACAATCCCGGGCACCTTCCGCTATCCACCCCTTCCGAGGCAGTCCTGCAAAGGTGTATCGATCAATTCGCCTCCTGCGGGATAACCGCGTTGATCGGAGGATAATTAGAATAGGGGTGGGAACTGCTCGCCCTCATTTTACCATTTCTTCCGATACTCCGTAGGCGATATCCCGGCGTGTTGCTTGAAGTATTTACCGAAGAAGGATTGGTTGGCGAAGTTTAGCCGGTCTGATATCTCTTGGATGGAAAGGGTGGAGGAGGATAATAACGCCTTCGCCTCCAAGACAACGTAATTATCGATCCATTCCCCGGCTGTACGGTTGCTGACGTTCTTTACCAAAAGAGATAAATATTTGGGAGTCACACATAATTTTCCGGCGTAGAAAGCTACCGACCGTTCCTGCTTATGATGTAAGGCGAGCGTTTGTATGAACGCTGCGAACAACTCCTCTTGCCGGCTCTTCTTCACCTCGATCGGCATATGATTCTTAAACATGCCGTAAACCTCGTGGAATACCGCCAACAATAAGCTCTGGGCAATCTCTTTCCGGTAAGGATGCCCTTTCGCTTTCACTTTCTTCCAGAGAAAAGAATGATATTCCTTGATACAACCTATCTCCTCGGCATTCAACTCAGTGACCGGATGCTCCTTGATGTAGAAGAACGCCGGCAAGGTATTCTGTATATGAGGAATGATCTCCTCCATGAAATTCTTGGAGATGACGATGAAGATCCCGGCCACGTCCTCGCTACGTTCCACGTGTTGGATGATCTGATCAGGCAAGGACAATACGAGATGGTTTTCCCCTACGACATATTCCTCCATATTGATCCGTATACGCATGAAGCCTTTCGTGCAAAGCGCGAATACGACGGCGTCTATTCGCATCGGATGGTCGAGCGAGGGAATATCGTCGATGTTATCGAATATGGCGAAATCCTCGTCGATAAAGTCTATGCCGGGTACGTTCTCGATAAGAGAGATACAAGCTTGAGGTAGATCTGTTACGTTCATAATTTATTCTTGTTTGGGCGATAAAATTAGTGAAATAATAGAATAATCCAATTGAAATGTGTCAAATAGGACAATTTGGTTGCAAAACGGAACTTCTTTGGAGTGGATAAACTCATCATCTTCGCGGTATAATAAATCATAGGATATGAAAAGGATGAAAGGCATTGTTTATGGAGGATTATTATCCGTCGTGTTCGTGATGTCCGGATGCTCGGGCAGTCAAAAAGAGGGACGGGATAGCAAAGAGATCCCGGTGGAGATCGTGAAGATAGCGAAGACCGTTCCGGCGGATACAAGGAATTACGTGGGAACGGTAGAGGAGGTCGTATCCTCCTCGATTAGTTTTCAGGTGATGGGTAATGTAGAGCGAGTATTGGTGGGCGAGGGGCAGAAGGTCCGTGAGGGCCAACTACTAGCGGTGTTAGACAAGGCGACGCTGGAAAACGCCTATAATGCCTCGGCCGCTTCCTTGCGACAAGCGGAGGATGCCTATGCCCGCATGAGAACCTTGCACGAGAATAAGAGCCTGCCGGATATGAAATGGGTAGAGGTGGAGAGCAAATTGGAACAGGCCCGTTCCATGGAGCGAATCTCGAGGAAAAACCTTGAGGACCGGAACCTGTATGCCCCGTTCGGCGGCGTTATCGGCAAGCGCATGGTTGAGGCGGGAGAGAACGTGCAGCCCGGGCAACCGGTTTTCTCCTTGTTAAGGATAGAGACGGTAAACGTGAAGATCGCCGTCCCGGAGAATGAGGTCGCCACGCTCGGCGATCAAGCCGCTATGATAAAGGTAGCCGCTCTGGGCGGACAATGTTTTGAGGGGAAAGTGACGGAGAAAGGCATCGTGGCCAACCCTATCTCCCATACTTACGAGGCGAAGATCCGGCTGGAGAACCCGTCCGGCGCTTTGTTGCCCGGCATGGTTTGCGATGTACGCCTGTCGGGAGAGGAATCCGTGCCGGCTATCGCCTTGCCGAACAACGCCGTGTTGATAGCGAACGACGGGGGGCGTTTCGTCTGGAAGGTCGTAGACGGAGAGGCGAAAGCTACGCCCGTACGGACGGGCGACTTGACGGAGCAGGGCTTGTTTATTCTGGAAGGGTTGAACGAGGGGGATATCGTCGTGATAGGCGGTTACCAGAAAATCAGTGAGGGCATGAGAGTGCGTGCGTTATGAGAGAACGTAAAAACGGAGTGATCGAATGGACCATGCGTCATTACCAGATCACGTTGCTGGTGATTACCGTGCTGGTCGGGTTGGGTATTTTGGGCTTGGTGGACATGCCGAAACAGGAATTCCCGGAGTTCACCATCCGCCAAGGCGTGGTCGTGGGTGTTTACCCCGGGGCGACTTCCGGAGAGGTGGAGGAGCAGTTGGCCAAGCCTTTGGAGAGATACCTGTTTACCTTCAAGGAGGTAAAGAAGAAAAAGACGTACTCCATGTCAAGGGATGGAATGGTGTACATGATGGTGGAGCTGAACGACGACGTGAACAATAAAGACGAGGTCTGGTCGAAGATCAAGCTCGGCTTGCAGAACTTCAAGTCGCAACTGCCCTCGGGCGTACTCGCCGTCATCGCGAATGATGATTTCGGCGATACTTCCGCCTTATTGATCACCTTGGAATCGGAAGACAAGACCTACCGGGAATTGCAGCGATACATGGAGACGCTGGAAGACCGCCTGCGCCGGATCGAGTCCGTATCCAACCTGCGCCGTTACGGGGTACAAAACGAGCAGATCTCGGTCTACTTGGATCCAGACAAGCTAGCCGCTTACGGCCTAGATACCCGTATGCTGATGACAACCTTGTTCACCCAAGGCTTTACCACCGCCTCCGGCTCCTTGGAGAATGGCGGCTTGGACATTCCCATCCACCTTTCCGTGACCTATCCCTCGGAGCGGGAAGTAGGCGAGCAGATCCTGCTGGCCGATGCCGACGGGCATATGATCCGCTTGAAAGACGTGGCCCGTATCGTACGGGAATATCCCGAGCCGGATAGCTATATAACGAACAACGGCAAGAAAGCGATCATCCTTTCCATGGAGATGCGTGAGGGCCATAATATCGTACGATACGGAAAGGAGGTAGACGAGGTATTGCACGCTTTCGAGCGGGATCTTCCCGAGAGTGTCTCGATCCGCCGGATCGCCGACCAGCCGAAGGTGGTGGGAGACTCGGTAAGTTCCTTCGTGCGGGATTTGTTCGTGTCCATCGTGGTCGTGATCTTGGTGATGATGGTATTGTTCCCGTTCCGCTCGGCATTGGTGGCGGCTACCTCCATCCCGATCAGTGTCTTTATCTCGATCGGTGTCATGTACGCTTGCGGCATCCCGCTGAATACGGTGACGCTGGCCGCCTTGATCGTGGTATTGGGCATGATCGTGGATAACTCCATCATCGTGATAGACGCCTATCTGGAATATCTGGACAAGGGCTATTCCCGTTGGTACGCCGCCGTCTATAGCGCCAAGAACTATTTCAGCTCGATCTTGTTGGCTACGCTGTGTATCTGCGTGATCTTTTTCCCGTTGCTTTTCACGATGACGGGGCAGATGTTGGATTTCGTGACCTTCTTCCCTTGGACGCTTTCCATCTCCCTCATGGTGTCGCTGGCGGTGGCGATGGTCTTTATCCCGCTGCTGGAGCGGGTCTTGATCAAGAAGGGATTGAAGTCCGGGCGGGAGAATACGGGCAAGAAGAGGTTCAATCTGCTGGATACCGTACAGGCCGTCTATACGAGGGCACTGACGTGGACTTTCCGTTTCCCGAAAACCACGATCGGTCTGGGCGTCTTGACGGTTGCCTTGGCGATCCTGATGATCACCCAACTGAGCCAGCGTATGATGCCGATAGCCGACCGGGATCAGTTCGCCGTCGAGATCTATCTCCCGCAGGGAACCTCGCTGGACCGTACCGCCGCCGTGAGCGATAGCCTCTATAAGCTGTTGTCGGAAGATGAGCGCATCCTGTCCGTCACCTCCTTTATCGGAACTTCCTCGCCCCGTTTCCAAGCTACCTACGCCCCGAACTTGGCCGGGAAGAATTACGCCCAGTTCATTGTCAACACCGCCTCGATAGAGGCCACCCGTAGCGTGTTGGATGATTATACGGACCGGTACGCCGATTATTTCCCCGACGCCTACGTGAAGTTTAAGCAACTGGATTACCAAAACGTATCCTCTCCTTTAGAGATCCGTTTCATGGGAGACGATATCGCCCGGTTGAAGCAGGCTGGGGATTCCTTGATGGCCGTGTTGCGTGAGATGGACGGCTTGGTCTGGGTACACACCAATTACGAGGAGGCCTTACCCGACGTACGGGTTCGATTGGACCCAGTGGAAGCCTCCCGCCTCGGGATCACGAAGGCGATGGCCTCGGCCGATCTGGCGATCCGTTACGACGGCCTCTCGGTTGGCTCCCTCTGGGAAGGCGATTACGCTTTGCCGATCCAGCTGAGATCCGATAAGAAAGGGGAGGGTGACGCGTTCGATAAGGTCGGCGACCAGTATCTTCCCACCATCGTCCCCGGCGTGAGCGTCCCGCTCCGGCAAGTCTCCACGATCGAGGGAGGCTGGAATGAGGGGCAGATCGTCCGTCGCAACGGCGTGCGTACCTTGAGCGTCTTCGCCGAGGTAACCCGGGGGACCAACCAGAACGCTATGCAGAAACGGATCGAGCGAGTCATGGAAAGCCGTATTATCCCGACCTTGCCCGAGGGCGTGACGTACGAGTACGGTGGAGCCAAGGAGCTGGATTTCGAGACGATGAACCCGCTGATGCAGGGCTTGGCGATCGCCGTGATCATTGTTTTCTTCTTCCTGTTGGTCAATTTCAAGAAGATCGGCTTGGCGTTGGCGGCCCTGTCCTCGTTGCTGCTCACCTTGTTCGGGGCGGCGCTGGGCTTGTGGGCGTTCCATATCGATTTCAGCTTGACGTGCGTCTTGGGCGTTATTAGCTTGATCGGTATCGTGGTGCGAAACGCTATCTTGATATTCGAGCATGCGCAAGACCTGCGGCTCCATAAGCATTATAGCCCGAGGGATGCCGCCTTCGACGCCGGCCGGCGACGCATGCTCCCGATCTTCCTGACCTCGGCTACAACGGCCGTGGGCGTGGTGCCCATGATCATCAGCGGCAGTTCCCTTTGGATGCCGATGGGTGTGGTGATCTGCTCGGGAACGGTCTTCTCGATGATCTTGGCGGTCATCATCCTGCCTGTTTTCTATTGGAAGATATTCGGGAATAAATGAATGATACGGATGTGGATTAGGATATAATATAGGAATGAATATATGCGGAAAAAAGAGATGATAAAAAGATGGATA
Source organism: Parabacteroides sp. CAG:2 (assembly GCF_000436315.1). NCBI lineage: Bacteria > Pseudomonadati > Bacteroidota > Bacteroidia > Bacteroidales > Tannerellaceae > Parabacteroides > Parabacteroides sp. CAG:2. The sequence continues at coordinate 75,714 of NZ_FR885267.1, read as the reverse complement.
TATGGCATTGTCGGTTCCCTCGTCTTATGCGTGGGGACCGTGAGCGCCCAGCGGACATTATCGCTGGAAGAATGCCGGGAAATGGCTTTGGAGAATAACGCGAAGATGAAGAACGCCCGTTTGGACGTAGAAGAGGCGAGGGAAGGAAAAAAGGAGGCCTTTACGAAATACTTCCCGAATGTCAGCGCCGTGGGAACGGCATTCAAGGCGAACCACGGGATGATGGATATGAGCGTGATACCGGGCCTTCTCGAGTTGTCGATGATGGATGACGGCTTGCTGGGTGGGGTGACCGCTATCCAGCCCGTGTTCGCCGGCGGACAGATCGTGAACGGCAATAAGCTGGCCGACTTGGCGCTCGAGGTGAGCCGTTACCAGATGCGCCAATCCGAGGATGAGGTAGCCCTGACGGTGGAGCGGTATTACTGGCAATGGATCTCCCTTCACGAGAAATTAAGGACGATCGAGATCGTGGAATCCTTGGTGGGGAGTCTTTATAAGGATGTGGAGGTAGCGGTCGGCGCCGGCGTGACGACTCGTAATGACCTACTGCAAGTCCAGTTGAAAAAGAACGGCGTGGCGAGCGACCGCCTGCGGGTGGAGAACGGCTTGCGCCTTTCCAAGATGGTGCTGGCTCAATATATCGGTATCGGGGAAGATGATTTCGAGATCGATTTCACGCTGCCCGCCGAGGTGCCCTCCCCGGAGCTTTACCGGGTGAGCCATGAGGAGGCGCTCCCTACGACACTCTCTTATAAATTGCTGGAGAAGAACGTGGAGGCCGCCCGTCTTCAACAAAAGCTGAAGGTTGGGCAATACTTGCCCACCGTGGGGATCGGAGCCGGGTATATGTATCACAACTTACTGGATAAGGACCGTCCGTTCGGCATGGTTTTCGCTACCGTAGCGATTCCGATCAGTGATTGGTGGGGCGGCTCGCACGCCATCCGGAAGCAAAAGCTTCAGGTGAAGGCGGCCGAGTATTCCCGCCAAAACGCCAATGAGCTTCTGTTGGTGCAAATGCGGAAGCTTTGGAACGAGCTGGAGGAATCTTATAAGCAAGTCAAGCTCTCGGAGGAGTCCATAGCGACGGCCGAGGAGAATGTCCGCCTTAATACGGACTATTATAAGGCGGGCACGGTAACGCTGAGCGATCTTCTGGACGCCCAATCGCTCCTCCAGCAAAGCCGTGACCAGTATACGGGCGATTATACGGCTTATTTGATCAAACGTACGGAATATTTACAGGCGACAGGGCGTTAATTTATTTTTTTTCCATATATTTGCTTATTAACAAATAATAAAACGAGAAGTGATGATGAGCTACGCCAATTATCTTTACATAGCGATCCGTGCCGCGGTAGACGCAGGCAAGTCGATCATGGATATTTATAACGACCCCGAATCAGACTTCGGGATAGAGAGAAAAGCAGACAACTCGCCGTTGACAAAGGCGGATAAGGCGGCCCATCGATTGATAACAAACGCTTTGTCCGTTACCCCGTTTCCGGTCTTAAGCGAGGAAGGAAAGGAGATCCCGTTCAAGGAGCGCTCCAAATGGGAGACGCTGTGGATCGTGGACCCGCTGGACGGTACCAAAGAGTTTATCAAGAAAAACGGCGAGTTTACCGTGAATATCGCCTTGGTGGAGAAAGGTGTGCCCGTGTTGGGCGTCATTTATGTGCCCGTCCGGAAGGAGTTGTATTTCGCCTCCTCCTCTGTGGGTGCTTATAAGTTTACGGGAATCGATAGCAGTAGCCAGCCCTCGATGGACGAGATGAAGCAGGGGGCGATACATTTGCCGATGGCGCTGGCGCATCAGGGAATCGTGGTAGTGGCATCCCGGTCTCACCAAACGGAGGAGACCACCGCTTTCATCGATAATCTCCGCAAGCAGGGAAAGCCCGTTACGTTGATCAGTAGCGGCAGCAGCCTGAAGATTTGTCTGGTAGCGGAAGGCTCGGCCGATATCTATCCCCGTTTCGCCCCGACGATGGAGTGGGATACCGCCGCCGGCCACGCCATCGCCAAGTCTGCCGGTTGCGACATATATCATATCGACGGCAAGACCCCGCTTCGCTATAACAAGGAAGATTTGCATAATCCGTGGTTTATCGTGAAGTGAGGGGGATGTGTATTTTAAGTTACTGTCAGCGGTGGGAGACGGAGCATGCTCCGTCTCTACAAGCCGTACAATGCATTCTTGTTTATTTGGTTATGAACGAAATTTAGAAGACTACCTTGTAAGAATATAAGTTGGCCCAGAATCAATCATTATTGGTCTATATCCCATATAATCCTAAAAATAGGTTAGCGAAAGGAGTGCGCACTTGAGTATTCTTATTATTTTTGCGCTCTTAAAAGTAAATACATGAATTTTGATATAGTGTTTGTGTTGCTGGCCCTGATCGGCATGATCGCAGCCTTGGTATGGGATAAGATGCGGCCGGGAATGGTTCTTCTGACAGTGGTCGTGTTTTTTCTCTGCGTAGGCATTCTTACTCCCAAGGAGATGCTGGAGGGCTTTAGCAATAAAGGGATGATAACCGTAGCCATGCTCTTCCTTGTCAGTGAGGGAGTGCGGCAGAGCGGGGCTTTAGGCCAATTGATCAAGAAACTGCTTCCCGAGGGGAAGACCACCGTCTTCAAGGCGCAGGCGAGGATGCTCCCGCCCGTGGCTTTCGTGTCGGCGTTCCTGAATAATACGCCGGTGGTGGTTATTTTTGCCCCGATCATCAAGCGATGGGCGGAGGCGGTGAGGCTTCCGGCCACGAAATTCTTGATCCCTCTCTCGTATGTCACGATATTGGGCGGTATATGTACCTTGATCGGTACTTCTACGAATCTGGTGGTGCACGGCATGATTCTGGAGGCGGGATATGAGGGCTTTACGATGTTTGAGCTGGGGAAAGTCGGTATTTTTATCGCTATCGCCGGTATTTTATATTTGTTCGCTTTCTCGAATAAACTGCTTCCGGACTCGAGGACGGATACGGTATCCGAAGACGGGGAGGATGAGAATCCCGGGAATTTCCACCGGGTGGAGGCCGTGCTGGGCGCACGCTTCCCGGGTATCAACAAGACCTTGGGAGAGTTTAACTTTACCCGCCATTACGGGGCGATCGTGAAAGAGGTGAAAAGCGGCGGACAGCGTTTTACCCGTAATCTGGATACGGTGGTGTTGCATGAGGGCGATACCTTGGTGTTGTGGGCGGACGATTCTTTTATCCCTACATGGGGTGAGTCTAGTGTCTTCTTGATGTTGGCGAATGGTAATGAGGCAACGGAGCCGGTATCGAGGAAGAAACGTTGGCTGGCTTTAGGACTGTTGATCTTTATGATTACGGGGGCGACGGTAGGAGAGTTGCCAGTCGTGAAAGAGGCCGTTCCAAGTATGCGCTTGGATATGTTCTTCTTTGTCTGCATTACGACAATCATCATGGCGTGGACTAAGATCTTCCCGCCGAAGAAATACACGAAATACATCTCTTGGGATATCTTGATAACGATCGCTTGTGCCTTCGCTATCAGCAAGGCCATGGAGAATTCCGGCTTTGCCTCCATGATAGCCCGCCATATAATTAGTATGGCCGACGATTTAGGACCGTATGCGTTGCTGGCGATTATATTTATTATTACCAATATATTTACGGAGTTGATCACGAACAACGCCGCGGCGGCATTGAGTTTCCCGATCGCCTTGTCGGTGGCTACGCAATTAGGCGTTGATCCGACCCCATTCTTTGTCGTGATCTGTATGGCGGCGTCGGCTAGTTTCAGTACGCCGATCGGCTACCAGACCAACCTGATCGTACAAGGCGTGGGAGGCTATAAGTTCACGGATTTCGTGAAGGTGGGCCTGCCCTTGAACTTGATCACGTTCTTGATCTCCGTGTTTGTAATACCTATGATATGGAAGTTTTAGAAAATAATATCTATCCGATTTTCGACCGTATGCTGGGTCGTGAGGATAAAGAGGCGCTTCTGGGGCAAAGGGGAGTGATGGTGTGGTTCACGGGTTTGAGTGGCTCGGGGAAAAGCACGATCGCTATCGCCTTGGAGCGTGAGTTGCATAAACGGGGATTGCTTTGCCGCATCCTCGACGGGGATAATATCCGTAGTGGTATCAACAATAATCTCGGGTTCTCGCCGGAGGACCGGGTGGAGAATATACGCCGGATCGCCGAGGTGGGTAAACTGTTTGTCGATACGGGTGTTATAACCATAGCGGCTTTTATCAGCCCGAACAACGAGTTGAGAGAGATGGCGTCCGCTATCATCGGTAAAGCGGATTTCTTGGAGGTTTACGTAAGTACGCCGCTCGCCGAGTGCGAACGCCGTGACGTGAAAGGCCTGTATGCCAAGGCCCGGAAAGGCGAGATCAAGGAGTTTACCGGGGTTTCCGCCCCGTTCGAGGCGCCGGAGCGTCCGGACCTGTCCTTGGATACCTCCGTATTGAGCGTGGAGCAATCCGTGAGCCGGTTGTTGGAGTTGATCATACCGAAAGTAGAAATTAAACACTGAAAAAAGATATGTCTGATTACAAGTTAAGTCATTTACAGGAGCTGGAGGCCGAGTCTATCCACATCATCCGTGAGGTAGCCGCCGAGTTCGAGAATCCTGTTATGCTTTATTCCATCGGGAAGGATTCTTCCGTGATGGTCCGTCTGGCCGAGAAGGCTTTCGCTCCGGGTAAGGTTCCTTTCCCGTTGATGCACATCGATTCGAAATGGAAGTTTAAGGAGATGATAGAGTTCCGTGATTCTTACGCGAAGAAATTCGGCTGGAACTTGATCGTGGAGTCTAATATGGAGGCTTTCCACGCGGGCGTGGGCCCGTTCACGCATGGAAGCAAGGTGCATACGGACTTGATGAAGACGCAGGCCTTGCTTCATGCCTTGGATAAATATAAGTTCGACGCCGCTTTCGGCGGCGCCCGCCGTGACGAGGAGAAGAGCCGTGCGAAGGAACGTATCTTCTCGTTCCGCGATAAGTTCCATCAATGGGACCCGAAGAACCAGCGCCCGGAGTTGTGGGATATCTATAACGCCCGTGTGCATAAGGGCGAGAGCATCCGTGTATTTCCGCTATCGAACTGGACGGAGCTGGATATCTGGCAATATATCCGTCTGGAGAATATCCCGATCGTTCCCTTGTATTTCGCCAAGGAGCGTCCGTGCGTGGAGATCGACGGTAATTTGATCATGGCGGACGACGACCGCTTGCCGGAGCAATACCGGGACCAGATCCGTATGCGTATGGTCCGTTTCCGTACGTTGGGCTGCTGGCCGCTGACCGGCGCCGTGGAGAGCGAGGCGGATACGATCGAGAAAATCGTGGAGGAGATGATGACCACGACGAAGAGCGAGCGTACGACCCGTGTGATCGACTTCGATCAAGACGCTAGTATGGAGCAGAAGAAACGGGAAGGGTATTTTTAACACAGAAGAGACATGGCAGATACAAAATTAAATATAAAGGAATTCCTAGATAAGGACGAGCAGAAGGACCTGCTGAGATTCTTGACCGCCGGCTCGGTGGATGATGGCAAATCGACCTTGATAGGCCGATTGCTGTTTGATAGTAAGAAAATATACGAGGATCAGTTGGATGCCTTGGAGCGTGACAGCAAGCGTATGGGCAACGCCGGCGAGCATATCGACTACGCTTTGTTGCTGGATGGCTTGAAGGCCGAGCGTGAGCAAGGTATCACGATCGATGTGGCTTACCGTTATTTCAGCACGAACAACCGTAAGTTCATCATCGCCGACACCCCGGGGCACGAGCAGTACACCCGGAATATGATCACGGGTGGTTCCACGGCGAATCTGGCGATCATCTTGGTGGATGCCCGCACGGGCGTGATCACGCAAACCTGCCGTCACACCTATCTGGTATCTTTGCTGGGGATCAAGCATGTGGTACTGGCCGTGAATAAGATGGACTTGGTGGACTTCGACAAGGATACGTTCGACCGGATCGTGGCGGATTATAAACGTTTCGTGGAGCCGCTGGATATCCCGGATATCACGTATATCCCCTTGTCGGCCTTGGATGGCGATAACGTGGTGGAGAAGAGTGATCGCACGCCTTGGTACGAGGGTACGTCTTTATTGGATTATCTGGAGAACGTGCCTATCGACTTGGATCGTAACTACGAGGACTTCCGTTATCCGGTGCAATACGTGTTGCGCCCGAATCTGGATTTCCGTGGGTTTAGCGGCAAGGTGGCCAGCGGTATCGTGCGTAAGGGAGATACGGTGATGGCGTTGCCTTCCGGGAAGACCTCGAAGGTAAAGAGCATCGTCACCTACGAGGGTGAGTTGGAGCAGGCTTTCCCTCCTCAATGTATTACGATCACCTTGGAGGACGAGATCGATATCTCCCGTGGGGAGATGCTGGTGCACCCGGATAACTTGCCGATCTGCGACCGTAATTTCGAGGCCATGCTGGTGTGGATGGATGAGGAAGCCATGGACGTGAACAAGCAGTTCTACATCAAGCAGACCACTCATACGACACGTGCCCGTGTGGATAGTATCCGCTATAAGGTGAACGTGAACACGATGGAGCAGTCTTCCGTGGATCATCTGGAGCTGAACGAGATCGGCCGTGTGGTATTTACTACCGGCAAGGAGTTGTTCTTCGATCCGTATAGGAGGAATAAGCAGACCGGCTCGTTTATCTTGATCGATCCGATTACGAATAATACGTCCGCCGTGGGTATGATCATCGACCGTGTGGACGCTAAAGATATGGTGACGGAAGACGCTTTGGCTACCTTGAACCTCCCGGAGATGGGAATCGGAGAGGAGCACTATGAGGCGATCCGTAAGGTTTGTGAGGAGTTGGGCCGGCAGGGCGTATCTGTGAAATGTATAACGGAAAAACGATAGGATATGGGATTGTTGGAGTTTGATAAGCTACCGATCAATACGTTGGTCGGGGCGGATTGGGATACGTTCAGGAAGGTGACGGCCCGGCAGCAGATAGACAAGGGCTTTAAGGGTAAGTATCGCCTTACGACCGGTGTTTGCCGCCTGTTGAGCGCCTTGAAGCCGATCGAGGATAGCCGGTTCAAGAAATTGGCCGATAAGCCGCTGGAGATGGACCCCTTGTTTATCTTGGGGCATTGGCGGAGTGGTACGACCTTTGTACATAACATCTTCGCCTGCGATAAGCATTTCGGTTATACCACGACGTACCAGACGGTATTCCCGCACCTGATGCTCTGGGGGCAGCCTTTCTTCAAGAAGAACATGGCTTTCTTGATGCCGGATAAGCGTCCGACCGATAATATGGAGTTGAAGGTGGATCTTCCGCAAGAGGAGGAGTTCGCCTTGTCGAACATGATGCCTTATACATATTATAATTTCTGGTTCTTCCCGAAACGCTGGATGGAGTATTGCGATCGTTACTTATTGTTTAACGATATCACGGAGGAGGAGCGGCGGATCTTCATGGATACTTTCATGCGTCTGGTTAAGGTTTCCCTCTGGAATACGAACGGTACGCAGTATTTGAGCAAGAACCCACCGCATACGGGGCGTGTGAAGACATTGCTGGAGATGTTCCCGAACGCTAAGTTCATCTACTTGAAGCGAAATCCGTATACGGTATTCGAGAGTACCCGCAGTTTCTTTACGAATACGATCCAGCCATTGCGTTTGCAGGATATCACGAACGAGCAGATCGAGGCGAACTTCATCGAGGTATATCGCCGTCTTTTCTATAAGTACGAGGAAGAGAAGCACCTGATACCGGAAGGCAATCTGGTGGAAGTGAAGTTCGAGGATTTCGAGAAAGACGCTTTCGCCATGACGGAAAATATCTACGGGACATTAAACTTACCCGGCTTTAAGGAGTCTAAGGCGGATATAGAGAAGTATCTGGGCAAGAAGAAGGGCTACAAGAAGAACCAATACAAGTACGAGGATCGTACGGTCCGGCTTGTAGAGGAAAATTGGGGCATGGCCTTGAAGGAATGGGGCTATAGCTTATAAATAAAGGGTTAGATAGGTATTAAATTGATAGAGGGATGGGTTTGAGTTTAAGAAAGAAAGCGTTATTTTTGGCAATCGCTTGTATGCCTCTGTCCGTGGTTCTCGCGGACGGGGATGGGGTGACATCGGAGAATGTGGTGCCCTTCGCTTATGGAGACATGGATAATTGGATTGTCCGTGAGATTCATGAGTCTGGCATTATCGGGGGAAATACGAAATGGCTTTATGAGCTGGGGCCCTCGGATACGATTGTCGGTAATACGGCGTTTCGTAATATGGGCGGTTCTCCGTGGGCTACTTCCAACGTGATGGCGAAAGTGGCGGGAGTGGTGAAAACCAATACGTCTGTTTTCCCGGAGAAACGGGGGGATGGGATGTGCGCCCGCATGGAGACCCGTTATGAGAGCGTGAAGGTTTTCGGTTTGGTGGATATCGAGGTGATCGCCGCCGGCTCCGTTTTCTTGGGTACGGTGCATGAGCCGATCAAGGGAACAAAAAACCCTCAAGCGATGTTACAATCAGGAGTGCCTTTCTCCAAGAAGCCGAAAGCGTTGCGGTTTGATTATAAGGTGAAAGCCGCTCCCGAGAAGAATCGGGTACGTAGTACGGGGTTCAGTCGTAAGAGTACGGTGGCCGGGCAGGATTCCTTGGCGGTGATCTTGTTGTTGCAGAAACGATGGGAAGACGAGGAAGGGAATGTTTATTCCAAGCGGGTCGGTACGATGGTGCAACGCTATACGGAATCTACCCCTGATTGGGTAAATGACGCTACTTACCCGATCCTTTATGGAAATATAACATCCAAGCCCGAATATAAACCGTATATGCGTATACAAGTAGAGGAACGTTATACGTTAAATAGTAAAGGAAAAAGTGTTCCTATCCAAGAGGTAGGCTGGGCGGAGCCGGGCGAGGCACCTACGCATATGGTGTTGCAGTTCACCTCCAGCCACGGAGGGGCCTATATCGGCTCTCCGGGAAATACGTTTTGGATAGACAACGTAGAATTAATATACTAATATGGTCGAAGCAAAGATAAAAGCCCTGCGTGATGAGCTGGAGCGGCATAATTATAATTATTATGTGCTTTCGGCACCGACAATATCAGACTTTGAGTTTGATAAGATGATGAAAGAGTTGCAGGAACTGGAGGCGGCGCATCCCGAGTTCGCCGATCCGGATTCCCCGACTCGGCGAGTGGGGAGCGACCTCTCGAAAGAGTTTGAGCAAGTAGTACATAAATATCCGATGCTTTCGTTGGGTAATACGTACTCCGAGGATGAGATCCGAGATTTTTATGATCGTACGGTCCGCTCCTTGAATGAGCCTTTCGAGATTGTGGCGGAGCTTAAATATGATGGCACTTCTATCTCTTTGACCTATGAGAAAGGACGCTTGACGCGTGCCGTGACCCGTGGCGACGGTACTCGTGGTGATGACGTGACGGCGAATATCAAGACCATCCGTTCGGTTCCATTAAGACTCCGGGGTTCTGATTTTCCGGAGGAGTTCGAGATCCGTGGCGAGGTATTGCTGCCTTGGGCGGAGTTCGATCGCTTGAATAAGGAGCGGGAGGAGCAGGAGGAACCCTTGTTCGCCAATCCTCGCAACGCCGCTTCCGGTACGTTGAAACAGCAGAACCCGGCTATCGTGGCCTCCCGTAAGCTGGATGCTTATTTCTATTATTTATTGGGTGAGAACCTGCCGGCCGAAGGGCATTATGAGAATTTGCAGGCGGCTCGTACATGGGGTTTTAAGATTCCGGACGTGATCCGCAAATGCCAGAGCCTACAGGATATATTCGATTATATCGCTTATTGGGATGTGGAACGTAAGAACCTGCCCGTGGCGACGGATGGAATCGTGTTGAAGGTAAACTCGCTTCGTCAGCAGAGGAACTTAGGTTTTACGTCGAAAAGCCCTCGCTGGGCGATCGCTTATAAGTTTCAGGCGGAGCGTGCCGAGACTCGCTTGAACTCGGTCTCTTTCCAAGTGGGACGGACGGGGACGGTCACTCCGGTGGCGAACCTCGAGCCCGTATTGTTGGCGGGGACGGTGGTGAAGCGGGCTTCCCTGCATAACGCCGATATTATCGAGGGGCTTGACTTGCATATCGGCGACCAAGTGTATGTGGAGAAAGGCGGGGAGATCATCCCGAAGATCGTGGGAGTGAACGTGGAGGCTCGTTCGATGCTGATGGGGGATAAGGTCCGCTTTATCCGTGTGTGTCCGGAGTGCGGGACTCCTTTGGTGCGTCCGGAGGGAGAGGCGGCGCATTACTGTCCGAACGAGTCGGGCTGTCCTCCTCAGATCAAGGGGCGTATAGAGCATTTCGTGACCCGGAAGGCGATGAATATCAATATAGGCCCGGAAACGGTGGAGGATTTGTACAACGCCGGTTATGTAAAAGACTCGGCGGACTTATATACGTTGACGGTTGCCGATTTATTGCGTCTGGAACGGTGGGCGGAGAAGAGCGCCCAGAATCTGATGTCGAGTCTGGAGGAATCCAAGCAAGTTCCTTTTGAGAGAGTCTTGTTCGGTCTGGGGATTCGTTTCGTGGGAGAGACGGTCGCTAAACGCTTGGTCTCGGCTTTCCATTCGATCGAGGCATTGGAGCAGGCGTCCTTAGAGGATTTGGTAGCCGTGGACGAGATCGGCGAGCGGATCGCCCAGAGTGTATTGAGTTATTTCTCGGACGAGAAGAACCGTACGTTGGTGAACCGATTAAAGGAACAGGGCTTGCGGATGGCGGTTTCCGAAGAGCAATTGGCGAACCGTTCCGAGAAGTTGAAAGGATTGACGATCGTGATCAGCGGGACATTTTCCAAGCATTCACGTGACGAGTATAAGGCGATGATTGAGCAACATGGCGGCAAGAATAGCGGCTCCGTCTCGGGGAAGACCGATTATATCCTTGCCGGCGAGAATATGGGACCGGCCAAGCTGGAGAAAGCGGCGAAGCTGGGTGTGAAGATTATCAACGAGGATGCGTTCTTAAATATGCTGGAATAATGTTTACGAATTATTTTATCAAGAAGAAGATACAGGCTTTAGTGTCGGACGCTGGGGGGCGTCCGCGTCGTTCCCTTTCCTTGGATGAGGCACGTTCGCTTTTGGTCTTGTATAATATGGAGGATCACGAGGACGTCATGAGGGCCTTGGAGCCTTTGCGCAAGGCGAAGAAGGACATCAAGACGTGTGTGTATGTGCCGTCCGAAGGAGCGGATATTCCTTTCGACGATTCCAATATTCCTGTACATATAAAGAACGATCTCAACGCGTGGGGATTTCCTTCCGATAGTGTCTTGAAAAAGGTGGGCGCTCTCAAGGCGGATATCTTGATCGATATCACCCGGCCGGGTTGTTATGCCTTGCAATACATCGCTCTCCGGCATCCATCCGCCTTCAAGGTCGGGATTAAGTATCCGGGCCAAGAATGGTACGACTTAGGCTTGAGTGTAACAGATAAGGACGATATTCAGTATTTATTCGGACAGATATTATTTTATTTGCGTTCCATCCGTGCTAAATGATATAATTTCCTTATTTTTGCAGTGCTAAATAACAAAAAGGAATATTTTCCCCATGGCAGACATAAATTTAAAAGGAATGGGTGTGGCGTTGATCACGCCATTCAAGGAAGATGAGAGTGTAGATTACGAGGCGTTAGGCAAGCTGGTGGATTATCAGGTGCAGAACGGTACGGATTATTTGGTAGTGCTGGGAACTACAGCGGAAACCCCTACACTTACGGAAGAAGAAAAGAAAAACATTATAAGCTTGGTAGTGACTCGTGTACGGGGCCGTATCCCTATCGTATTAGGCGTGGGAGGTAATTGTACACGGTCGGTTGTCGAGAAGTTGAAGACCGATAATTTCGAGGGTATCGACGCTATCCTCTCGGTCGTACCTTATTATAATAAGCCTTCCCAAGAAGGGATTTACCAGCATTACAAGGCGATCGCCAACGCTACTCATTTACCGATCGTACTCTATAACGTACCGGGGCGTACGGGTGTGAACATGACGGCCGAGACCACGCTTCGTATCGCCCGTGAGTTCGATAACGTGATCGCCGTGAAAGAGGCTTCCGGCAATATCACCCAGATGGATGATATCATCAAGAACAAGCCGGCCCGTTTCAACGTGATCTCCGGTGACGATGGCATTACTTTCCCTTTAATGACATTAGGTGCGGTGGGAGTGATCTCCGTGATCGGTAACGCCTTCCCTCGTGAGTTTAGCCGTATGGTACGTCTGGCCTTGGCGGGTGATTATGATAGCGCACGTACGATCCATCACAGCTTCACGGAGCTGTTCAGCCTGTTGTTCGTGGATGGAAATCCTGCCGGAGCGAAGAGTATGTTAAATATGATGGGCTTTATCGAGAATAAGCTTCGTTTGCCTTTGGTTCCTACACGTATCGTCACGTATGAGAAGATCCGTGAGGTGTTGCGACAGTTGAGCATTAAGTGCTGATCCGCTTTTAACGGCAACGATTCTTATTATTTATATAGGATAACAAAAGGGGCTTCATGTGTCATAGAGGGCATGTGAAGCCTTTTTCTATTGATATGCTCCAACTCCTCATACCGATACTTCAACCTTGATTTCGGTCACTTCATTATTTTATACGGGGCAGACAAACGCTTACCTTTTATTTTTGTAACTATTCTATTAAATAAATGAAGTGATGTTTAAAGCGATTGTCCATTTTTCTATTCAGAAGAAACTATTCGTTGGGTTGACAACCTTGTTTCTGCTTCTGGGGGGAATCTATGCCATGATGACTTTACCGATAGATGCCGTACCGGATATAACGAACAATCAAGTGCAAATCGTGACGGTATCGCCAACCTTGGCCCCGCAAGAGGTAGAGCAATTGATCACCATGCCTATCGAGATAGCGATGAGTAATATCATGAACGTGGAAGAGATCCGCTCCGTTTCCCGCTTTGGCCTGTCATTGGTAACGGTCGTATTTAAGGAAAGCGTGCCTACCTTAGATGCCCGCCAACTTATAAACGAGCAGATACAAACCGTGGCGGGAGAAATCCCCACGGAACTGGGTACGCCGGAGCTGATGCCTATCACGACCGGCTTGGGCGAGATTTATCAATATGTATTGAGCGTGGAGCCCGGTTATGAGGAGAAATACGACGCCATGGAACTCCGTACCATTCAGGACTGGATCGTGAAACGGCAACTGAGCGGTATACCGGGTATCGTGGAGATCAATAGCTTTGGCGGCTATCTGAAACAGTATGAGGTGGCGGTAGATCCGGATGCCCTTTATTCCTTGAATATTACGATCGGCGAGGTGTTTGAGGCGCTCAACCGGAATAACCAGAATACGGGCGGCAGTTATATCGAGAAAATCAATAAGGCTTACTACATCCGTAGCGAGGGAATGATCGGCAAGATAAAGGACATCGAGCGCATCGTGATCACGAACCGTGGAGGGATACCGATTCATATAAGCGATGTCGGCTCGGTTCGCTTTGGTTCCGCCAAGCGTTTTGGAGCCATGACAAAGGATGGCGAGGGAGAGTGCGTGGGCGGTATCGCCATGATGTTGAAGGGTGCGAACGCCAATGTCGTGACCAAGGAACTGGAGGCACGGGTCGAAAGGGTACAGAAAATGTTGCCGGAAGGTGTTCGTGTAGAACCTTATTTGAATCGTTCCGAATTGGTAGACCGAAATATATCCACCGTGATCCGTAACTTGATAGAGGGAGCGTTGATCGTCTTTATCGTATTGATCATCTTCTTGGGGAATGTGCGGGCCGGCTTGATCGTGGCTTCCGTGATCCCGTTGGCGATGCTTTTCGCTTTTATCTTGATGCGTGTTTTCGGGGTCTCCGCCAACCTGATGAGTTTGGGGGCCATCGATTTCGGTATCGTGGTCGATGGATCGATCGTTATATTGGAGGGGATATTGGCGCATATCTATTCGAGGCGGTTGATGGGGCGTACGCTCTCTGCCGAGGAGATGGACCGTGAGGTCGAGGCCGGAGCCGGTCATGTCGCCCGGAGCGCTACCTTTGCCGTATTGATCATTTTGATCGTCTTCTTCCCGCTACTTACGCTGACCGGGATAGAGGGCAAATATTTTACTCCCATGGCGAAGACCTTGGTGTTTTGTATTATCGGGGCTTTGATCCTTTCGCTCACCTACGTGCCGATGATGGCCTCCCTGTTCCTAAAGCGTACGATCTCTTCGAAGCCTACATTCGCCGATCGTTTCTTCGGGAAATTAAACGGGGTTTACAGGCGTACGCTTCATTTCTGTCTGCGTCATATCTGGGGAACGATCGCTTGTTCTTTCGCGGCTCTGGCTGTGTCTCTTTTCTTATTCACGAGGTTAGGGGCGGAGTTTATCCCTACGCTGGATGAGGGGGATTTCGCCATGCAGATGACGCTTCCCGCCGGTAGTTCCCTGACGCATAGTATCGAGCTATCGAAGCAAGCGGAAGAGACCTTGATGAAGAATTTCCCGGAGATCAAGCATGTGGTAGCCAAGATCGGAACGGCCGAGGTTCCGACCGACCCGATGGCGGTGGAAGACGCGGATATCATGATCGTGATGAAACCTTTCAAGGAATGGACCTCGGCCTCCAGCCGTGCGGAGATGGTGGAGAAGATGAAGGCTTCCTTGGAACCGATTACGGGGGCGGAGTTTAACTTCAGCCAGCCGATCCAGCTTCGCTTCAATGAATTGATGACGGGGGCCAAGGCGGATATCGCGATCAAGCTATATGGAGAGGATATGGCGGAGCTTTATAAGAAGGCGAAGGAAGCTTCTCTTTTCGTGGAGCAAGTACCGGGAGCCGCCGATGTGATCGTGGAGCAGGCGATGGGGCTGCCGCAATTGGTCGTACACTACGACCGTGCCAAGATCGCCCGTTACGGGATGAATATAGAGGAGTTGAACACGATCATCCGTACGGCTTATGCGGGAGAGGCGGCGGGTGTCGTTTTCGAGAATGAGCGACGTTTCGACTTGGTGCTTCGTCTGGATAACGATAAAGTGGCGGATCTGAATTTGGATAAGCTCTTTGTACGGACTGCCGAGGGAATCCAGATCCCGGTTAGCGAGGTCGCTACGATCGAGCTGGTCAACGGGCCTCTACAGATTAACCGGGATGCCACGAAACGCCGTATCGTGATCGGGGTGAATGTCCGTGACGCTGATATCCAGAAAGTCGTGCGTACTATCCAAGAAACCCTTGACAAGCATATCAAGCTGGAACCGGGATACTACTTTGAGTATGGCGGCCAGTTCGAGAACTTGCGGAATGCGATCAATACGCTTACGATCGTGATACCGGTCGCCTTGTCATTGATCTTATTGCTATTGTTCTTTGCCTTTAAGAGTGTTACCTACTCGCTGGTGGTATTTTCTACCGTCCCGTTATCCTTGATCGGGGGTATTCTGGCCCTTTGGTTACGAGGGTTGCCTTTCAGTATATCGGCGGGGGTCGGCTTTATCGCCTTGTTTGGCGTAGCGGTTTTGAATGGTATATTAATGATTAATCATTTTAATAACTTACGAAAACAAACTAAATATCAAATGACAACGAATCGTATCCTCGCGAAAGGATGTCCGCATCTACTTCGCCCCGTATTCTTGACCGGCTTGGTAGCTTCTCTAGGATTCGTGCCGATGGCGATAGCGAAGTCCGCGGGCGCGGAGGTGCAACGTCCGTTAGCGACGGTCGTGATCGGAGGCTTGATTGTCTCCACGATCTTGACGTTGATTATTATCCCGGTATTTTATCGGTTGGTAAATAGCTCGGCCGCTTGGAAGCGCCAACGCTGGTTGAAGCGCCTATTGCCGTTTCTTCTTTTTTTAGGTATCTTATTCCCCACGCATGCCCAACAGACGGTGTCGTTGGAAGAAGCCGTGACGATCGCCTTGGAGAATCATCCTCGCCTGAAGACTGCCACGGCATCCATTGAACGTAGTCGTGCTTCACGGGGAGAGAGCTGGGAGGTGTCACCGACCACCTTTAATTATTCATGGGGACAGATCAACGGTGAGACACGAAACGACAATCAGATGGAGATCACGCAATCCTTGGGCTCTCTATTGACCCCATTTTATAAGAACGCCTTGGTGAACCGTCAAGTCGCCACGGGAGAATATTACCGGGACTTGGTGAAGAAGGAGATTACGGCCGAGGTAAAACGGGCATGGGCTTATTATCAATATGCCTTTCATCTATGTGCCTTGTATAAAGAGCAGATCGAGTGGGCCGGACGTTTGCGAAAGGCAAGTCAGTTGCGTTATGAGCAAGGGGATATCACGCTATTGGAGCGGAATATGTCATCTACCTTGGTCGCCGATCTACAGACCCGTTTGTCGCAGGCGGAGGAGGAGTTGCAATTGGCTGCCCGTCGTTTCTCATGGACTTGTTATTCGGATTCCCTATTGCTGCCTATGGATACGACATTGGTTTTATTCCCCGCTCGCATAGCCGAGATCGCTCCGTCTGATATCCATCTGAATTATTTCGGGAGCGTGGCCGATGAGAAGAAAGCCATGCTTCGTATCGAACGGAGCCGTTTCTTCCCGGAACTATCGGTAGGATATGTGCGTCAGAAAATAGCCCCGTTGAGCGGTCTGGACTCTTGGATGGTCGGGATCTCGTTCCCGGTATTGTTCTTCCCGCAGCATAGCCGGGTAAGGCAAGCGAAGATCGATTCCTATATCGCCCGCACGGAAGTGGAGAGTAACATCCGTCAATTGAACAATAAGGTGGAGGAGTTGAGCGTCGCGCTTCGTAAGGAAGGAGAGCATATCCGCTATTATACGACCGGCGCTTTACCGGAAGCGGATGCTTTGTTGAAGAGCGCGACGGTACAGTTCAAAGAGAGCGAGACAGATATCACGCAGTTTGTTCAAAGCCTGAACGCCGCCCGGGAGATCCGGCGGGGATATATCGAGGCCGTATATGCCTATAATATATCGGCGCTTGAGTTGGAGTTGTATAGTAGATAACCAGAAAAATAATATAAGATGAAAAAGATATGGATTCCTGCGGCTCTTATGGCATTGGCCGCATGCAGTATGACAAACAATGCGGAGAAAGGACAGGGCGATTCGCAAGACATAACTGCCCGGCCCGCTATTACTCAAGTAGCAGAAAACGTACCGTCCGAACCATCCGTGGATAGCGTAGAGGTGGATGGGATTTCCTCGGCAACGGCCCTTCCGAATCACTCCTCTTTCAACGGGATCATGGTAGTTCCCCCGCAGCGGCAGGCTACGGTTACGTTGACGATGGGAGGCACGGTTCATGCTACTACGTTGCTTCCGGGCGATTATGTGAAGAAGGGCTCCGTGGTCGTCAGCTTGGAGAATCCGGATTTTATCACGTTGCAACAGACCTATTTGGATGCCCATGCCCAAACGGAATACTTAGAGGCTGAGTATAAAAGGCAACAGCGTTTGAGCGAGCAAGAAGCGGCCTCGCAAAAACGTTTCCAGCAAAGCAAGGCGGATTATCTTTCCATGAAGAGCCGTCAAGATGCCGCCGCCGCGCAACTTGCTATCCTAGGTGTCTCCGCCGGCGATCTTCTGGAAGACGGTATCCAACCTTATTTGGAGGTAAAAGCGCCATTAAGCGGTTATGTCGCCGGACTGTCCATTAATCTCGGTAAATACGTGAACGCGGGCGAACCGATCTGTGATGTGATCGATAAAGGCGAGACTCTCCTTTGCCTGACCGCTTATGAGAAGGATTTAGCGGACTTATCCATTGGGAACCAAGTACAGTTCCGGGTGAATGGAATGGGGAAGGAGACCTTCCATGCGGTCTTGATCTCGATCGGACAGGAGGTGGACGAGACGAGCCGTTCCTTGGAAATGTACGCTCGGGTGAAAGAGACGAATCCCCGTTTTCGTCCCGGTATGTATGTTTCCGCACGGGTAGAGAAGAAATGACTATCTTTGCCTTCATGAAGAAAATGAATATAAAGAATAAATATGTGTTCTCGTTGGTCATCATATCGATCATGGTGGCCTTCTTGATCCATTTCCCGGAATTGGTGTCGTTGTTTGACGTTACCGGGCAGAACGCTCTTTTCCCGGATATGTCGGTATTGGATGTAGCGAATGAGGTCTTTTTCACCTTCGTGTCCCTCTTGCTGCTATTTGCGATGAACACGTATGTCTTTGGTTTCAATCGGCAGAAAGCGCGTATCTCTTGGCAGAAGGTCCTTCTCTCGTTCGTAATGACTTGGTGCGTGAATAATTTATTAGGAAAAGGTTTCGTGTTCTTGCACCATCAGTTTGATATTCCGGCGATCGACGCCTTGGTACATCATTATCTGCATCCGTTGAGGG
Organism: Parabacteroides sp. CAG:2; assembly: GCF_000436315.1. NCBI lineage: Bacteria > Pseudomonadati > Bacteroidota > Bacteroidia > Bacteroidales > Tannerellaceae > Parabacteroides > Parabacteroides sp. CAG:2. The sequence goes on along the minus strand of NZ_FR885267.1, from coordinate 57,357 downwards.
ATTTTATCATGTCGTGTGTCGTTACGGGTAGTTGCTATATGATTTACCTGATTCGTCAAAGCCAGCAAGTACAGGTCGAGAACCAGCAATTGCGGGCGGAGAATCTATTGAACCAATATGAGGCGTTGAAGAGTCAGCTTAATCCTCATATGTTATTTAATTCCTTAAATACGCTCCGTTCCTTGATCCGGGAGACTCCCGGGAAGGCACAAGAATATTTGCAGGAGTTATCCCGTGTCTTACGTTATACCTTGCAAGAGAATGAGTGCCGTAGTGTTACTTTACGGGAGGAGATGGATTTCGTGAACGCTTATATCTTCCTTTTGAAAATGCGCTATGAGGATAATCTGGTCTTCGATATAGACTTAGGGAAGGAGCACGAGTCTAAGCAACTGCCTCCTATGTCGGTGCAGCTTTTGATCGAGAACGCCGTGAAGCATAACGAGATTAGCAACCGCCATTCATTGACCATATCCGTTCGTTCGGACCATGATTCCTTGACGGTTAGCAATCCCATCCAACCGAAATTGACACATAGCGGAGGCACCGGTATTGGCTTGGTGAACCTGAGTAAACGTTATAACCTCTTGTATAAGAAAGATATTTCCATAAAAGAAGATGCTAGTATATTCAGCGTAACAATCCCTTTGGTATGAAAGCTTTGATAATAGAAGACGAGAAAGCGGCTGTCCGTAATTTGATGGCATTGCTGGGAGAGGTTGATCCGGATATCGAGGTGATCGATGTCCTAGATAGTATTACGGATAGTGTCGAATGGTTTCAATCGCATCCAATGCCGGAACTTATCTTTCTGGATATCCATTTGGCGGATGGTTCGGCCTTTGAGATCTTCGGTCATGTAGATATCTCTTGCCCGGTCATTTTCACGACAGCCTATGATGAATATGCGCTGAAAGCGTTTAAAGTGAATAGCGTAGATTATCTGCTGAAACCGATCGATGCGGATGATATACGGAAAGCTTTGGATAAGCTGTCACGGTTACAATCGACGGCTGTGGAGAAAGAAGCGATCGATTATTCCGCTGTCATGCAAGCCTTGAAGCGGGTGGAAGGATATAAAACGCATTTCTTAATCCCTATGAAAGGGGATAAGCTGCTACCTGTTTCCGTGGATATGATCTTATTTTTCTATATAGCGGACGGAAATGTAAAGGCGGTGATGACGGACGGGAAAGAATACCTTTTCACGCAGACCTTGGATGAGCTCGCCGATAGCCTTGATCCCGCCTTATTCTTCCGGATCAATCGTCAATATTTGATATCCAGAAAGGCGGTGCAAGATATCGATCTCTGGTTTAACGGACGCCTTGCGATCAATTTGATCGTACCGACCTTGGAGCGTATATTGGTTAGCAAGGCGAGAGTGCCGGATTTCAAGACGTGGTTTACGTCATGATGGATTATCAAGAGGGTTGTAGGGGTGGAGTACGATGAACCGGGCTCCATGCTTATACGTCGGGTCTAATTGAATGGAGCCACCTAAATGCTCGATAATCGTTTGGCTGATGGATAACCCTAAGCCTGTACCCTGCGCGTATTCATCTACCTTTTCGAAACGCTCGAATATGACTTTCTGCTTATCCTCCGGTATTCCACATCCGGTATCGGTTACGGTGATACGTACATGCTGTTTGTCCTCATCTATTTGATAAGATAGGTTAATCTCTCCTTCTTTCGTGAACTTGCAGGCATTGGTCAATAAGTTTATCAATAATTGTTGGAGACGTATCGAATCTGTCTGAATATGTAAGGGGTCTTCAGAAGGTGTATAGGTCAATTGAACACCCGGAAAGACCCGGTGCTCTACACTTGCCAAAGCGTTCCGGCAACAATCCGATAAGTTTGTCTTCTCTATAATGAACTTCATATTCCCGGATTCTAGGCGAGAAAGGTCAAGAATATCATTTATCAGATTAAGTAATAAATAAGAGTTATTGTTGATAATGGAGAAAAACTCTTTCTTTTCGCCAGCGGAAATAGATTCATCGGATATTAATTCCGAAAAGCCGACAATTGCGTTAAGCGGCGTACGGATCTCATGGCTGATATTGGCGATAAACGTGCTTTTCATCTGGTTGGCGTGTTCCGCTATCTCTTTGGCTGTACGAAGTTGACGCTCGGACTCTACTAAGGCTTCCTTGTCTTTCATAAGTTCTCGTTGGTAGCGGCGTGCGGAGCGATAGGACTTGTATACGATGTATAGCATCACTAAAAGAACGATCGATACTACGAGTAGAATAATCATTAACAACCTTTGGGTATGCAGTTGTTGTTCACGTAGCTGTAGCTCGTATGCCTGCATCTCTTGATTGTTTAGATCATGTAATGTCCGGAGCTGATTGATCTGCCGGTTGAAGGCCTCGTCATGCAACATCTTGGTATGTTCTACAACTTCTCTACTAAATGCGAGCGCTTCTTTATAACGTCCCAATGCTTCGAGTATCTCGACTTTCAGCTCCGAGGTTCGTATATCTTCTTCTGTTAATTTATTTGTGTCTATGATATTCAGCGCCTTTCCATACTTACCTATTAAATAGTAATACTTGGCGAAAACGAAGTTGTAGCAGAATTCCGTATAATCATCTCCGGTTTTCTCTACGATCGGTGTCGCCTTCAACAAGGTCTCCAATGCTTTCTTGGGCTTGTCTTGAAGGACATACATATCCGCATAAAAAACATACATTAGCGCACGGCAACGATCCACGGGGAATGCGGTGCCTTGTTCTTCATTCTCTCTTTCCCTATCTTGGATCATTTCATCGTAACGGGTTAATAATTCCTCGGCCTCGGTGAAATGGTCGGTTCGTAGATAAGATTCGATGAGGTTTCCCATGTATTGCATCTCGAATCTCGGATTGTCACCTCGTTTCTGTAATAAATCGAGACCTTCCCGATAAGCTACTATCGCGTCACTATCCCGATGTATTTCTTGATAGATTAAACCTAAGTTCTCATTGCAACAAATCAATCCATATTCACTCTTTGTATCACGGGCATAGTTGTATAGGCTGATCGCCCCGTTCATCGCTAACTCATAATTGCCGTCCCATAGATCCATTTGGCAAATAAATCCTCGCGCATCGAATAATGCGTCCGGAACCTCATTCTTGGCCGCGGCCAATGAATCTATCTTATGCGACCAGTAAATCAGGCTATCCCTGTTTTGTATATTGTAATAATGGCGGGATAAGTTGGCCCATGCGTAATATAAGGAAGCATGACCTTTCGAAGTGGAGCTTGCCACATCTGCCATTTTGTTTAGGTAAACAATCTCCTTGGGCATTTGCCTGTACATTGTCGCTAAATCCTTATATAACTCGATCTGTTCATTTATGGCTGGCGAGGACTTTAATAGGGATAAAAGGCTGTCTTCCCTTTGTTGGGTAGTATAGGTGTTTTCCCCTAAAGAAAACATTGGGATCATTAAATAGATAAATAATACTAAATAGGTATTTCTCATGATATTGTATGATGTTCAATACAAAAATACATTTTAATATTAAATATCAAGCGTATGTTATGGAATTTTAGAGGTCTGCCTTATAGTTTCTTTTTCAAAGTGAAGAAAAAAGTAACCCCTTTTCCCGGACTGCTCTTCGCCGATATTTGTCCTTTATGGAAATTAACCCCGTTTTTAACGATGGATAATCCTAATCCGGTTCCTCCGATCTTACGACTGCGTCCCTTGTCTACCCGGTAGAAGCGCTCGAATATGCGATTGATATGTTCTTCCGGGATACCCACTCCATTATCGGAGAAGCTAAAGTAATAATATTTAGGATCTTCTTTATAGCAGTTGACGGTAATCCTTATGTTTTCTCCCGCATAAGCGATCGCGTTGTCATATAGATTCCGGAATATGGAATAGAGTAGGGAGTTATTCCCGAACACGGTCGGATCTCCCGGGAGGATAATTTCCGACGTGATGTGTTTTTCTTCCATATCTTGGGAGCATTCTTTTTGTATCTCGGCGATAAGCTTCGTGATATTTACTTCCGTGAGGTCGAACATCTCGGATGCCTCGTCAAGTCTGTTTAATACGGAAATATCTCGTAATAATCCTGTAAGGCGGGTACTTTGGGAATAACAACGTTCCAAGAAAAATTGACGTTTGTCCGGACTCAAATCTGGGTTGGATAGGATTGTTTCCAAATACCCTTGAATGCTGCTGACCGGTGTTTTCAGCTCGTGAGAGACGTTCTGCGTAAGCTGTCGTTTCATCCGGCTTTCTTCTTCTTGACGGGATATATCATTAATAGAGATCTCATAACTATTATCGAGGAATAAAATACATTCGATCAAGAATATTTTACCGTTCTTGTCAATAGTCACGGACTCTCTTAATACTTTCTTTTTCCGATTCAGATTCCGGATATTCTTATTCAAGAAGGTACGGATTGGTTCTAATTCGGCTATATCAGTAACGTCTTCCACTTGGTGGATCTGGGTGTCGGATATGACATTTATGAATTGAATGAATAGGATGTTAGAAAGAATCTCCCGCCCTTCACTTGTAAACATAGCGAAGCCTTCCTTGGAATATTGGAAATGTTTGATAAGCTTTTCCCGTTCCATGGATAACTCGTTTTTCGCTTTCTGTTGCCGATGGTATAAGGTTACGATATTCTGTGAGATATCACCTAGTTCATCATTCGGGAAAACATAATCGACCGCAGGCATTCGATCTTTCTCTACGTTTAAGGCGAAATCCCTTAGTTTGGATATCGTTTTACCTATGCTGAAAGTAAAACGGGAAAGGACAAAGAAGAAAATCAAGGTCATCAATGCCATGAAATAAATGAAGTCCTTGTTTACCGTCAATATCCCTCTTACATATGGATCATAGGGCAGGGCTGAGCGGTAAATATAACCTCCTATATTCGATGCCGAATAGAAATACCTTTTTCCCGTAGATTCCGAGGAACGGATAGCGAACCCTTCATTATATAATCGGGCTTTGCGTACCTCGCTTCGATCGTTATGATTATTGAACTCATCCGTCCCGCTATTATCAAATAATACGTCGCCGGACGGATCTATAATGGTTACCCGCAAATCCTTTTGAGGGATGTCGTCCATGAAACTTATTACGGTCTGGTTGATGTCCGTACTTTGTTGGCATTTGCGGAATAATTGGTAATTATAGTTACTCAACACATTGTTCAACTTTTCTTGCGCGAACTCCCTTTCCCGCTGATATTGGAATAGCAGGAAACAGACCGTAAAGCCCAAGAACATAAAAAAGACCGACCAGAAAAGCCGTTGGCTAAACGGTATCCGGTGCCTTTTCTCACCATCTATCTTTACCATGATTCACGACAATATTAGCATTCAAAACAATAACCGAAACCTAAGCGAGTTACGATGTTCTTTCCATAAGGACCTATTTTCTTACGTAACCGGGTGATGTTGACATCGATGGTACGGTCTAGAACATATACCTCGTCTTTCCAGATGCGAGACAGTATTTCCTCTCTGGAGAAGACGTTCCCTTTATTTTCCAATAGAAGTTTTAGTATCTCAAACTCTTTTTTGGTCAATGGAACTTCCACCCCGTCTACCGTAGCCTTGATGCGTTTCGTATCAAGAGCTAATGTCTCATACTCGAGTTTCTCAATCTCTTTATCTTTTGATTTCTCGGAAGTTCTTCTTAGTACGGCCTTAACACGCGCTATCACTTGGCGGATGGAGAAAGGCTTGGAGATATAGTCGTCCGCCCCGAGATTGAACCCTGTGAGCATATCGTTCTCCGTATCTTTGGCCGTGAGGAAGATGATAGGGGTATTGGCCGTCTTCTCATCTTGTCGCAGGATACGTGCCATCTTGAAACCGGAGATTTCTCCCATCATGACATCCAACAACAATAAATTGTAAACGGTCAGATCCTTTTTCAATGCCTCTTCCGCACTATAGGCGGTATCTACTTCATAACCTTCTATTTCTAAGTTGAATTTAAGGATCTCACACAAATCCTCTTCATCATCCACTACAAGAATACGAGTTGTTGCCATAAGCTGTTCTGTTTTTAAAAGAGTGCCTTACGGCTCTCCATATACAAATATAATTATTTTTGGCAAAGAACGGATATTCTTATTTCGGAGAAATGAAATATATGTTACATTGCTGTTAAGATCGCTCATATGACATTTCTGCCGCAGGATATGTGTTAGTATAATAGATCATTAGGGATGCTACTTCCTATAATAATTATAATCCGTGACAAAACCCTCGCAAAGCCAGTTGGCCAAGGCTTGCCGATTGTTGCTGAGGATGATCCGTTGTTGGTCGTATTGGTTTTGTATGTTGCCCAATTCGACGAATACGGAGGTCGGGGTCGTGTGACGTAATACATATAAGTTACGATCGTCTACCGTGCCCGAGAATCCCCGGCCCGGCTGGTGGCGGTTGTATTTGCGCGAGAAAGTGGATTTCATCGTTTTAGCCAAGCGCTTGCTCGCTTGATCCTTGGGCTTATGATAGAAAAAGACATCGGTCCTTTGATGCCGGCTCCGGCTGTCCACATGGATGAATATCGCTCTCTTATAAGTTTCTTTATCTTTCCGGCTCAAGCTGTTTATCTTGGCGCAACGCTGATCCAGACGGCTTACTTGGCTGAGGGGGATCGGACTACCCATACAAGTTTCCCGTTTGCTGTTATTGAGGAATTGCTGGTCACGTATTCCGTCCTTTGCGTCTTGGATGATAATATGTACCTTTGCGCCTCGCGTTAAAAGATTGCGTGCCAGACGTAGCATGATGTCGTAAGCGTATTCATCCTCATGCAATTCATGGGAGCCCATTTTACCGATCGCTCCGGGGTCCGGACCGCCATGACCGCTGACCAGATAAAAGCAAGCTCCCTTTAAATCGGAAGAGGTTACTTTGTAACTGGCTAGCGACTTGCCGAATAGGGGCTGATAATTCTTCTTCTGAGGGGCGGAGGCGAGCGGAGGCAAGGTATATTTTACGCCCATGCGCAGAGTGTTATTTTTACCCAACTTCCCTTTATTAAGCTCGATAAACTCTTTCTGATACGTCCCGCCGGTACGGTTGAAGCGTTTGAGAAAAAGAGTGATGCCCTCTCCGTTTTTCGGATACGCCTTTTCTTGGGCAGTCAAGGAACCTGTATATACGAGAGCGATAATAAAGAAGAAAATACGGATACTATGTTTCACAGACATCTTAAAAATTGATTCTACGCCGTAAAGATAATTAAATCAACCTATAGTCAAAAACGATAATTTATAAAAAGAATCAATCAACCCATAAATGAGAGGGAGGATATCCTATTATAAATTTCTTTGGTTAATTGAATATCATAGGATGCGTCATGCAATTTAGCGGAATCTATTTGTATGCCTAAAGCCCTTGCCACTGTTTCCTGCTTGAAATCTGTCATCTCATGCCGTTTGCGCATCAAATGCTGGGTAGACAATACCATTACGTCGATCGAGTTCACCCAGAACCATGAGTAGAAATAATTATCTCCGTTCTGTACGAAGAAGGCTTTCAAGAAGTGATTATCGAAAGAGGCGTTGTTGTATCCTACGAGAAAGAACTTGTCTTTTTTATCAAACTTGTCCACGTATTTGGACAGCATGTTCACGAATTTAACGTACACCTCTCGCATGGGAGGATAAGCTTGTATCTGTTCCTTGGACACGTTGCAAATGCGAAGCGCTTCTTCCTCTATCTCACATTGGGGATGTGGGCAGACATTGAAATTAAAAGATTCCTTCGTAACCCCATCAATTACGATCTCCCCACTTATTTGGTGGACGCCATTTCTCCAGTATTTTATGCCGGTAGTCTCTAAATCAAAAAAAAGTAGTTTCATAAATGCTTTTTGGTATAGGATGCAAAAGTAAGTTTTTTTATTCTTAAATGAGAGGATCTATAAGGTTTTCTCCGTTTATTTTATTATCTTTGCGAAAGTTTGAGTCTAGAATCATTATCGACATAGTTCTTCTTTTTATATTATTATTAAGCGGATCTCTCCTTTAATCATCAATTCTCACGCTAAGTTAGTATAAACAACGCTTCACGGAACGTGAGGCCCTAGTATAAATTAAAATCGACTGTATGGCAAAATACGCATCATTTGGTAAACGTGAAAACGAGAAAAAGAAACAAGCCCGCCGAGTAGAGAAACAGAACAGGAAAGAGGAAAGAAAATCATCCGGTAAGGCGACTAGCTTTGAGGATATGATCGCTTATGTGGATGAAAATGGGATGATCACCTCTGTCCCTCCCGAACTTCGTCAAAAAGAAGAGATAAATCAGGAAGATATCTTGATCTCGACTCCTAAGAAAGAGGATGTGGCTCCCGTTATCTTAAGGGGCAGGGTAGACTATTTTAATGAGGCAAAAGGGTTCGGGTTTATCCGTGACTTGTCGGGGACGGAAAAGTATTTCTTTCACGTGAACAATGTTGTGGATGATATCTCCGTGAACGATATCGTGACGTTCGACCTTGAACGTGGCGACAGAGGCTTAAGTGCCGTGAATGTTTGTCTTGAAAATAAATAATAATACTTACCTTTGCGGCCGAAACAATTAATAAAAATATAATATGTCTGTCGCAAAAGTAGATGATAATAGAAAGGTGACCACACATCGCTTGATAGAGATGAAGCAGCGTGGCGAGAAAATATCCATGCTTACCGCCTATGATTATTCGATGGCGAAATTGATCGATCAAGCAGGAATTGATGTG
>NZ_FR885267.1:42363-48609 GCF_000436315.1 Parabacteroides sp. CAG:2 | reverse complement strand
TCAAGCAGGAATGGATGTGATCTTGGTGGGAGACTCCGCTTCTAACGTAATGGCTGGAAACGTGACCACTTTGCCGATTACGCTCGACCAGATGATTTACCATGGTAAATCGGTCATGAAAGCGGTGAATCGTGCGCTGGTGGTGGTAGACCTGCCTTTCGGTACGTACCAAGGAAACTCTAAAGAAGCCTTGGCCTCCGCTATCCGGGTGATGAAAGAGACGCATGCCGATTGTATCAAGTTGGAAGGCGGGGCTGAGGTTCGGGAATCTATCGAACGTATCTTGTGTGCCGGTATTCCAATTATGGGACATTTAGGATTGACGCCGCAATCGATCAATAAATTCGGTACGTATACGGTACGTGCCCGTGAAGAGGCCGAGGCTAATAAACTGATCGAGGATGCCCATTTGCTAGAGGAGATAGGTTGTTTCGCCTTGGTGCTGGAGAAGATCCCGGCGGAGTTGGCAGCTCGTGTCGCTTCGGAGCTTACGATCCCGGTTATCGGCATTGGCGCCGGTGGAGGCGTAGATGGTCAAGTGTTGGTTATGCATGATATGCTCGGTATCAATCAAGGCTTTTCTCCCCGTTTCTTACGTCGCTACGCTAATTTAGGGGAGGAGATTACCCGTGCCGTACAAGCGTACATCGAGGACGTGAAATCTCAAGATTTCCCGAACGAGAAGGAGCAATATTGATTTTTAAATCTACCAAAGCATGATATTTACCGATGCTCCGAGCGTCAAGGCCTGTAAGGTCTTATGATGCTCGAAGCGATCGGTTTCTTTTTTGGGGTTGGCTATGTATGATACGAATCGTGAGGGGATAAAAGTATAATCGAGAAATACCCGCACATTTAGATTAGGATGCAATATGTATGAGAAAGAGGAGTTTGTGCTATATCCTATATTAAACGCTTTATTCGTGTTTACGATCTCTTTCTCAATCGTTTCCGGTTTGCCTTCCTCCACGCCCAATGCTGATATTCGGGAGGCTGGGCTGTAATTACATCCGATTAGCAGTTTCGTGCCCAAGAGAAATCGATTGGTCACCGGATACGATAGGTAGGAGCCGATGTATCCGCCGATCATGTCGAGAGGATCGGATTTTAGGGCGTTCACTTGATAGGTCGTACCGGGAACTGTCGGATTCGCTAAGGGTTTCGTAAGGGATAAAGGCATGCTTGTCGCCGAGATACGGCCGTGGCGGTCGCTACCGTATAGCCTCCTATACTATACCAAGGACTACGGGTCGTCCCGTATTCTTTATGCAACATGGTGGCGGCCATAAATGCCATGGCCGTGTGCCCGGAAGGGAAAGAATGATTGTTCGAACCATCCGGACGGGTGACATTTGCCGTATGTTTCACCGTATTGATGGTCGCTCCCATGATACTGGCGGTGATGGCTTCGGATACGAGCATTCGGGACCAAGAGCTTCTTCCTTGTACACCGCCTATTTTTAAGCCAAGCATCGCTACGGCAGGTAGATATTGCAGGTAATCGTCGTAATGGTATCGGAAATTTGGAATATATGTATTGCGCAAACTCTGAAAATGATCGTCCTCATTCTTGATAATCAAACCGCTAACGATCAACGGTACCCCGATATAGGTCATTTGGAAAACATTGCTGGTAATTATCTTGTCGGTTTGTCTTTGGATTCTTCCCCAAGTAGATAAAGGCGCTAGATTGGAACTGTCGTTTCGGTGGGTAAAAGTGCTTGTTTGGGAAAAAGTCGTGCCCTGAAACATTGATATGCAACAAATACTATATAATATGGTTAATCTTGTTTTCACTAACTACTTATTCTTTTTGTTTTATGCAGCGAATATAATAGGATCGATTTATAGTATAACAAGAATTTATGTTATTTCTATGTTACATTTACGAGTTGGTTTCATATCTTTGTTTCCCAGATATATTAGAAACAGAATACATGAGATCTCATTTGCTAATAGGTGCCGCTTCGTCGGGAAGCGGGAAGACTACTTTTACCTTAGGATTGCTTCGTGCCTTGAGAAATCGTTCTTTACGGGTGCAGCCTTTTAAGTGTGGGCCGGATTATATAGATACTCGTCATCATAAAATGGCGGCTGGTTGCGCTTCCGTGAATTTGGATGGTTTCATGATGTCGGAAGGGCATATCAAGGATTTATATGCCCGGTATACCTCGAATGCGGATGTAGCCGTGACCGAAGGGGTGATGGGGCTGTTCGATGGCTACGATGCCATGCGAGGGAGTAGTGCGGAGATCTCCGGTTTATTGCGGATACCGATCGTATTGGTGGTGAACGCTAAAAGTACAGCTTATTCGGTAGCTCCCTTGCTTTATGGCTTCCGGAATTTTCGGAAAGATCTGAATGTCGTGGGGGCGGTATTTAATTTCGTGGCGTCGGAGAGTCATTATTCTTTCTTGAGACAAGCGTGTGAGGATGCGGGTGTGGAAGCGTTAGGCTATCTACCGAAGTGTGCGGATGTAGAGATCCCGAGCCGGCATTTGGGGTTGTCGTTGGATGAGGATTTTTGCTTTGAGGAGTTTGCGGACCGGGTTGCTTGCTTGGTGGAGGAGCATGTGGATATAGACCGCCTGTTGGCAATCACGGCTTTGCCAGAGCGACAGCCAGTTCCTCGGGTTAAGGAAGTCATGAGGACTGTTTCAAAGGCAAACTTAAATATAGCCATCGCCCGTGATCCCGCTTTTAATTTCTCATATGAGGAAAATATACATTTCTTATCTACTCTAGGCAAGATTACCTATTTCAGTCCATTGAGGGATGATTGTTTACCGGAGGCCGATTTTGTCTATTTGCCGGGTGGATATCCCGAGTTATATTTATCGGAGTTGAGCATGAATTCCGGGATGCGTGAATCGATTCATTCCTTTGTGGAAGTGGGGGGCAAGTTGCTGGCGGAATGTGGGGGGATGATGTATCTCTGTAAAGAGATTATCGGTACGGATGGGAATGCCTATCCAATGGCCGGTGTATTACCGCAATCCGCCACGATGGAGAACATGAAGTTACGTTTAGGGTATCGGACTTTATGCTATAAGAATGATGTCCTACGAGGGCATGAGTTCCATTATTCCCGGATCGTGCCTATGGAAAGCCCGCTGCCTTCGGTAGCGAAAGCCTTTACGGCGAAAGGAGGTCAAACGGATACCCCGCTATATCGCTACAAGAACGTATTGGCGGGGTACACGCATTTATATTGGGGAGATCCCTGTCGGAACGATTGGTTTATTGATTTTCTGTATGGGGAAGCCCCAGATTGTTCTCGATAAACATTTTCAAGATATTGATGGCGATCTGGTTGCTTCCTCCTTCGGGTATAATTAGGTCGGCATATCGTTTGCTAGGCTCTATAAATTGCAGGTGCATAGGCTTTAGTACCCGGGTATAGCGTTCCATTACCGCTTCCGCCGTGCGTCCTCTCTCGATCATATCCCGTTGGATCACACGGATAAGACGTTCGTCGGAATCTGTATCGACAAATACTTTCAAGTCCATCAAGTCTCGTAATTGAGGGTCGCATAAAGCGAGGATCCCTTCGATGATGACAACATCACGAGGCTCGATATGAATGGTCTCGGGCAATCGGCAGCAGGTAAGATAAGAATAAGTCGGCTGCTCGATGCATTTCCCCTCTTTCAGCAAGGTGACTTGCTCTGAGAGGAGCGGCCAATCAAATGCGTCGGGATGGTCGAAATTAATATATTGACGTTTCTCTACCGGCACATGGCTGTTATCTTTGTAATAAGAATCTTGAGGGAGTAATACAACCTCACCGGGAGGTAAACTCTCTATGATCTTTTTTACCACTGTAGTTTTCCCGGAACCAGTCCCGCCCGCTATACCTATAATTAGCATGATTTCTTATATTAATCCATATTTATGTTTATAAATGCAAAGGTAAGAAATATTTATAGTGGTAGTATTTCGCTATTAATAGAAAAAACGAGATAAAAAGAGCTGAATTCTATGTTGTATAGCATGTTTGTCTTAAATAAAGTTAATGAGTGAGCTTTTCTTGTTCGAAAATTATGCTGCATAACATAAAGTCTCTATATTTGCACTGTGTTTTTCATGGTATTAGATTTAAGGTTAACAATGAGATTGGCTGTCCGTGACGGATGGCCTTTTCTTTTATAGTAGGTCACCTCAACAATAATGATAGTTAGATGCGTTCCCCATTGTATTCATGATTTATTACTGTAGAACCTTCCTGTTGGATAAAGGTATTATCGGAAGTAGCTTGTACGCCTGTATCCAAAGATCTCTTCACATCCGTGAAAAGATCAGATCGTCCGGAGCTTGGCTATACTATCCACCGTTCTTATCCCGTGAGTGGGATTACTTGCGGCACAGATCTTCAATTGATTGTTACGATATCACGAGTCCATCCCCTTTATTTACTAAAGATGGGAATCAGATAGGTTAGTTTCGCGGATATTATTTGGCTGGAAGATTTAGAGAAAGTGTCTCCTTTACGGCTATTGAACATATCGCCCAGCGCATAGTAATAACGACCTTCCAACAGGAAAGAGCCTATTCCGGTGCGGAGCTCGATTCCCGGTCCGCCGCAAAGCCCCCAATCGAACTTCTTTTGGACTTCCAATGTATGTTGTTCGTCCGGACGGTTCGCGTTCGGGTTCTCGCCATTAAGGTTCGACTCCGTGCTTTCGCTCAGCGCATAACCGATTTTAGGCCCTAGATTGACGAATACACGCACTCGCTTGCTTCCGAAATGGATGTGCGTCAAGAACGGAAGCTCCATATAGTTTACCGTACGGCTATATTTATATTGAGGTTTCTCCTCAAACTTCTCTTCCCATCCATGTTGGGTAAAGTTCAATTCCGCCTGTATGCCTAAATTGGGTTCCGTATTCCAACGTATCGTCGCTCCCCCGTTAAACCCAAGTTTCATCTTCGTAGGGACTTTTGGGGCAAAACTTACGCTAGAGAAATTTAATCCGAAGGACGCTCCAACCGCAAGCTCTTGCTTAAAAGTACTTTTCTGCGCATAGCAAATCGATAAGCTTGCCATGCACAGAAATATCGCTACAAATATCTTTTTCGTCATCATATCAATTATCTTACCTCACCGCGGGTTACCGTATAATCATTCTTGTAATGTACAATAAACAAGTTCGTATTGATAAAACCGCCCCAATTATTCACTCTATGGAAATCGAATCCGGTCTGGATGCTCTTATAATGGATCTTGTCTAAATTATTCTCGAAGTTCGAGCCATATTTATTGATGGCACCTAGGAAATACATACCCGTGTCAAAGCCTAGGATTCCATATTTCGGGAATGTGTTGATTAAATTCTTGCTATACCAGTTTTTATAATCGGAATAAAAGCTATGGACTTCCGGAGATAAGTTGTCCGCATAGAAATTACTATAGATATAGGTGTTCAATGCGTAGAAGTCCTCCAGACACTCTCTTGTATAGGTCTGCCATTCCGGATAACCGAATAGGTTGACCATATAAGGCTCTTTCTCCTCCTCTTTCAACTCGGAAAGCATACGGAGCGGTGCCTTGATCTTATTCACCGCATCTAAGGAGGCGGAGGTTGGCAATACCACATTCCGCTTGTCCCTTACCATGGCTGCCTCTATATCCGTGGCGAAAGTATCCCCTTTATAAGTTACTTCCTTGAACGGGATATCGCGTTGCTGCATCTCCGTCTTGAAGGCTTTGATAAATTCTGGCTTTTCTTCTTTATCCTTTATATTGACAAGTATGATATTGTAATCCGAGAATAAATCGCATCCGGCTTGTGCCGCCTTGGAGTATAAATAGGAATGAGGTGTGTTTACTTGATAAACATTTGCGTTTGACAAGACATCATCATTCTTGGAGGTGAAAGGGATCACGTATTTGATATTATGCTTTTGGGCAAAATCAGCGATCAATCCGATTTGGTCGTTCTGTACGGCGCCAATGATCAAATTAGCGTTTGATAACGCATCTTCTTTCAATATCTCCTTGACTTTCTTCGTACCGTTTCCAGTATCATATACCGATAGCTCGATAGAGGTTCCCATATTTCGCAAGCTGTCGACCGCCAATAGCAATCCCTCGTAATATTCCACGAAACGGGAGGTCGCGGATGATTGCGTTGTCTCGTTCGTCATGAACGGCAACAATAAGGCGACTTGGATACGGTTCACCTTCTTTATATCTTTAGGAGTAGAGAGGAGGGCGTTCACCTCACGCTCTTTCGGCTGTCTTTT
>NZ_FR885267.1:29925-42358 GCF_000436315.1 Parabacteroides sp. CAG:2 | reverse complement strand
CGCTCTTCCGGCTGTCTTATGTTTTGGGTGATCACTTCTTCACTGGCTACCGGTATCTTGATAACCATGCCCGCTTTCACTCCGTTTTTCAGCTCGGGGTTGAGTCTTAAAAGCTCCACGCTGGAAATATCGAACTTCCGGCAGATACGGTACATGGTCTCTTTTTTCTGTATGGTATATTCCATTTCCTTCTGTACGGTCTTTTTTTCCGTAGTAGGCAAGGTCTCCAGTCGTGTCGGCGGGATCCGGATATTCTTACCAATCGTAAAGGTCGATGTGGAGAGACCCGGATTGGCGGCGATAATATCCGTAGCGGGCACTGAATATTTAATGGATAAAGAGTACAAGGTCTCTTTCGGCTGGATCGTATGGTATGTATAGTTATCTGCTTTGCCGGAAGGTGCGATAGCGGAGTCCTTCTGCGGGATTCTTAACGTAGAACCGGCCTTGATCCCTTCTTTACTTTCCGGATTCAACCGATAAATATCCTCTACGCTTACGCCATACATGGTCGCTATGGCGTATACGGTTTGTCCGCGTTCGATGGTATGATAAAATATATCGCTCCCTTGTTCGTTAGTAAAAATAACTTGCTTATTATTCTTTTGGGAATAAACGGTTACGCTCGATAAACTTAAAAAGAACGTCAATGCGTATATACTAATCTTGTTCATTTGCTGTTCGGAGTATTTTGTGACAAAGATAGTGAATTTTGCTTATCATGCTACGTATGTCCTTTTATTTCCCTAATTTTGGAACCGTAATTTTTAGACTATATATGCTAAAGAAGGAATTAAGAAAGATACTGTTATCGCTAAGTTTTGTGTTTGTAGTGGCTGTCTCGTATGCCCAATATGTGGTGACGGGAGGAAGTGGTAGCCCGATGAAAGCCACGCAGAGTTCCGGCGATTCCGCCGAGCGGCTTGAGGTCTACTTGGTGTATGGAATGGATAATGTGACGATTAGTTATACTTCATCCTCTTCTTCTTCGCATCAATGGTACCGTTATAAAACCAAACGATTGGAGGCTGAGAAAGTCGCTTCCACCCAAAATGGAACTACTTCCACCATTCGGAATGTAGAGGAGGGATATGGCTATTTTGTCGAGGAAGGAGCCGTATCTCGTTACGTCTGGATCGTTGATTACAGCAAATACACCTTAAACATATCCAACCTGCATGTCTCCGATAATAGCGATCCATGTAGCGGATTGGTCTTGGCTGGGACAGGTACGATCCAACCTATTTATTATTATTGGCCGAATACGGGAACAAGACGTGAACTGTCTCGCCAATTTGATGTTATTTATAATACATTGGAATACAATTCGGATAAAAAAGAATATACCTCTAAACAAGAGACGGCGGTCATCGAGGGTAATTTGTTCGGTAAATCCATTCCCGCTCCTTGGTGTGATACGGAGATCTGTGTGAAAGGCGATTATTTCGCTCGTCATTTTGGAAAGGAGGTCACGCTTTGTATCGATGAATATCAGGCCGCTGCGGTAGATGCTCATATAGACACGTTGCTGATTGAGCAAGAGGCCCCGAATATGAATACGACGAAGAGCGGTTATTGCGCTCCCGCCACTGTTCAATTCTCGGCTATCGCGAATACGCCGACAGCCGCCCTGTTTAATTGGAAAATCTATCGGCAAGGGGAAGAAGATAATCCGGTTGTTCGTTTTACGGGTGAGGAGGTGGATTATACGTTCAACCAATCCGGGACTTTTATCATCAAGTTGGAAGTAAGCGACCAAAGCACTACTTGCAGCACGGAAGATGAGGTTCAGATTGATATCTCGGAGTCTTATCTGATGATACCGAACGCATTCTCCCCGGGTACCACGCCCGGAATTAATGATGAGTTCCGGGTTGCCTATAAGTCGTTGGTGAAATTTAAGGCATGGATATTTAATCGCTGGGGCCTACAGATGTATTACTGGACAGATCCGGCCCAAGGATGGGATGGAAAGAAGGGCGGTAAATACGTTCAGCCGGGTGTGTATTTTTATGTGATAGAAGCCGAAGGTTCCGATGGCATTAAGTACAAGGAAAAAGGCGATATAAACATTCTTAGACCTAAAGCAATTCAAGATGAAAATGAGAATATCCAAGAATAATTTAGCTAGTTTTTTATGTGGAGGCGTCGTTTGCTTGACCGCATGTATCTCGATGGGTTCGAATGACGTGGAAAAAGTGATAGAGAGCCGTCCGGTTGTCTCATCCATGACCCTGTCGCCGGATGTTCCGTCCTCGGTTCCTTTTTGTGGGAAACTAATCGATATTACCCGCTATGATATGCGGGAAGCCTATGACCGTGAATTGAGTAGCTTTACTTATTTCCATTCTACGACGATGCTTCTGATCAAGCGGGCGAACCGTTATTTCCCGGTGATCGAGCCGATCTTGAAGGCGAACGGCATTCCCGATGATTTCAAATATCTAGCGGTGATAGAAAGCCATTTGGACCCCCGTGTATCCTCTCCGGCTCGTGCTGTCGGGATGTGGCAATTACTGGAGGGCACGGCAAGGGAGTATGGTTTGACAATCACCCCGACGGTCGATGAGCGTTGCCATGTGGAGAAAGCGACCGGGGCGGCTTGCCGCTATTTGAAGGCCGCCTATAAGAAATATGGAGATTGGGCGGCGGTAGCCGCTTCTTATAATGGCGGCATGGGACGTATATCCGGTGAGCTGGTCAAACAAGATGCGGATTCCTCCTTTGATCTCTGGCTGGTGGAGGAGACTACCCGTTATATTTATCGAATCATGGCGATCAAGCAAATTTTCGAGAATCCGTCGAAGTACGGTTTTGTGCTTCGTGCCCGTGACCTGTATAAGCCGATCTCTACCGTAGACGTGGCTGTAAGCCAAGATATACAGAATCTGTCGGCTTTCGCTAAAGAGCATGGGATCACTTATGCGGACTTGAAACGTTTTAATCCTTGGCTCCGTGATCGTAAGTTGGTGACAGGTGGGAAGACCTATAAATTAAGCATTCCTCAAGAAAAGGATATGTATTATAAGACCCCGAATACGGAAGTATACGATTCGGCTTGGGTCGTGTCGGAGAATTGATCCGATTTTTATTGATACAAAAAATAAAGTGTTTCATTTAGATGGTATAACAGCCCATCGTAATGAAACACTTTTTCTATACTACTTCTCGTTTAAACTGATTCAGTCTATTAGTCAACGATCGTCACACGGTGACCGTTGAACACGTTCAATCCGAGTTTATTCATTACATACTTAATAGCAAGCTGTGCCTTTACAGAGTTACCAGCTTGGTCAATAGGAGGAGCGAATGCGGAAATACCGAATTGTCCGGGAAGTACACCCATGACACCACCGCCTACGCCAGTTTTTGCGGGAATACCGGAAGTGTACAACCAATCACCGGTGTGTTCATAAAAACCTACGGTAGAGATCATGGAAGTGATCTTCGGAGATAATTCTGCATCGAATACTTGTTTCTTTGTCACAGGATTAAGACCTAAATTTGCGACCGTAGCGGCAGCGACAGATAGTTGCTTAGCCGTGATACCCAAAGAACATTGACGGGTATACAGATCCAAAGACATATCCGGATCGTCATAAATGCGATTGTAATTCTTTAGCAACCAAGCGATGGAGCGGTTATTGAAGTTCGTTGCAGACTCGGATTTGTAGAGTTCGTCGATCAACTGCGGTGCGCTTCCGCACAAATCCGTGATATTGGCTACGATAGCATCCCACTTCTGTTTGGAATCACCGACAGGCTTCACCATACTACAAGCCGTGATAGCGCCGGCATTTACCAATGGGGTAGAAGGATGGTCGTTTTCCAATAAGATAGCGATGATGGAGTTAAATGGCAATCCGGTAGCGTCGGCACCAATCTTCTCCAATAATTCTTTCGCTCCGTATTGGCGCAGTACCAAGATAGCGGTGTGTACTTTCGATACGGATTCGATACCGAAACGATATTCGGAATCTCCCACCTCGATGGTTTGTCCGTTTAAAAGGCAAATACTGATTCCGAATAGATTTTTATTGATATTCGCCAGATAAGGAATGTAATCGGCATTCTTACCATCCGTATTTGTCTTGTAAAGATCGTAAGCCTGTTGAGCTACTTCCTTAATTTGGGCGATCGTTATTTTTTTGTCCATATATGAATTGGATTAAAGAAGGCGTGTATGAAAACACTGATAGTCCTTTCATGCACGCCTTGATGAATTTTGTTTTTATTTCTTAGCGTTGCTCATTGCGGTGTGAGTAAATACCTTACCCTTAACCGGAACGTTCTTGTCTTGAGCGATGCGAGTAGGAGTCGGATATTCAAGTTTCTCCAATGCAGCTACAGCGTTCTTGATATCACCTAATAACATATCGGCCATATCACGGCTGAAACCTTGACGAACTACGACACGCATAACCACGTAGTTATCCAGCTTCTTCGGTAGTGTATACGCTGGAACCATCCAACCGCTTTGTTGCAATTTATCTTGCAAATCGTAAAGTGTCCATTTGGCGTTCTTAGCGTAATCCGGTTTCATGTACCAAATAAACAATGGATTCACAACCTCGTTGCTGTAATTAACGAATGGGGCCATCTTACCGATTTCTTGGTGGATGTATTTCGTTATTTCCATACTGTTATATTGGATTTGTTTGTAGCCCTCGAATCCGAGACGAATAAATTGATAGTATTGTCCGAGGATTTGTGCGGCAGGACGAGAGAAGTTCAAACCGACCTGAGTGATATTCGCTCCAAGATAGTTTACGCTGAATGCCATTTCTTCCGGCAAATATTTCTTGTCTTTCCAAACAACCCAACCCAATCCCGGGTAAACCAATCCGAATTTATGTCCGGATGTGCTGATAGAAAGAACCCATTTCAAACGGAAGTCCCATTTTGTCTCCGGGCTTAAGAACGGAAGGATAAAACCACCGCTGGCGGCATCTACGTGGATAGGTATATCATAACCGGTCTTGGCATTGTATGCGTCGAGCGCTTTGTCCAAGGCTTCTACGTCATCGTTCAGTCCTGTCCATGTTACACCTTGGATAGGAACGATACAAATCGTGTTCTCGTCACACATCTTAAGCGCTTCTTCCGGATCAAGTGTCGTCTTGTCTAAAGTCAAGGGAACTTCACGCATTTCGATTTGCCATAGCTGGGCGAATTTCTCCCATACGACTTGGAAGCCAGTAGAGATCACGAAATTAGGCTTGTCAGTTGGTTTACCTTGTGCTTGTCTCTTTTTGCGCCAACGTAACCAAGCGGCTACACCACCTAGCATACAAGCCTCTGAAGAACCGATAGCCAAGGCTCCGGTTTTCCATTTTTCTTGCTCGGGAGAATTCCAAAGACTCGCCATGATATTAATACATTTGGCGTTCATAACAGCGATTCTCGGATACTCTGTTTCGTCAATATAGTTGATGTTGATAGCTTCGTTCATCAATTTTGTCGCGTACTCGTCCATATACGTAGTAACGAATGTAGCTAGGTTCAAGCGAGGCTGTGTTTGTGCGAAAGTCTCGTCTTTAACCATTTGATAAGCGATCTCCGGGGTTGTAGGGCCATCAGGAATCTTATCTACTGGAGAGGGTGTCAACATCACTTCTGAGCCAAAAATCGCTGTTTTGGCATCGCCATTTCTGAAATTTGAGTCTTTCATTTTTCTTTAGTTTTTTTGTTAATAAAATGATTTGAGTCAATGGAATACTGCTTCCACTGAGCGTTTATGCCAAAACAGATTATGGATTGGAATGTTTTTTGGATTTACATTATTTGGGGTTTATTAGCGATACAAGTCCAGTCCTCTTGGAAAGAGCGAAAATGATGAACTTTCACATAAAATGTTTGTTTTGATTAGATAAAAACGTAAAACTAAATCTTTATGAGAATACAGACAGGCCGGGGCACAATTCCCCTTATAACTCTGGTAGGGATATGGTCTATCTCCGCTTTAAATGCATTACCGGGTTTAGCGGTTTCTCCGATATTAGGGAAACTTTCCGTTATTTTTCCTCATTCTACGGAACTGGATATCCAGATGCTTTCCTCTTTGCCATCGTTATTGATAATTCCATTTATTATATTGTCGGGTAAATTAACGGAGAAAGTAAATGAGATACGTCTATTGCAATTAGGCTTGGTGATCTTTGCCCTAAGTGGTATTCTATACTTACTCTCTAATAAGATGTGGCAGTTGATAGCGGTGAGCGCCTTAATGGGAATCGGATCTGGCTTGATCGTACCCTTATCGACCGGTTTGATATCTCGTTTCTTTATCGGGAAATACCGGACGAAGCAATTTGGTTTAAGTTCTGCTATTACGAATGTAACGTTGGTATTAGCCACGATCTTAACGGGATATCTGGCGGAGGTGAATTGGCATTTACCGTTTGCCGTTTATCTATTGCCCTTGATTTCCATCGTACTTTCCGTATACTTGAAAAGGAGTATGGAAAATGAGTCGGCGATCGTATCGAAATCAGAAGTGAAAGCCCCTGTTACGGCAGATCCCGTCACGGTTCCGGGTAAATATGGTGTGGATATAAAGCATCTGGTACAAATCATGTGTTTTTATGGATTGGCTACGTATTTAGTGATTATTGTCAGCTTTAACTTACCGTTTTTAATGAAGGAATATAAGTTTACAAGCGGTAATTCCGGATTAATGATATCATTGTTTTTCTTGGCTATTATGGCTCCCGGTTTTATCTTGAATCAGATCGTTGATTTATTTAAGCAAAAGACAAAATTTGTCAGTCTATTGGCGATCGCTTTAGGGATGGCCTTGATTTTGATATCTCGTACGGAATGGCTAATTGGATTGGGATGTATTTTTATCGGTTTCGGATATGGTGTTATCCAGCCAATCGCTTATGATAAAACGACTCGTACGGCCATTCCTGAGAAAGTTACATTGGCATTAGCTTTCGTGATGGCGATGAATTATTTGGCGATATTACTTTGTCCGTTTATTATCGATTTCTTCCAGTCTATGCTCCATGTCAAGAGCCAGCAATTCGCGTTTATTTTTAATCTCTGTATTGCGCTGGTCGCTACGATCTGGGCTTATGTAAAACGAGACTCGTTCCTTTTCAACGATAAAATATGATTTACGAATATAAAACTAAAAAACGATAGACAGTGAAAAATAAGAAAACAGAAGCTAATATTAGCATGGTGGTCTCAAAAACTTTCAGTGGATTGAATATGAACGCCTTGAAATACTTGCTTCCCTTATGGATGAGCCCGTTGACGGGCGCTTCTTTCCGATGCGTGTTTGCGGCCGTGGCGTTTTGGGTGATCGGCTGGTTTATGAAACCGGAGGTTTCTACGACGAAAGATAAGGTGTGGCTATTCTTACTAGGCGCTATCGGTATCTATGGTTTTATGTTTCTTTATTTAGTGGGGCTTAGTAAGACAACGCCGGTCTCGAGTTCTATTTTCACGAGCTTGCAACCGATCTGGGTATTTTTGATTATGGTATTCTTTTATAAGGAAAAGGCTACTTGGATGAAAATACTCGGTATCTTGATTGGTTTATCCGGGGCCTTGGTTTGCATCTTGACCCAGCAAAGCGACGATTTAGCGGCGGACGCTTTTAATGGGAATATGCTATGTCTGGCTAGCTCCGTGTTTTATGCCGTGTATCTGGTATTAAGCCAGCGGATCTTACAAAAAGTAGGGACGATGACGATGCTTCGATATACATTCACGGGCGCCGCTTTCTCCAGTCTATTGATTTTGCCGATAGAAGGCTTTCATGCTCCTTTATTCTCGGAGCCATTTCATTGGTGGCCTTTTGCCGTATTGATGTTTGTGCTTATTTTCCCTACGGTAATCAGTTATCTGTTGATTCCTATCGGATTGAAGTATTTGAAAACTACGTTGGTGGCTATTTATGGCTATCTGATCTTGATCGTGGCAACGATTACATCCCTATTGATCGGGCAAGACCGTTTCAGTTGGACACAGACGTTCGCCATTATCTGTATTTGCGCCGGGGTTTATCTGGTTGAGATAGCGGAAGGAAAAGAGAAAAAGACAGTCAAGGTTTGACTTATTAAATATGAACTATTAAATTGTAGCGTTATGGATAAAAAACAAGAAAAGAAAATCTGGAACTCTCAACTTGCGATTGAGAATCCGAAGAATGATAGGATCGCTGTTATTTACTCTGTAAAAGTTAGTAGTGTACGAATCCTAGAGAAACCTCGTAATCCGAAAAGAGGGAAGACCCGTTGACAATCATCATCCCCTATTCTATATATAAATATATGAATAGGGGATGACTGTCTATTTATTCTCCACTTCCATGCCCATGATATAATCGTTCATGAAATAGCCGTTTCCTATATGATGGTCCCGTGTGCCTATTTCCCGTAATCCCATATGTCTGTAGAAGCCTATGGCGGGATTGTAGCGGTTTACATATAATTCTATAGTGAAAGGTCCGGTATGTACCTCCTTCAAATAGTTAATACCTTGTTCGATGATAAAACGCCCGATTCCCGTGCCATGCATTTCCGGTAGGGAATAGATCTTTTGAAAATTGTACGTGTTTTCACCTGTTTTCTCTATGGATAAATAGCCTGCCGGCATATCGTCCGCCAATATAATAAAATATTGATGATGTAACTCTTCCATTTGTTTAAGAATGTTATCCGGAGCGTACATCATATCGAACATATAATCCAATTGCTCTTTAGAAAGTATCTTTCCATACGTGTTCTCCCAAATGCGTGAGGCAAGGTCATGAATAAGAGAACGGTCATCAATAGTCGCTTTTCTAATCGTAAACATGTTAATTTTGTATTTTGACTCACAAAGATACAAATAGACGAACAAAAATACAATATAGACGAATGTAAATAGAATTTTACTTGACTAGTGTTATTTTTTAGCTTGATTTCACACTTATTTTGATGTTAATCCGTGAAAAATAATAACTTTGTGGGCGTTTACTATTGAAAAATACAATTCAAATACATAATAGGAAATGGATACAAAGATTCAGGAACTAACAGACAAGATCTACAAGGAAGGTGTAGAGAAGGGGAACGAAGAAGCGGGGCGTATAATCGCTGAGGCCAATGCTCAAAAGGATACGATTCTTAAAGATGCGGAAGCGGAAGCGAAACGTATCGTAGCGGCTGCCGAGAAACAAGCTGCCGAGTTGAAGAAGAATACGGAAGCCGAATTGAAATTGTTCGCCACCCAGTCTGTCGAGGCATTAAAGAGCGAGGTGACAAACCTTATCACTGGTGATATCGCTAGTTCGAATGTGAAAGCGGCGTTGATGGATCCCGCCTATATGCAGAAAGTGATCCTCGAGCTTGTGAAAAGCTGGCCCGCTAATGAGTTCTTGACCATCCAAGCTTCTGATGCCGAGGGCTTGAAGGCGTATTTTGAGGCCAATGCCAAAGGTTTGTTGGAGAAAGGGTATAAGATCGAGAAGGTAAGCGGAAAGAAAGCGTCTTTCTCTATTATCCCGGCGGATGGCTCTTATAAAGTGACGTTTGGCGAAGACGAGTTCATCGAGTTCTTTAAAGAGTTCTTGCGTCCGCAATTAGTAGAAATGCTGTTCTGATATGAGTAAGTATTACTACTTAATCTCCGGACTTCCTAACATAGCGTTGGATGATAGTAAACTAGCCTATTCAGTCTGTGAGTTCCGGACAGAAATAGAGGATATGCTATCTTCTAAGGATAAAAGGCTGATTGATTTATTTTATTTGAAATATGATAATATAAATCTGCTGGCTCACGCTAAAAGACCGGACTCCGATCCGGATCAAAGAGGAAGAATAACGTATGATGAGTTCAATACTTTATATAAAGCGTTGAAGGATGAGGAAAAAATTCCCAAAAATGATAATCTCCCGCCTTATTTCGTGGACTTTTTTAAACTGTATCTAGCCGAAGAGGCTAAGGACACCAAAAATGAGAAAGAATATATATCATGGGAAGACCGCTTGGCTGCGTTATATTATGAATATGCCATGAAATGTGGGAATAAGTTCGTGGCCGATTGGTTCGAGCTTAACCTGAATATCAACAATGTTCTTACTGCGATCACTTGCCGTAAATATGGATTTGATAAGGCCAATTATATCGTGGGGCATAATGAGATAGCAGAAAATATCCGTACGTCGAACGCCCGTGATTTCGGCTTGGGCGATTCCGTGGAATATTTGCCCGAGTTACAACGCATCGCCGAAGAGACCGATCTGATCGTTCGTGAGAAGAAAATCGATCTTTTGAAATGGAAATGGCTGGACGATAATACCTTCTTCAAGACGTTCGACATAGAGAGTGTATTCGCTTATTTATTGAAATTGGAGATGATAGAGCGCTGGGTAACCTTGGATAAGGCGAGAGGCGAGAAGACTTTCCGTGAATTGGTAGGCGCCATGAAGATGGGTAGTGAGAATGCGTTGGAAGAATTTAAAAGAAACAATATAAAATAAATTATGGCTACGAAAGGAATTGTAAAAGGAATCGTATCCAACCTAGTAACCGTAGAGGTGGATGGTCCGGTTTCTCAGAATGAGATCTGTTACATTTCTGTCGGAGGCGTGAAGCTGATGTCGGAAGTAATCAAGGTGATAGGAAAGAATGCCTTTGTACAAGTATTTGAGAGCACACGTGGTATGCGTGTCGGCGACGAGGCTGAATTCCAAGGGCATATGTTGGAAGTTACGCTGGGTCCGGGTATGTTGTCCCGCAACTATGACGGTTTGCAGAATGACTTGGACAAGATGGAAGGTGTATTCTTGAAACGTGGCGATTATACGTTTGCGTTGGACAATGATAAGATGTGGGATTTCAAGCCTCTGGCTAAAGCGGGCGATACCGTGAGCGCCGGTGATTGGCTGGGAGAGGTGGACGAGAATTTCCAACCTCATAAGATTATGGTCCCCTTTAAGTTCGAGGGATCTTATATTGTGAAGTCGGTGGTTCCAGCCGGACAATACACCATCAATGATACGATGGCTGTCCTTACGGACGAAAATGGCACGGACGTAAACGTGACGATGATCCAGAAATGGCCGGTAAAGAAAGCCATCACTTGTTATAAGGAAAAGCCCCGTCCATTCAAATTGCTGGAGACGGGCGTTCGTACGATCGATACCGTGAACCCGATCGTTGAGGGTGGTACCGGATTTATCCCCGGTCCGTTCGGTACGGGTAAGACGGTGCTTCAGCACGCTATCTCTAAACAAGCGGAAGCGGATATCGTGATTATCGCCGCCTGCGGTGAGCGTGCGAATGAGGTCGTAGAGGTATTTACGGAGTTCCCGGAATTGGTAGACCCGCATACGGGACGTAAATTGATGGAACGTACGATCATTATCGCCAATACATCCAACATGCCGGTAGCCGCTCGTGAGGCATCCGTATATACGGCGATGACCATCGCCGAGTATTATCGCAGCATGGGTTTGAAGGTTCTGTTGATGGCCGACTCTACTTCCCGCTGGGCACAGGCTTTGCGTGAGATGTCCAACCGTTTGGAGGAGTTGCCGGGACCGGATGCTTTCCCGATGGACTTGTCCGCTATCGTGGCGAACTTCTACGCTCGTGCGGGATTCGTTCATTTGAATAACAACGCTACAGGCTCCGTCACTTTCATCGGTACGGTATCGCCGGCCGGTGGAAACTTGAAGGAGCCAGTGACCGAGAATACGAAGAAGGTGGCCCGTTGTTTCTATGCCTTGGAGCAGGAGCGTGCCGACCGTAAACGTTATCCGGCCGTAAACCCGATCGAGAGTTATTCCAAGTATATCGAGTATCCGGAGTTTCAGGAATACATCGCTAAACATATCTCCCCGGAATGGATCGAGAAAGTAAACGAGATCAAGACCCGTATGTTGCGTGGTAAGGAGATCTCCGAGCAAATCAATATCTTGGGTGATGATGGTGTGCCTGTCGAGTATCACGTTACATTCTGGAAGTCCGAGTTGATCGACTTCGTGATCTTGCAACAGGATGCTTTCGATGCCATTGATGCGGTTACTCCGTTGCAACGTCAGGAATTCATGCTGGATAGAGTCGTAAATGTTTGCCGTTCAGAGTTTAAGTTTGATAACTTCCTTGAGGTTATGGACTACTTTAAGAAGATGATCAACATCTTTAAGCAGATGAACTATTCGGAATATGAGAGTGACCAATTCAAGAAGTTTAATACGGAACTGGATGAACTTTTGAAGGAGAGAATCGAAAATTAAAAGAGTTATGGCAACAAAAGCATTTCAAAAAATATATACGAAGATTACCCAGATCACAAAAGCTACCTGTTCGCTGAAAGCAACGGGAGTTGGGTATGATGAGTTGGCCTCTGTAGACGGAAAGCTGGCTCAGGTGGTAAAGATTATCGGCGACGAGGTGACGTTGCAGGTATTCTCCGGAACGGAAGGTATCC
>NZ_FR885267.1:0-29856 GCF_000436315.1 Parabacteroides sp. CAG:2 | reverse complement strand
TTGAAAGTAGGTGACCAGTTAGCCGGACGTTTCTTCAACGCTTATGGCGAGCCTATCGATGGCGGTCCGATCCCCGAGGGACGTGAGGTCGAGATCGGTGGTCCGTCCGTGAACCCGGTACGTCGTAAACAACCCTCTGAATTAATCGCTACGGGTATCGCCGGTATCGACTTGAATAATACCTTGGTAACCGGTCAGAAGATCCCGTTCTTCGCCGACCCCGACCAGCCTTTCAACCAAGTTATGGCGATGGTAGCCTTGCGTGCGAAGTCCGATAAGATTATCTTGGGAGGTATGGGTATGACGAACGACGACTACCTGTTCTTTAAGAATACATTTAGTAACGCCGGTGCCCTAGACCGTATCGTTAGTTTTATCAACACGACCGAGGACCCGTCCGTAGAGCGTATCTTGATCCCGGATATGGCGTTGAGCGCCGCTGAGTATTTCGCCGTGGAGAAGAACGAGAAGGTCTTGGTATTGCTTACCGATATGACCAACTACGCCGATGCCTTGGCGATCGTATCAAACCGTATGGACCAGATCCCGTCTAAGGACTCTATGCCGGGTTCCTTGTATTCGGATTTGGCGAAGATTTACGAGAAAGCCGTTCAATTCCCGGCGGGAGGTTCCATCACGATTATCGCCGTAACGACCTTATCCGGTGGTGATATCACGCATGCCGTACCTGATAATACGGGTTATATCACGGAAGGTCAGTTGTATTTGCGTCGTGATAGCGATGTGGGTAAGGTCATCGTCGATCCGTTCCGAAGCTTGTCTCGTTTGAAACAGCTGGTAACCGGAAAGAAGACCCGTGAGGATCATCCACAGGTAATGAACGCCGCCGTACGTTTGTATGCCGATGCCGCCAACGCTAAGACCAAGCTGGAGAATGGTTTCGACTTGACCGACTACGACAACCGTACCTTGTCTTTCGCCAAGGATTATTCTTCTAAGCTGTTGGCTATCGACGTAAACTTGGATACGACGGAGATGCTGGACGTAGCTTGGGGATTGTTCGCTAGATATTTCAGCCCGGAGGAGGTAAATATCAAACAAGGATTGGTTGATAAGTACTGGAAGTAAATTAAATAAACATGGCAATAAAGTTTCAATATAATAAAACCTCTCTTCAGCAATTGGAAAAGCAACTGAAGATGCGTGAACGCTCCCTGCCTACGATCAAGAGCAAGGAGAGCGCCCTGCGTATCGAGGTGAAGCGGACCAAGGACGAAGTGAATAAATTGGAACTTCAGCTAGAACGAGAGATTCAGAGTTACGAGAATATGGTGGCTTTGTGGAACGAGTTCAATCCGGAGCTGATCTCCGTGAAGGACGTTACGCTCTCCACGAAGAAGATCGCCGGCGTGATCGTCCCGTTATTGGACGAGATCAAGTTCGAGATCGGACACTATAGTCTCTTTAATGCCCCCGCATGGTATACGGATGGTATCGAGTTGCTGAAAAAGCTGGCTCGTACCGGTATCGAGGCGGAGTTCTCGGGCATGAAGCTGGAGTTGTTGGAGCATGCTAGGAAAAAGACCACTCAGAAGGTGAACCTGTTTGAGAAGGTACAGATTCCGGGTTATAAGGATGCGATCCGTAAGGTGAAACGGTTTATGGAAGACGAGGAGAGTCTTTCTAAGTCCTCACAGAAGATCATGAGAGCCAATCAGGAGAAACGTAAGGCAAAAGAAGAAAAAGAGGAGGCCGAGGTATGATAGTAAAGATGAGTAAATATGCCTTTATGGTGTACCATAAGGAGTATGATACGTTCCTTTCTACGCTTCGTGACTTAGGTGTCGTCCATATCAAGGAGACAAACTCCGTGATGGATAACGAGAGGTTGCAAGAGCTTCTGGCTGAGCGTAAACAGATCAATACGCTGATGCGTTACTTTAAGAACCTCCATGCGGCGGAGAAAGACGTTAAGTTTGCCCCGGCCCGTGAGTTGACGAAAGAGGAAGGCTTGAAGTTGGTGCGTAAGATAGAGGAATTGCAAGATAAGAAAGCGCAATTGATCGCTTCCAAGCAATCGATCGAGAAGGATCTGGCTTATATGGAAATATGGGGTGAGTTCAGTTATCAGAATATCAACCGTCTGAAAAGAGCGGGATACGATGTTACGTTCTTTACCTGTCCTACTGCTAAGTACGAGCCGGAATGGGGCGTGCTGTATAACGCCATTCTGATCAATAACTTCCAATCGGTAACGTATTTTATCACGATTACCAAGGAAGGTACCTTGATCGATATAGACGCTGAACGTCCGAAGATGCCGGTTCAAGGATTGGCGAAGTTGCGTGCCCGTCTGGATCAACGTACCAAGGATATCCAGAATGTGGAGGATGAGCTGAAACATCGTGCCGTGGGGGATTATAAAACGTTGGAGGAATTCGATAAGAACCTGCAGGACGAGTTTAATCTTTCTAATGCGTTAGTGCAGACAGATCGGCAAGCGGGTGATAAGCTCATGTTGTTGGAAGGTTGGGTGCCGACGGAAAACGCTCCGGCCTTGGAGCACGAGCTGGATAAGCAAGGTTATTTCTTCCAGCAATTAGAGATCGAGGATGGGGATAAGGTGCCTATCAAGCTACGGAATAATAAATTCAGTAAGCTGTACGAGCCTATCACGAAGATGTTCTCCTTGCCTAATTACGGTGAACTTGATCCGACCCCGTTGTTCGCCCCGTTCTTTATGCTGTTCTTCGGACTTTGTTTCGGCGATGGCGGATATGGTTTGCTGGTCATGATCGCTTGTACGATCTTGAAGAAGAAGGTGAACCCGGATTTCAAGCCTTATTTGACCTTGTTCCAGTATTTAGGCTTTGCCGCCTTATTGGTGGGTACTTGTACGGGATCTTTCTTCGGAGTGGCCTTGGCGGATATCCCGGCTTTGTCAAAGATCAAGAACTACTTTGTGAATAGCGACAACTTGATGACATTCTCTATTGTCATCGGTTTGGTACAGATCATATTCGGTAAATGTGTCGCTGCTTACAAGATCAAGATACAGAAAGGAACGAAACACAGTATCGCTCCGTTCGCTTGGGTGTTCGTGATCATATCCTTGGCATTGGCGTTCGGACTTCCGATGTTGAACGTTCACTTGCCGAACGCTGTCGTTATGGTATGTTACGGAATCGCCATCTTGGGTCTGGTTGTCGCTTATTTGTACAATACACCGGGCAAGAACGTATTCTTGAACTTTGGTACCGGACTTTGGAACACGTACAATATGGCCTCCGGATTGCTGGGGGATACGTTATCATACATTCGTTTGTTCGCTATCGGTCTGACCGGTTCCATCTTGGGTGGCGTATTTAATACGTTGGCGGTTACGATGACAGACGGTATGAATATCATGGCACGTGCGATCTGTATGTTATTGATCTTGTTAGTGGGTCACTCCATCAATATCGCTCTTTGTACGATCAGCTCCTTGGTACACCCGCTTCGTTTGATCTTCGTGGAATATTACAAGAACGCGGAGTTCGAAGGTGGAGGTAAGGCCTATGAGCCATTCAGAAAAGCATAACAATTAAACGAGAAAATAAAACAATAAAAGAATAATTTAAAAACACATTTTATTATGGAACCAATTTTATTAGCTTATGTAGGTATTGCGTTGATGACAGGTTTAACTTTTATCGGCAGTAGTTATGGTGTTACGATCGCAGGTAATGCGGTGGTAGGTGCGATGAAGAAAAATCCGGATGCTCTGGGTACGTACATCGCTTTAAGTGCGTTGCCTTCTTCACAGGGTTTGTATGGATTCGTGGGCTACTTTATGATGCAGAAGTTCTTGGTCGCTGATATTTCCATGTTGGCCGCTACGGCTGTTTTCGGCGCTGGTTTAGTGTTAGGTTTCGCTGGTTTTTACTCTTCAATCCGCCAAGCTCAAGTTTGCGCGAATGGTATCGCTGGTGTTGGTGCCGGACACAACGTATTCGGTGCTACGATGGTAATGGCCGTATTCCCAGAGTTGTACGCTATCTTGGCCTTATTGGTTGTGATCTTGATTGGCGGAACGATTCCTGTCGCCTAATCATTCAAACATCTGGATATAATAGAGGCCGTCCCGGACATTCCCGGGGCGGTTTTTTTGATTGGATCAATGAATAAACTATCTCTTTTAGTTTATTAACTATACAAATTAGTTTGGTAACTAAAAGTTTTAGTTACTTTGTCGCAAACAAGATAAGGTTATGAAACGACTTACGGTGAAAGAAGAAGAAATCATGGGCTGGTTCTGGCAGAAAGGCCCACTGTTCGTGAAAGAGTTACTTGAATATTACGAGGAGCCTAAACCTCATTTCAATACCCTTTCTACGATTGTCCGAGGCTTGGAGGAGAAAGGTTTCCTCGCCCATAAGAATTTCGGGAATAGCTATCAATATTATGCGGTCTTAACAGAAAAGGAGTATAGTAACGGTACTTTGAAAAATGTGATCGCTAAGTATTTCAATAATTCTTATCTGGGGGTTGTCTCTACGCTGATCAAGGAAGAGGATATCTCTGTGGATGATCTGCGAAAACTAATAGATGATGTAGAACAAGGGAATCGTAAATAAGAGCGAATATGGGAATCTTCTTTGTATATATCCTTAAATCATCCGTGTGCTTGACGATATTTTATCTGTTTTATAAGCTATTGTTGAGCCGTGATACCTTCCATCGTTTCAACCGGATCGCTTTATTAAGCTTGATCATGCTTTCGGTTATCATCCCATTTTGTGAGATTACTTTGGAGAAAGCGACGGCCATTCAGCGTCCGGTCATGGATTTGGAGAATTTGCTAGCGGCGGTTTCCATGAGAACGTCGGCAGAATCCGCTAGCCAACCTGTATGGTTACGAGTTATGGTGATAGCCTATATAATCGGAGGGATATTAACGCTTTGTCAATTCGCATATTCATTTTATGCCTTGTTTCGGTTGATGAGACAAGGTACACCGAAGCTGGTGGACGGAATCCATCTGATTCTTACGGACCAACCAGTCGCCCCGTTCAGTTGGATGCAAACGATCGTAATAAGCCGGAAGGATTTTGAGGAAAGTGGGATAGAGATCATGACGCATGAGATGGCGCATATAAAAGCCCGTCATTCCATTGATCTGCTGATCTCCGAGATTTGTATCCTGTTCCATTGGTTCAACCCATCTGTCTGGTTGTTGAGACAGGAATTGCAAAATATCCATGAATACGAGGCCGACGAGAGCGTATTAAATCAAGGCGTCGACGCAAAAAGATATCAATTATTATTAATTAAAAAAGCTGTTGGTTCACAGCGCTTCACTTCTATGGCCAACAGCTTTAATCACAGTTCACTTAAAAAGCGAATAGCTATGATGTTAAAACAAAAATCAAGTCCATGGGCACGGTTGAAGTATCTGTATGTACTCCCGTTGGCAGCCTTAACGGTGGTAGCCTTTGCCCGTCCGGAAATCTCTCACGAATTGGAGAAGATTTCGAGTGTCAAAATTAGCGAAATTATTCCGGTTCAGGAAAAAAAAGAGCCTAAAAGAAATGTAGAAGTTGAGACCCTCGCAAGGGATTCGGTCGTTTCTGAAAAAGATATGCAAGCGATACAGGAAAAGGTCTCGGCCGTGATGGAGAAATACCAGCCGGAGATTGACAAGGCGGTTGAAGAGGCAGTGAAAGCGGCGAATATCGACGAGATCGTTTCTGCGGAAATGGCGAAACACCAGGCTGAGATCGACAAGGCTGTGCAAGCGGCGATAGAGGCCGCCAAGATAAATGAGACTATCGCCGCCGAGATGGAGAAGATTCAACCGGAGATCAACCGAGCCATAGAGGAGGCCATGAAAGCCATAGACATCAATGAGAAGGCTGCTAAGGAGGCATCAAAGGAAAAGTCCTCTTTCTCCGGTATTGTCTACATCGATGGGATGGAATCTTCTAAAGAGAGGATGGACAATTTGAATCCCGATCGTATTGCGTCTATGAATGTGTACAAAGGAAACGAGGCGATCGCTAAATTCGGAGAGAAAGGTCGTAATGGCGTTATCGAGATAAAATTGAAGAAATGATTTTCGCGTATATATGCAAGGTAGGCTTGTTCGGCTCCCTCTGTGCGGGAATGTTTCTAACCTCCTGTATGGAGCGTGAAAACGAAGAAGCGAGCAAGCGGGTGATTGAGGTAGGTAAAGCTATCTCATCGCCTGCCGAGCTGAAAGCCTCTGATTATTTTGATGAGATCCGGTATGTCCCTTTAGAGACGAGGGATGATTGTCTAGTCGGAAGTTCTCCTGATATCAAGTTATTGGATAAATATATTCTGATCACTTCCGCTAACCGGCAATGTCTTTTGTTTGATAAGGCTACAGGAAAGTTTAAATGTCAGATAGGGCATGTAGGGAAGGATCCGGGTGGCTATAGAAACGTAGACTGCTTGGTGGACGAGTTGAACGGGCGTTTGCTGTTTAATGGATGGGGACATGATTTGATTAGCTATAATCTGGATGGCAATTATATCGGAAAAATAGAGCTTCTTATTTTTCTAAGAAAGTATTCTTGAGGTTAGTAAATAGATAATTTGGAAACAGCTTTATTCGATATAACACGGCCTTGTCATGACTGACTTGTGCCGTGTTTTTTTATTTATTTACTTGATCATTGTAATGATATTCTTCCCAAGTATGATCCCAAGGAAGACCGCTATCAAACCAAGGATATTACTGGCAAGTACATTGAGTAGTGCCATCTTGTATTCTCCGGTACGCATAAGTACCATCGTGTCGAGAGCGAAAGAAGAGAAAGTCGTGAAACCACCGAAAAGGCCAGTGAATAGGAAGGCTCTTGTATTGATAGAAAAATTATAGGCTTCCGCTATACTCCAGCAGAAGCCGATTAAAAAGGAGCCGGTCACATTGACCGACAAGATACCAAAAGGAAAGGAGTAAAGCATCGATCGTTGCACCCACGTGGAAACTCCAAACCGTAGCGCAGATCCGATAGCTCCTCCTATTATTAAAAGAAAAACCTTTATCATAATTAACCTAGTGTGTTTCCCCCGGGCTAGGTTAAGGCCCGGGGAGATGGTAAATGATTTAGGTTTTCAATTTAATTGGCCGACTCAAACTGTCTCAAGAAACGAACATCGTTTTCCGAGAACATGCGTAAGTCTTTTACTTGGTATTTCAAATTGGTAATACGCTCGATACCCATTCCCAATGCGTAGCCTGAATAAACCTTGCTATCGATACCGCAGTTCTCAAGCACGTTCGGGTCTACCATACCGCAACCGAGGATCTCTACCCAACCGGTTCCTTTACAGAAGGGGCAACCCTTACCTCCACAAATGTTGCAGGAGATGTCCATCTCGGCGGATGGCTCCGTGAACGGGAAGTAAGAAGGACGCAAGCGAATTTTTGTATCCGGACTGAACATTTCCTTGGCGAAGAACAACAAGGCTTGTTTTAAGTCGGCGAATGAGACGTTCTTATCTACATATAACGCTTCTACTTGATGGAAGAAACAGTGAGCACGATAGGAGATAGCCTCATTACGATATACACGTCCCGGACAGATGATACGGATAGGCGGTTCTTGCTTTTCCATTACTCGGGTCTGTACGGAAGAAGTATGTGTGCGAAGCAATATATCCGGGTTATGCTGGATAAAGAACGTATCTTGCATATCGCGGGCAGGATGGTCCTCGGCGAAATTCAAGGAAGAGAAGACATGCCAATCGTCCTCGATTTCCGGTCCCTCAGCGATGCTGAATCCTAACCGTCCGAATATATCGCAAATTTCTTTCTTTACAAGTGATAGAGGATGACGAGTGCCTAGTTCGATCGGGTAAGCCGTACGAGTCAAATCGATATCATCGTTTGCGGTCTGTACATTCTCAAAGCTTTCTTTTAATTCGTTGATCTTGCTCTGGGTTGTTTCCTTCAGTTCGTTCAAGTATTTACCAACCTCACGTTTTTGATCAGCCGCTACATTACGGAAATCATTCATCAACGCCGATATCTCGCCTTTTTTGCTGAGATACTTTATACGTAAAGCTTCTAGTTCCTCGGCATTTGCCGCTTTC
This sequence comes from Parabacteroides sp. CAG:2, assembly GCF_000436315.1. Classification (NCBI taxonomy): domain Bacteria; kingdom Pseudomonadati; phylum Bacteroidota; class Bacteroidia; order Bacteroidales; family Tannerellaceae; genus Parabacteroides; species Parabacteroides sp. CAG:2. The sequence goes on along the minus strand of NZ_FR885267.1, from coordinate 21,792 downwards.
ATATTCTCTACTTCTTGAAGCAGAGCCTTAATTTTATCGAGCATTTCTAATCACACTTTGTATTTGTCATGCAAAAGTACGCCTTTCTTTTGAAACCGCAAGGGATTCGTAAGGTTTTTTAGTTAAATGTAAGCGCAGACACTTAGGTGTCTTGTTTTATATATTAAAGTATTTATATATCTTCGCAGCATAATCAAACTATAAATTAATTAATGGAAATAGTCATTATTATTGGCCTTATCTTACTGAATGGAATTCTTGCGATGTCGGAAATCGCTTTGGTCTCGGCCCGGAAGGCTAGGTTGGAAACCGAAGCGAAACGTGGTAATAAATCTGCGGGTACTGCTTTGAAGCTGGCAAATGAGCCGGATAAGTTTCTCTCAACCATCCAGATCGGAATTACCTTGATCGGTATCTTGACCGGTTTGTACTCTGGCGAGGCGTTAGCTCATAATTTCGCTGTTATAATAGCGCAAATACCGGCCCTAGAACCGTATGCGTTGGGGATCGCTAAAACGACGATCGTTATTATCGTGACGTATCTTACACTTATATTCGGAGAGTTGGTACCGAAGCGGATCGGCATGGGGTGTGCCGAGAAGGTCTCTATGTTAGTTGCTAAACCCATGAATTTTCTTTCCTTGATATCTTCTCCTTTTGTTTGGTTACTATCAAAGAGTACGGCGTTGGCTGTGAAGATGACGGGCGTGGATACGAAAGAGGAAAATAGGGTAACAGAGGAAGAAATCAAGGCGATCGTGAAAGAGGGCTTTGATGGTGGCGAGGTGCAAGAGGTAGAGCAGGACATCGTAGAGCGGGTCTTTAATCTGGGAGACCGTAACGTGGGTTCTATCATGACGCATCGTAGCGAGCTGGTTTGGCTGGATGTGACGGATAGTACGGAGAAGATTCGGGAGAAAGTGGAGGAGAACTTATTTAATATATATCCCGTGGCCTCGGAGAAGTTCGATAATATAGTAGGGGTCGTTTATCTGAAAGATTTGTTCGGAAGGATCGATCAACCGGATTTCTCGATCAACCAAGTACTCCGCCCGGCACAGTTCGTTCCCGAGAACCAGAGCGTATATAACGCCTTGGAATCTTTCAAGCAGACACACGTGAAATATGGACTCGTTACGGATGAGTTCGGAGGCATTCAAGGTATCGTAACCTTGAAGGATATTATGGAAGGCTTGATCGGGCAAGTACCGGAAGTCGGAGAGGAGTCCGAGATCATACAACGTGAGGATGGTACTTGGTTGGTGGACGGCCAATATTCTTTCTATGATTTCTTGGAATATTTCGACATGGAGGATTTGTATGCCGAGCATGATTATAATACCTTGAGCGGCTTGATCCTAGAGATATTGGAACGTGTACCGAAGACGGGTGAGAAATTAAAGTGGCTGGACTTTGAGTTCGAGATCGTAGATATGGATGGCGCCCGGATCGATAAGGTTTTGGTCAAGTACTTGAAAAATGGGTAAAATGTCTTTTTAGAAGAGTACGCCGAGTGAGATACTCATCACGTTCGTTCGCTTGTCAATATTGATATCATAATTAATCTCGGGAACCGGGTTGTTGACTTTCTCGAAATCGGATTCCACTTGATTCAATCCGAACTCATAGACAAAGTCGAAGAATAGCCGTCCGATGCTAACCCCTACGCCCGTAGCGATATTGACTCCGAACGGGGTGTTGTCATTCACGTATTCTACGTGCGTGGTGGAAGACTCTACCGTATAGGCGATCTTATAGTTGTATTTTAATTTGGGGCCGACCATAAGGCTAAGTCCGTAAGGCCCTTTCTTCACTAGGTTATAGCCTACCATTATGGGAACCTCTAAGGAACTGGTTTTCATCATCAAGAGGTCGGTAGTTGCCGATGTATTGGACATCATATTATTTTCCGGCAAACTTTGAGGTATGGAAAAACGGATATTTCCCTCAGAACGATGCCATGAGAAACTAGGCTGGAGGAAGAACCGTTCGATATTGACCCGGCAAAAGACCGCGGCCAGATAACCTACCTTATATTCGATGTCTATATTCTCCGCTTCCTTCCCATTGATGGAAAGGGAGTTTATGACTGGGAAAGTGGCGTTGAATCCCACTTTGGCTCCAAAGTTGAATGCCTTGTCCTCGAAACGCATGAAGCTCTGGGCTTCTGCTAACAGACCGAAAGATAGCAACGCTCCTATAAGGTAGACTTTTTTCATACCGTTATTTTTTCTTTTTCACGGACCAGCCGAATTTACCGACAAATTCACCTAACCCGTAATACTTACCATGCGAGTAAGCCAAAAGATCCGCTTTCTGCATATCAAAAGCCCCTGTCTCTGGGTCTAGATATCGGTCATCGGCCTGTACGTTTACGACATCAGCGATAAACATATCATGACTTCCGAGAGCGATTACCTCTTTTACCCGGCATTCGATACAAAGCGGAGACTCGTCTATCGTAGGGGCGTTAACGACGGTCGCTTTTCCGGGAGTGAGCTTCATCTCCTCGAATTTATGATGGTCTTTCCCTGAGTTTACCCCGCACCAATCCGTGGCGTAGGCCAGCTCACGATTCGTCAAGTTGATGACGAATTCCATATTCTTCTTCAAGATCGGATAAGAGAATCGTTCCGGACGTACGGATATATAACACATCGCCGGATTCGTACAAATCGTACCGACCCATGCGACTGTTATTATATTGTACTCGGAAGGCTCATTCCCACAACTCACCATTACGGCAGGCAATGGATAGATCATGGTTCCCGGTTTCCAATCATGCTTCATAATAAAAACTGCGTTTTTATAATTGAAAGTTGAGAATTGAGAATTAAAGATTCCGTAAAGCTAATTCTCAATTCTCAATTCTTAATTTTCAATTATCTAATGATTATGTCCTCTTTATTAATCTTACGTTCGCAATAATGACATTTAATGGTTCCCTTCTCCTTGTCGATCACGTGGAAGCGGGAAAGCATCGGCTCATTATTGGTGATACATTTCGGATTGTTACATTTGACCAAGCCAATCAGCTCGTCGGGTAAAGTAACCGTCTTCTTCTCTACAACCTCATAATCACGGATAATGTTCAATATAATATTCGGGGCGATCATGGCGATACGGTTGATCTCGTCCTCCTCGAAAAACTTGTCGGCGATCTTGATCATACCCTTGCATCCCATCTTGTTGCTATGGAAATTATTGCCGATCGTGATCGTATTGTTCATTTTCTCCAGTCCCAGTAAAGAGGCTACCTTGAATAATTGGCTGGGAGGAATATGGTCTATGGCGGTACCGTTCTCTAAAGCGGCTACCTGCAACTCTTTTTTCTTTTCTGCTGACATAAAACTTCGTTTTTATTCGTCGATAGATATACCTAAAACTTCGCAAATGATAGCTTGGCGTGCGAACAGCCCGTTGCGTGCCTGCTGGATGTAATAAGCCTTTGGATTGTCATCTACATCGTAAGCGATCTCGTTCACACGGGGTAGCGGATGTAAGATACGCAGGTTCTCACGGCTGTTTCTCAGCATGTCGTTACGCAGGATATACACGTTCTTTACCCGCTCGTACTCTTCCAAGTCTGTGAAACGCTCACGTTGTACACGGGTCATATAAAGGATATCCGTCTGGTTGATGATATCTTCCGTGAAATCGGTATGCTCCTCGTATTTGAGCCCGTGCTTGTCGCAGAAGTTCTTTTGCTCGTCCGGCATGCGCAGCTCGTTCGGCGCGACGAAGTGGAAGGTCGGATGGAAGTGAGACATTCCCACGATCAAGGAGTGAACCGTACGGCCATACTTCAAATCGCCGACCATCGTGATGGTGAGGTTATCTAGCTTGCCTTGTGTCTTGCGGATGGAATACAGGTCCAGCATGGTTTGCGAGGGATGTTGGTTCGCCCCGTCACCAGCGTTGATGATAGGGACATCCGTCACCTCGGAAGCATAGCGGGCGGCTCCTTCCAGATGATGTCTCATAATGATCAAGTCCACGTAATTGCTTACCATCAAGATCGTATCTTTCAAGGTCTCGCCCTTGGAGGAACTAGTCGTGGAAGCGTCCGAGAAACCGATCACCCGTCCACCTAAACGGTTTACGGCTGTCTCGAAACTCAGTCTCGTACGTGTAGAGGGCTCAAAGAACAGGGTGGCGGCAACTTTGCCTTCCAGTAATTTCCGGTTCGGATTCTCCTCAAACTTCCTTGCGTTATCCAGAATACGAAGAATGTCCTCTTTGGAACATTGATCGATAGAAACTAAACTTTTACTCTTCATTTATATATTGTAATATGTTTATTGTCTGTTTCTTATCTTTCTAATTAATAACTGATGTAAAATATTTGTAAAAAATCAGCTATTGATTCAGAGATATAATGTTTCTCGTTTGGCAAAGATAAGTTTTTCTATACGATATTGTAACCTGTGATTAAAGAAATGTGTTGGGATTTTATAGCATCGAATAAGTAGGGGGCAATCACTCCCTTGCTTTATTTGTAAGCTTTTCCAATTCTTTTGCCTACAACTGCCCCTTGTTCGAACTTTGCGTTTTTTATATCCACGATCAATACGCCTTTGAGTCCTGATACGCCTTCTTTTTTAGCTTCTTCAAGGAATTGCGAAGCCAGCATGTCATATCCAGAATCCGAATCCGCATCAATAGCAATCACTAAAAAGCCGTTATCTGTAACAGCGGCTTTTTCGCAGGAAAATCCTGTGATAGTATCGATATATTTATCCGCACCGATTACTTCTGTTTTACCACCTCCGCAGGAAAAGGCGATTATGATTGTCATTAAAAATAAAATTTTCTTCATGCTACTTATGATTTAACTTGTTCTTTAATTCGTATCTTTGCCTTAAATACCATCATCTATGATAAATATGATATTTGATTTTTGGATAGCTTTTACAGTTACATGTTCGATTATAGCAGGGGTTTTGCTATTTATCTTTGTAGGTGCTGTTGTTCGCTGGCTGAGTGAAAAATGATGCTCATTGATTATTGGCAGCGTTTTCTGTTAACTTTTTAGTTCGACTCTCTATTAACGGGAGGCAACTAAAATCAGGGAATAAATTCTTTACATCTTCAGGTGCGGCGATTGCTGGTTGAATTTCTGTGCCTTTAAGAATTAGTTCCGATATGTTTAAGATAGAGTTTTTGATTCTTTCTAACTGTTCGTTATCTTCTTTGCTAAAATGCTCTTGTTGAATAAGTTTGGCTTCTTGCTCTATGACTATGTCAATTTGAGCTTTATTTAATCGTTTTAATTCCTCTAGCATTTCATTTCTTGCAGAAGCATTTCTATAAACTTCATAAGCGCTTCTACACTCTATTGTCTTTTTTGCCACAACTGCTCCTGCCCAAGCTAAACCTGTAAAAAGTAATAAAGCTGTACCTACTTTTATTACACACCAAAATGAACCGTGATCAAATTGTACGATTTCAATTTTGCCTCCTTCGTATTCACATATAACGGTAGAAAAAGCAAGTCGTAATTCGTTTGCTACTTTATTAAGTACGTCAAAATTACTTATTTTAGGAAGTTTAATATTAACAGTCTCCTTGTCTTGTTCATTTGGAACATATCCATTTATCCAACGATCCATTAATTCGACAGCTTTCTTTAGATCTGCTATCGTTGATAATGTATTTTTGCGTTTGTCAAATAAAATGGATTCACTGGATGAAGCTACTACAATAGGGTAAATAGACGAATCATTCAGTTTGATAAAGTTTATAGATAGTAATTTATCTAATGCTATTTTCAATTTATCCGCATTGTTTATTCTGAAATTATAAGTGAAATACATAATATTCTGTATATAAACCAACGTTCTCCGGTTTCTATGAATTTACTTTTCGGATTTTTTTAATTCATATCTTAAAACTGTTTTTTTCTTTCTAAATAATCCAATCTACTTATAGATAATTAGAAGGGTAAGTCGTCTATATCAGAAGAGAATGCTGGTGGATTATAAACTGTTATGCTATATATATTGTTTAATATATCTGTTATATTATTTACAAAACTATTATAATCCTCTTCAGAAAATAGAGATTTAACCTTATTGCATATATTCCACAAATTTAATACGGAATCATATGGAATGTCTTCTGATATTTCTATTACATATTTACTATTTAATACACTAAATACTGTATCTATTGATATAAAATTAGACCATTTGTATTTAATAACAATATCTTTCAATGAATCAATCCACTTATTAATATCTTCGCAGCTAGTGCCTTTTATAATAGAAACTCTGGATTGTTGATCTCCAAAATTATTGGTAACATAAAATATATCTGATATATATTTCTCTATTTTTGATTTTATCTCTTTTATTTCTTGCAGATTAAGTTCTTGAGCTAATACTTTTACGTCAAAAGTCATACTTCCATTCTTCGTTTCTGTTTTACTGTCAATTAGCAACTTTATCTGATTTTCTAATTTACTAACCTGCTCGCATAATTTTTCTATTTCAGTGCTAGAAACAATATATTCTTTATATATAGAATCATATACAAAACCAGCCCATTGCTTTTTTAAAGATTCTCTTATCTCTTGAAATGTCTCATATACCTCTTTAGAATTATTTGTTTTTAAATCATAGATAATATCTAAAAAATGGAATATATATTTATAAGATTTTTGAGGGTATTGATAGCTTTCTGAAAATTTTTTATTTTCTTTTTCTGCAATATCCTTGATATCACTTCCTTCAGCTGATATTTTTTTTAGCGAAGATTCTATATATTCTGTGCGCAATCGTTTGAAATTGTTATAATCATGATCTACAAATTTATTAATAAATATATGTTTTTTAATATTTACATTAAGAGCTTTCTTAAATTCTTGCATAGTTACAGAATCAGGAAGCGTGTTTGATTTATTGTCATAATAAAAAGACCCATAGTTATTTCCTATTATCAATATAAATAATTGAGATTTTTCAATTTCATCTTTACATGCATCTTGAGTATGTTTTTTATAATCATAAAAAATATCACCATATTCACTCATAACCGGAATAAATCCAAAATCCTCAATGAATGTTCTTAATTGATATCTTACTTCCTGCAAGTCATAACATGTAGAACTAACAAAAACTCTAGGCGCAGCCATAATCTTTACTTATTTAATATTTCAATGTTGTTATCTCCGAAAACAAAGCGAAGCACCTGTTCTTTCTTCTCAGACCCCATTTCTATAGACAATGTTGCCCTTATTTCCTTTTGTTCTTTGTAATCTTTTTTATTACTCGGACTATCTGATTTGTAGTAATCGAAAAAATTACAATTCAGTACCTCGCTGATATTACATAGCAAATCTGTATCAAGGCTATGCTTTTGAAATACAGTTTTTTCTATATTTTGCCTTGCAATACCCAGTAATTCAGCGAATTTTGCCTTTGATAAGCCGTTCTCATCCACCTTTTTGCGGACTTCTTCTCCAATGTTTAATCTATTGATATTCATACTCTAAAATTATTAAAGGTTTTTTATTAGCAAAAATTTGCGTGTAATACTTTAAGTGTTAATAAATCGTAATTATGTAATCTATAAGTATTACTTGTAATATATTCGATTACATTTGCATCATCAATCAATCACGCAACAAAGATGCAAAGATGATTGATACAAGTAAATAATACGAACATATTAAAAACATACGATTATGGCACGAACTTATGAAACAGCACTCGCAGAACTCGAAAACGCAAAGGTTGAGTTAGAGGCATTGGGCACGATCAGTAATGAAGAAGCCTGCTACATATATAATGTAGACAGCAAGTCAGAGATCGTGAAAATCCTCTCTGAAGAAATAGAATCTCTCGAAAGAGAAGTAGAATATCTCACCCCTGAGATTTACGAACCTGAATATAATTACTAACACATAAACACGCACGATTATGAAAACTTCAAATTTTAGACACAAGGTATTTTGTATGGCTTATGAGTTAATGAGAGCGACTGGTAAAGCATTCGCCGTATGTCTTTCTCGCGCATGGGCTTTATACCGGTTGACAAAACAAATGCACAAAGGGATTGTCGCCTTTGCGTATGAAAAGGCGGACGGTTCACTTCGCAAAGCCAAAGGTACACTTAAAGACATTCAAAACCTAATCAAAGGCACTGGATCAGAAAATTACAAGACGATTCGCTACTTTGATATTGAGGCGAACGGGTTCAGATCATTCAAAGTGGAAAACTTCATAACGGCTTACTAAAGCCCGGTCGGGTGGGCGTAGGGCATATCTCACCCGGTCACTTCTGATGGTTCTTTCTCTTACTTACACCTTAGTACCCGCAGAAATGGGGTTGAAACGAAAGGATTATAAACTAACTTATTAATGAAGGTAATAAGGTTGGCGATATTGGATATTATGTCGTGTCCGTGAAGTCCGGTTGACTTGTCCCGGATCGGTGTTAAACGGTCTATCGAATGTCGCTTTAATATATAGCCCGGCATAATGTGTGATGCTGCCGATCGGATCGGTTGCCGGGGACAAATAAGCAAGAAGAAAAGATAATTAAAATATCATAGCACATGAATTACAACATTGGACTAAAACAACAAGAAAAAGGCAACCAATTGACAATATCCATACACGTGGAAGATTTGCCGATCAGTTGCCTGAAAAATTTGGAGTGCATAAAAGAAGATGCTGAGAAAGCGGTTACTTCTTACTTGAACCTTTTACGCGGAGATAAAGTCAATCATGAAAAGTCTCCAGATAGTCAATAAAGCATTTCAAAAGGAACAAGAAATTTTTAAAGACATCGTTTTCTGGCGGCAACGTTTTAATTATATACCCTTTGCATTTATTTGGCAGATCTACCAACTCTCTATTTAAAGGCAGATTTGGATCAAATGAATAAACCAAGTGTGTAAACTTTATAGCTTGCTCATACAACGGTTGCCCATCAAAGAGCATGTTGTTTACTGATGGTTCAAAGGAGTTATACTCGTCTAGTAAATCTTCGACTTTAGAACGTATGCCTTTAGCCAAGCTCAGATACCTTTCTGATTTCATACTTCTTAATTTTTTATGTTTTGCGCCGTAAAGTTAAGAAAACCCTCTGAAAAGGCGTGATGCCGTGGATCGAATCCATCAGAGGGCACAATTAAATATTAACGCTTATGAAAAAGACTATTTACGGGATAGCCCTGTTCGCTGGCTTTATCCTAATGGCATCAGAGTCCGCTACGTTCGTTCCTAATATTGTAGGTGTCGTAGTATTCACTTATTCTGCATACAAACTTGATTTAATAACAGCATTGAAATAATAAGACATGGAAACAAAAAATCTTGAAGAAATGACGAGGGAAGAACTGGTTGAATTGGTATATTCTCTTAATAAGGAAATTGAAGGTCTGCAAAAAGACCTTGATGTGTATAAAGGTTGGAAAAATAGAGAGGAGGATGCTCGCATATTGGCAGAGAAGAAATTAGCAGCCGCAAAAGCTTTCTTTGAAGTTGTTTAATTCGTTTGTGTTTAGGTTGTCAAAAGCAGTCGGGTGAAAGCCCCGGCACATGGGCGGTTAGCATATCGGTTAGTGCTTAGTGGTGCGCACCCAATTAATATAATTGAGGTCGGTTCGATTCCGACACTGCCCACAATCAATTAATGTAATTAGATTATGGAGAAAAAAGTAGAAATTATGCCTCGTATGCGCGATTTAAAGAAAGGGAAGAAAGTAGAGTTCCCTATCGATAAAGTCTGTACGGTACGCAACAATGTTTCCTTGCTTAATGCGCAAGGGTACAAAAATGGATATAAGTGGAGATCGGAAACTAATGTACCGAAAGGGACTGTTACAGTATTTAGAGATTCCTGATTCAAACTTTAAATACACACGATTATGAAAGTATTCACCGAGCTAACGCCCGAATGTGACATTACAGCACAAATGTACGCAGCAGGGTATGAAAAAAAGGAGATTGCCGTATTGAAGCATCGTGCAGTAAGTACGATAAATAACCAGCTTCAAACGGCATTTTTAATTTTGGGTGTTCGGAATGGGAGAGAGCTAGCACTAAAATTGGCTGAAAGGATATCTGGGATCCGGTTGACACTGGACTTTTCGCCTACCATGAAATCGGCGGTTGCTAGTGTCCTTTTGATAATCCTTTGTTTAGATAGTCATTTTGACATGAGACGGCAAAGAGTCCGAATCCGTTTTAACGCGAATGTAGAACTTATCGCCCGTGTCCGTGTAAGAGCGAGAGGGCGAGATATACCATTTCTTTATGGAAATTGATGTTTGGCAATTACAGAATATAATAAAAGCAGCTGCGAAGGAAGCGGTTAGCGAATATGCGATCTCCAAGGATCCGGTCATTGATGAGATTACGGAAACGCAAGCCATACGACTTGGATTTGGTAGAAGGTGGTTGGCTCATCAGTGCGCTACAGGAGCATTGACTTGGAAAAGGGCTGGTGTACATAGGAATAGTCCTAAAGTTTATTCGCTGAAGAAACTTAAAGAATTGAAGGATGGTATAGATCCTTTATTGAAGTCTCTAATATAATTACTAACTAAAAATATAACAATCATGAGTTTAATCAGAAAATCAACGGAATTGAATATTCCAACAAACGTAAAGATGATGATTTACGGTCAAGCAGGTATGGGTAAGAGCACAGTAGCTTTGAGTGCACCAAAGCCTCTGTTGTTGGATTTTGACAATGGTGTTAAGCGTATGAATATGGCTCATTTGGAGAATATTGACACTGTGCAGGTCACTTCTTGGAATGATGTTCAGCTGGTTTTGCAAGAAGATTTGTCTGTTTATCAGACTATTGTGGTTGATACCATTGGTAAGATGATGGATTTTATCATCACTTATAAATGTGGAACCAGGCAGCCATCTATTCGAGATTGGGGCGGTATCAATGCTGAATTTTCTTGGATGACAAGAACGCTATCAAGTCTGAGGAAACATATCATTTTTGTTGCCCATCGTGACACAAGAAAAGAGGGTGATGATACGGTGTTTATTCCTGCCTTACGTGAGAAGTCCTACAACTCCATCGTCACCGAACTTGATTTGTTAGGTTACTTGGAAATGAAGAGTGAGAGAGGAGTGCAGAGACGTACTATTACTTTCGATCCGACATCAAGGAATGACGGAAAGAATACTTGTAACTTGCCTTCAGTGATGGAAGTACCTACCATCCTTGACAAAAACGGCAATCCGACGACCAAGAATGATTTTATCTCTACTCGGATTATTGCTCCATATCTTACTATGTTGCAATCAAAAAAGGCTGAACAAGAAGCATATAACAAAGTGCTATCTGATATAACAGGCTGTTTAGAATTAGTTGCCGACGCAGCTTCAGCGAATGACTTTATCGCCCATATTGATGATTTCAACCATGTGGGAAGTTCAAAGATGAAAGCCTCAATGATGTTGGCAGCTAAGGCGAAAGAATTAGGACTGATTTTTAACAAAAAGACTAAAACTTATTCAGATGCAGCCTAAGTATAAGATATATGCTACATTATTGGATTCTTACTTCAATTACCTTAATAGCGATGTCATATATGAGCGTTATTATGGGTGGAGTGAGAATCCGCCTTGTACAGAAGAAGAGTTTCAGCAGAAGCAGTTCCAAGAACTGATAGACCGTATTAACCGTAAACCGTTTGACAGCGAAGCTGCCGACAAGGGTACGGCTTTTAATGAGGTCATTGACTGTATGATTGAGAACCGGAAATCTGAAACGGTGCAGGTAGAAAAGATATATTCTGATATAGGGAATGGCGAGCAAAAGGTTATAGCCTTGAAAGCCGTTTATAACAATCGTTCATTTGTCTTTCCTATATCCCTTTGTCGTGAGTTCGCAAATTACTACAAAGGGGCGTTGACGCAGCAACGTGTAGAGGCAATCCTTCCGACTGCATACGGCAATGTATTGGTTTACGGTCTGATTGACGAACTGATGCCTACCAGTGTTCACGACATCAAAACAACCGGTAGTTATACCGTGGGAAAGTTCAAAGATCACCACCAGCATTTAGTATATCCATACGCTTTAATGAAGAACGGTTCTGATGTACGGACATTTGAGTATAACATTGTAGAGTTCAACAAAGGCGGCTATGTGGTAGATACCTATACAGAAACATACGTTTTCAATCCTGAACGTGATATTCCTATTCTTACTAATCATTGTGAGGAGTTTATCCGGTTCTTGGAAGAAAACAGAGCACTTATAACCGATACTAAAATCTTTGGAAATGGATGATGGTGTTTATCTTGATGAAATAGGAAAAGAAGTAGTATTCATCAATGATTTTGAATATTCACGAGAAGAGTTTGATACCATTGTTGATATATGTGGAGATTGTAATATATGATCTATGACCTCAAAAATGAATACCAAATACCCAAGTTTAAAGAGTATGTAAACAAATTGTTCAAAGAGCGTGCGGTAGTTGAAGTAAAAAAGAAATTACCTAATCGCACGCTCGCTCAGAACTCTTATTTACATCTTCTTTTAGGGTACTTTGGCAGTGAATACGGTTGCAGCCTCGATGAAGCAAAAATTGACTTCTATAAGAGGACTTGCAACCGTGATTTGTTTGAACGCAAGACGGTGAACAAAAAAGGTAAAGAAGTAACTTATTTGCGTAGCTCTGCTGAACTGACAACGGGTGAAATGACTCTTTCTATTGACCGTTTCCGTAATTGGAGCGCATCAATAGCTGGTATCTATTTGCCGGCCGCCAATGAACATCAAATGTTGATATATGCACAACAAGAAATTCAACGCAATCAAGAATTTATATGATACGAAAAGAGAAAATCGAACAAATGAAAGTTTTGATCTCCCAAAAACAACAGGAGATTCGGGATCTGCGACAGCTGGTAGGAGAAGAAATGATCGCTGATTTTTACGAGACACATAATCTCAAAGAAGGCCAGCATTTTTATTTTAATGATAAAGAGTGTGTAGGCGTAGAAATGTCTGCTGATTGGGGATGTTTGAAAACATTCCCTATAACCGCTAAGGGAGAAGTCTCTAAGAAGGGGATGATTATTCATAGTGAGGAATCTATTAAACCGGTATAGCATGATAGAGACAAAGAATAACGAAATAAGGTATTTTACATCTGATCCCCAAAAGATGCTCAATAAATACCTTGCTCAACGAGTCCTAAAAACATGGACAGAGGACTTTATTGATGAAGATACTAGCGAGGTTGTATCAATTGAGCGTAATGAATTACTGTTTCAGAGAGGAACATTGATAGATCAGGATGTTCTTGCTCAAATCCGATTCTGTTATGAGTCTGGTGATATAACAAAGGATATTGAGGTAAGTAATCAAAAACGTTTGGCTGTTGAGCTGGTAAATGACTACTTACAGCCTTATATCGCTCAGGCCACTATTGATAGCAAAAAGTGTAAATTCCTGTTTTATGCAACCAGTGTAGATTCTGCACTTCTTCTCTTAAAGGATTATATTGAACTGAACTTTACGGCAGGCTTCATTATTAACATGGTTAAAGAGTTTGATTCCTGTGTAATCCTTACTGACACATTAAAAGAAAAGAAGATCGATACTTTGCCTTTGGATTTTCCCGATAATGATCCTGATGACAAGCCGGACGTTGATGAAGAGGAAGAACCGAAGAATTGTGATCGGAAGTTTTACCAGATAGAAACAAAAATTCTATTTGACGAGGATGAACGTTCAGCGACATTTGTTGTCCACACTTACAATGTTGATCGGGCAATGATGTTGATTACTTCTTATCTCAAAAAGAAGCAGGATGAACATGAGCAAGAAGCTAAAGAAAAGGGAAATCCGTTTGAAAAGAAAGAGATTCATACTATGATTGAGGTTGCAAAGCCTATATCGGTAGGACGGTTTATTCCTCGTGAATTTTCAATGGCTTATTCTGGTAAATAGGTTTATCTTGATGTGCCTTGATCGGTTATCCGGAAACAATTACTGCCATGAGACGGAAAGTTTGTGTAGCAATCGCAAATAGCCGGGTGAAAGCCCCGGCACATGGGCGGTCAGTAGTCTGGGATGAAACATTACGGAGTGCGCATGACGTAAAGAGATCGGTTCGATACCGGTACCGTCCACAAACCCTTTAGAGAGAAACCTCCTATAAAAGTATTGAAAGTAGAGTGAAGATAGCGCAGATGTTTTTCCGCACGGCATCGGTTAGCCATTGACTCTATCTGAAAGGTAATGCGAAATTGGTACAGGAGGTATGATATGGAAGTGAGCAGCACTTTTAACTGCATGATTGACTTTGTATGTACCCCGGGGAATACGCCTCGGGGTTTTCTTTGAAACTAAATTATATCACCATGAATATAGAATCTTTGAATAACTGGTCAGCGACTATTAATAATAGTCGCTGCCATTTGGGGTATTATGGATCTAACGTGGATTGGGTTATGCTTGATAAATCACAAAGAGAGGGGGGATGATAATGGATTTTGGTAATGATATGCCGGATTATGAGTCGGATGATTTTGATAATTATAATTATGACTGATTATGTATTACATAAAACGAAAGACTAAAAAGAAAGATAAGCCTTTGTCCCTGTTTGATAAAGCAGGGGTGACAGTTAAGAAGAAGCCGGATCTGAAAGCGAAACTCGACAAGGAGTTTTCCCTTTTCATCCGGCTTCGTGATTGTATGCCGAACGGATATTTTAAATGTATCTCATGTGGACAGATTAAACCGTTTGAGCAGGCAGATAACGGGCATTACATAAATCGACAGCATATGAGTACCCGTTTCGATGAAATGAACTGTAACGCTCAATGTCGGCACTGTAACCGCTTCATGGAGGGTAATATTCAGAATTACCGCAAAGGATTGATTGCCAAGTATGGTGAACAGAGAGTTGTCCTACTCGAAGCAAAGCAGGGTATTAGCCGGAAGTTTACCGATTTTGAGTACGAGCAATTAATCAAGTATTACAAGGCGCTTAATAAGAAGCTTAAAAAGGAGAGAGGATTATGAGTTATGTATTGCGAGATTATCAACAGAAAGCCTCTGATGCAGCTGTTTCCTTCTTTAACAACAAGGCGAAGAAGACGAATGCTATCATGGTTCTTCCTACAGGATCAGGGAAGTCACTTATTATAGCCGACATTGCTGCAAGGCTTGACGGGCACACCTTAGTGTTTCAGCCCAGCAAGGAAATACTCGAGCAAAATTTCAAGAAGCTATGTTCTTACGGCATCTTAGATTGTTCGATATATTCAGCTTCTTTTGGAAGAAAAGAAATATCAAGGATCACATTCGCCACGATCGGTAGTGTAATAAATCATCCGGATTTGTTTTCTCATTTCCAGTCTATCATTATAGATGAGTGTCACTTGGTAAATCCTAAAGAAGGGATGTATAAGACATTCTTAGAACTTCTCAAATGCAAGGTTCTTGGTTTAACGGCAACGCCATATCGATTAAGTAGTTCGCAAGAGTTTGGTTCTATGCTGAAATTCATTACCCGAACACGTCCGGCTATATTCAAGGATGTAATCTATCATGTGCAGGTTTCTACCTTACTTGATATGGGATATCTGACAAAACTAAATTACTATTCAATGAATCCGGTAGGATGGAACGAACTTAACTTGAAAGTAAATACTACCGGTGCCGACTATACCGATAAATCAGTACAAAGAGAGTATGAGCGAATAGACTTCTACAGTTATGTTGTCCATATTGTCCAACGACTACTTAATCCGAAACAAGGTGGAAAACGGAAAGGCATTCTTGTTTTTACCCGGTTCTTGAAAGAGGCAGAGAAGTTGACTTGGTCAATTCCTTGCTGTGCTATCGTTTCGGGCGAAACTCCAAAGAAAGAACGAGAACAAATACTTGAGGCTTTCAAGTCTGGCCGGATACCAGTTGTCGCTAATGTTGGGGTACTCACGACCGGTTTCGATTATCCAGAACTTGATACGGTCGTTATGGCGCGTCCTACGATGTCATTGGCGATGTGGTACCAAATAGTCGGCCGGGCAATTCGTCCGCATTCGTCTAAAGAATCAGGTTGGATTGTTGACCTATGTGGAAATATCAAACGATTTGGGGAAGTGAAAGACCTAAAGTTGGTTGATGGAGGTAATGGTAAATGGGCGGTATATTCAAAAAGCAGACAATTAACTAACGTATATTTTTGATATGGACATACTAAGCATAATTAATCGCCTTCAAGAAAAGAGACGATTGGAAAAGACAACACCGGATCATGTGCCGGAAGTGGAGTTAATGAACACAATCCATGCAGAGGCGAGAAAAGAACTTAATGAGCTTTTTGTTTCTGGTAAGATTGGAATTACTAAGACGCTTAATTCAAAGGCTATTTATATAAAATAGATAAACATGAAAAACTACTTTCCACATGATAGTGATGCAAGAAGCGATGATAAAATTATCGCTTTACGTATAAAGCATAAATGGGAAGGATACGGGTTATACTGGGCGTTGATAGAAAAATTAAGAGAAAGCAAAAATTATACTCTAAAAGCCGATTATAATGTTTTGGCTTTTGATTTACGTGCTGATGCCGCAATTCTAAAAAGTGTAATAAATGACTTCGGGTTATTTGCCTTCACCAATAATGGTGAGTGTTTCTACTCCGAATCTCTAAATACACGTATGCAGCCATTGGACGAAAAAAGAGCAAAACTTTCTGATGCCGGTAAACGAGGAAATGAAAAGAGGTGGAAAAATGGTTCGAATAGGTCTGCGTCTCAATCGCCACCTGATAATAATTCTTTCGCCACCCAATCGCCACCCGATAGCCACCCAATCGCCCAACTATCGCAAGAAGAGATTAGAGAAGAAGTAGATAATAGTAAACCTAAAGAAACCTCTACTAGCGTAGAGGCAAAGAAAGCCGAACAAGCAAAGAAACTTGCCGCAGCTAAAGCCGCTACGCTCAAACGGAGGGATGAATTTTATAATTCTCTGGTTCCTTATGTGGAACGATACGGGAAGGAAATGATCCGGGCTTTCTTTGATTACTGGTCTGAACTCAATAAGTCAGAAACTAAGATGAGATTTGAAACGAATAAAACATGGGAGGTCGCTAAAAGACTTGCCACATGGTTTAATAAGGAAAAATTCAATGGAAAATCAAGTAGCACGATACCAAAGGCCGGATTTGGATCTTTTACCAAGTCTACCGGAAACAAAGCCGCAAGCCGTGAAACTGTGGGCCAATTCGCCAGAGCCGTACTGGAACAGTATAAATCCAAAGACGGCGATTGATGTCTTTAAATCGATCTCGCCTTCTATCGTGGAATTATCGATGACTTATGATGACATCTTCGTAAACTCGCTAATGTACACATGGTTTGAGCAATTCGTGAATTTCTACTCAACTAATGGAACGATGGACCCCGTTCAAATTAAAGATACTATAGATCTTGTTCGTGAAGAATACCCACATTATAAACCGGAGGACTTCAAGCTCTTTTTCAAAATGGCCAAGAAAGGTTATTTCGGACAAGTCTTTGGCCGTATAGACGGCGAGGTCATAATGAATTGGATGGCAAAGTATGACATCCATAGGGACACTCAGGCGCAAAACGAGGCTATTAAGGCAGCTGATGCTTTTCGTCCTCGTGTCCAAGCGAAGGAAAGCATCGGACTAACTTGGGATGAATATCAAAAATGGAAGAAAAATCAAAAAAGCAATGGAAAAAGTAAACGAATTAAGGGATGTCCCTTTGGGCCATTTGGTCAAGATCGGTAGATTATATTATGCTGCGATAGAGTTTCTACCGCAAGGAAATACTAAAGGAAACGTTTGTGTAGGATGCTCCTTTCGTGATGATGGAGGAGGTATAGAAGAGTGCAGGTACTCCAGCGCTTGCATGGCGCACAAGAGGCCAGATGGAGAAAGCGTGATCTTCATAAAGATTGACAGGTCATGACACATACTGAAGCATTATTCAAGACGATCATTCTCTTGCATCACCTTGCGGAATTGCATAAGAAGGATAACGTGGATCTTTACTATATTGACCTGTTTTGTGGGGCCGGTGGAACGTCCACCGGCGTGGAACAGGCGAATATAGGAAGTGGTTCTATTGCGAAGGTTATAGCCTGCGTCAACCACGATAAGAACGCTATCGCCAGCCACATGGCTAACCATCCTTACGCCCTCCATTTCACGGAGGATATGCGTACGCTTGATTTGGCACCGATCGTTAATCTGATCAAGAAGATCA
This sequence comes from Parabacteroides sp. CAG:2, assembly GCF_000436315.1. Taxonomy (NCBI): domain Bacteria; kingdom Pseudomonadati; phylum Bacteroidota; class Bacteroidia; order Bacteroidales; family Tannerellaceae; genus Parabacteroides; species Parabacteroides sp. CAG:2. Next base: position 3,544 of record NZ_FR885267.1, on the reverse strand, counting down.
AGTTCCGGAATCCCAATGCGAGGTTTGTGCTATGGGCCTCATTGGAATGTACTAACTTCTCCAAAGCAAAGGGAGGACAGGCGAGAGATCCGGATAGCCGGACATTAGCCGATCATCTTTTCCGGTACATCGAAGAGATCAATCCGGACTTGATACAGATTGAGAATGTGGAAGAATTTATGTGCTGGGGAGACTTGGATGAAAATGGGAAACCGATATCGAAAGACAAAGGCCGGTTGTATTTACGTTGGATAGAACGGGTACAATATGGATATTTGCCATGTCGTGGGTATCAGCAAGAAAGACACGATGAGTTATTTGATACTTTCCGAAGGGGAAACCTATTAGATAAAGTCTATGATTTCGACCACCGGATATTGAACGCTGCCGACTTTGGTGCTTACACTTCTCGAAAACGTTTCTTTGGACAGTTCGCTAAAAAGGATATGCCGATTGTCTGGCCGGAGCCTACGCATTGCAAAGATGGTGAACAAACCTTATTCGGCCATCTACAAAAGTGGAAACCTGTTAAAGACGTTCTAGACCTAGAAGACGAGGGGACGAGTATATTCACACGGAAAAAGCCTCTTTCCCCGAAAACGTTCGAGCGGGTCTATGCCGGACTTGTGCGTTTTGTTGGAGGAGGTAAAGATGCATTTCTCTCAAGATATAACACTGTTAGACCTAAAGATACATGCAAGTCATTAGATGAGCCTTGTGGTGTACTCACTACAAACAACAGATTCGCTAAGGTTGGCTGCCGATTTCTATCAAAGTACTATAGTGGACACCCGGACAGTAAGAATATCCCTATCACGGGGCCGGCGCATACGATCAAGTGCAAGGATAATCATTCGCTGGTAAGCACGAGGTTCCTTTGTTCGTACAATTTCAAGGATGCTGGCAAGGATATTCATGCCCCATGCCCGACATTACTAACGAAAGACCGGTTATCGCTTGTAACTCCGTTCATCATGAACTACTATTCCGGCGGTGGTCAGCATTCCGATATCAACCATCCCGCTCCGGCTATATTGGCGAACCCTAAACAGCGGCTAGTCTCATGCCAGTTCATGGATCAGCAATTCGGGCAAAGCAAACCGACCGGAACCGACCGCCCATTAGGGGCGATAACAGCCAATCCCAAATATAATCTGGTGAGCTGTCGTCCGTGGGTGATGAATACCAATTTCAACAATGTCGGTAGCGGAGTCAATGAGCCAGCTCCGGTAATAACAGCTAATCGGAAATGGCACTACCTGATGAATCCACAATTTGCATCTTCGGGAAGTTCGATCGATAACCCTTGTTTTACATTGATTGCCCGAATGGACAAGCGACCACCTCACTTGGTTAGTCCCAAGACTGTATCCAATCTTGATGCTGTGCCTGACTTTGTAAAGATGGATGATGCCGGTAATATTTATATTGAGATTTACGAAACAGATATCCCGATCATAGTCAAGATAAAGGAGTTCATGGCCATGTATCAGATAGTGGATATCATGATGCGAATGCTCAAGATTCCCGAGTTGAAACGGATCATGGGATTCCCGGAGAACTACAAGTTGATCGGTACGCAAGCGGAGCAAAAGAAATATATCGGAAACGCCGTCGAAGTCGGCATGGCTAAAGCTTTATGTGAGGCTTTGGCAAGAAAGTTAATCGAATTAAAATCATTAGTGGCATGAGAACACCAATCACATATTATGGAGGCAAGCAAAACTTGTCCGAACGCATTGTATCAATGATGCCTAGGCATAAGATATATTGCGAGCCATTCTTTGGAGGAGGAGCGGTATTTTTTGCGAAGCCTAAAGCAGGCATAGAAGTGATCAATGACAAGAACGACTTGTTGATAAACTTTTTCAAGGTTTGCCAATCTTCCAAATTTAAGGAGTTACGTGAGAGAATCCGGTTATCGCTACACTCCGAGTCTGACTACATTAGGGCTAGGAACATTTATCGAGGACGATCTGAGGTCTCGGATGTAGACAAGGCTTGGGCCGTATGGATCATGGCAAATGAGTGCCACGCCGGCAGCTTGTATGGAGGATGGAAATTCTGTAACGGTACCGCCGGGACACACTTCGGGAAGGTTTTCAGGAATAAGCGTGAGGAGTTCAACGAGAAATTGTACGATCGCCTATCAGAGGTGCAGATTTCCTGTAGGGACGCGTTGAAAGTTATCAAGAACAGGGATAGCGTTGATACGTTATTTTATCTTGATCCTCCTTATCCCGGGGCGGTTCAAGGTCATTATTATGGTTATGGGGAGAATGACCTTGCGGATCTGCTAGATCTTTTGTCTAGGATCAATGGTAAATTCATTCTCAGCAATTACTGGACTGACACCTTACGCTCCTTTGTCAATGAAAACAAATGGAACCATAAGGAAGTAAAAGTCACCACTCATACGGCCGTTCACTCTCGGATAAGGGAGAGTACGGAGGTTTTGGTTTACAATTACGAGATTGAGAAAACATTGTTTTGATATGAGAATAATAAAATTTAGGGGAAAACGAGTCGGTGACTCTGTATGGGTATTTGGTGATCTTAAACAAGATAAAGGTCTTTCTAGTACAGAACTATATGATAGGATTACAATTTCAGGATACCCGGTCGATGATAGAACAGTAGGCCAGTTTACCGGACTTTTTGACAAGGATGGCAAGGAAATCTTTGAAGGGGATACGTTGAACAATGGACTACGTAACTATAGTGTATGCTGGAATAACGAACGAGGTGCTTGGTGGTTGAAAAACAAAGACCTCGTGTATATTACACCTCTTGGATTCTTAGCAGGGGAATTATTTGTGATAGGCAATATCTACGACAACCCGGAATTACTGAAAGGAGGCAAGGAATGACATACCAACAACTAATCGACAAATGGGAAGGTCAGCTCTCTCTCTGGAGAGATACGGCCAAGGACAATCTGTTTCGCACGAAAGAAGATAGAGAAAAGGCTCTCTATTACGCATCCTCTATCGCCGCTTTCTTGATTGATTTGAAGGATATGGATAAAAAGGAGGTAAACAATGAGAAATAAAGAATTGATTGCTCTTCTCCAAGAGCAAGACCCGGAAGCGGAGGTAATGATACGCACGTCCGACGATCAATATTACTACGATTTAGTGGAAGTGTTCACGGATAAGGATGGGGATGTCATAATACAGGAGGGGTAAGATGATGAGAATAAGCGATGAATGGTGCTGTATGAATTGTGCGCTCAGGAACGAGTGCCTACACAGTAAGAATTCGTACAACCTATTGGACTATTGTGATAGTTATATCGATGAAGATGACACAAACGATTCCTATACAAGGGAAGATTTGGAGGACTGGTAACCATGAACAAAGATATTGCACTATGCGGTAGTTATCCAAGCTAGGTAACCATCCCCTCCGAGAAAAAGTTTTAAATGTAAGGAATATTTTAACAACGAATTATAATATGAATCAAATTTGCACGAGTGAACTACCGCTAAGCTAAAGACTTAGCGGCTTCGGAGATACCAATACCTCCTCTCTTTTCCTGCTT
>NZ_FR885266.1:0-2724 GCF_000436315.1 Parabacteroides sp. CAG:2 | reverse complement strand
TAATTTTCAATTTTCAATTCTCAATTTTCAATTCTCAAAAGGAGAACCGCAGCGCTATACGCACGCCCCCCTTCTTGATATTCGGTTGGTCCAGATACGTCAAGCGGCGGTAATAATCGATCCGTAATATCTTGAAGATGTTCTCCAGACCTACGCTGGCCTCCAGGTAAGGCGTACGGCCCATCGGCGAGGTTCCCTCGGGGAAGCGGTATAGTCCCGTCGGGTCCAAGGCCGGGTTATTCTTATCGGTCAGTCCTCCGTAGAAACCGCTGAACGATATCACCTCACGCAAACGTAGCCACTTCACGCCGGGAATACGGTTTAAGATCCATCCCTTCATATAATACGTGAAGTAGAACGAAACATACTGGTCGCTTACGAACTCCAGCGCACGCATCATGTTGAAGGCTTGCGGCTGGATCGTGATGGACTGGTTGGTATTCGGCATGATGAGCAAGGGGAAAGGAACCTTGTCCCATACCTTGCCCGCCGTCACCAAGGCGTCGATATGTCCGAAGGAAGAGAGCCAGATCCGTTTCTCGGCGCTGATCTCCGTATGGTTGTAGTTGAAGTCGCCCCCCAACACGTTCTTCAATCCCATCTGATGGGATAGCTTGAATACGGGAGCGTCTTTCGAGAGGTTGAAAAGCGAGTTCTTACCCTCTCGTCCGTTATAGGCACGCTCGCCCGGGGCGAAACGAAGCTGGGCCCCTAGCTCCGTGTTGGTGAAACTCTTTAGGTTCGTCAATGTCCCGTCGGCGTTGTAACGGTCGTAGCGGAGCGTTCCGGCCGCCTCGTTGTTCTCGTTCCGCGCCCAAGTGGTAAGGGTCAGGCCATTCAGCCATTCCTTCTGGTACTGGAGCATGGTCTTGCGGATGTATTGCATCATGGTGACGGGCTCGCCCACCTTCCATGCCACGAACATATTATCCTTGCTGGTGAAGAGGAAGTCCTGACCGGGCGTATATACGTCGTACTCTTGGATCGCGGAGATGTTGTTCACCGGGCTTTCTCCCTCGTGATATTTCTTCTTGTTCACGCTATACGTCAGCTTGGCGTTATACTTTAGCTTACGGTCGTTTACGCCATAGGCCAGATAACCGCTACCGAACCAGTGCGGGTTGAGGTTTGCCGTCGTCATACCTCCCACACGCATGCGGAAGCCCTCCAGATGGTTGGCGCTGAACGTGGTATTCATCGGTCCGAAATCGAACTTGCTCTTATCCTTGTCCGCCGTGGTCGGGATATAACCGGTGATCAATATCTCGGCGGTCTTGATGATCACGTTGAAAGCCGGTACCTTGCGAAGTTGCGCCAGCAAGTCGTCCAAGGCGCTCTCTTTCTCTTTCAAGGGGACATGGCGGTTGTGTATCCAGAAGGTGTCGGTCTGGGCGGTGGCGTCGGGCAACTCATGGATCGGGCCGAGAAGGCCGAAGATCGAGTCGGCGTTCTGCACGTCGAACTGATACTTATCGAAATTCCTTAGCTGGTGGGCATAGAGCTGTTGCGCCCCTTTTACGATATAGAAATTAACGTAGGTATTCTCGTTGGCGAGCACCCAAGTGCTATCCGGCATCCGCTTGAACTCTTGCTCGATCCGGAGCTTGTCCACCCAGTTGAGGTTGATGTTCGCCGGGGTGTTCAAGAGGAATTTCTTGACGGCGTAATTACCGTCCAGCGTGATGTACAAGCGGCCCGTGAAGCCGTAACTTTGGCTGTTTACGGGCACGAAGGCGAGATCCACGCACCGGTCTCCGGCCACGTCCACCGTATCCATGATATAATACTTGTAGTAGGAGACGGCCAGCGTGGAAGACAGCGGGCTCACGAAACGGTTCAACAAGATATTGATATTGTTGTCGAAGATATTCACGCCCTTGAATATCTCCTCGAGGTTGGCGGTGATGGCGCCTCCATCGTCCAAGGTCTTGTCGATACCCTGCTGGCGCTTGGCCTTGGTGATCGTCTTCTCCGCCTTGGGATGTTTGCGGTAGTATTGGTCGGAGATCGTCTCACGGACGGAGATCGTCAGGATCGGTTTCCCGTTGAACTCCGAGGTATCCAGATAGTTCTTGATGAACTTGAATTTCTTCAGGAACTTATTCTTCTCGAGATTGGGGTTGAAGTCGTCCAGCGACATGCTGAGCTTCTCGTACACCTCGCTTTGGTACTCGTCCTTCGCCTCGATGCGGTTGTCGTTCTTATGCTCTATGACTTTCTTGATCAGTTCCACGGCGGGGTTGTCCTTGCGGGAATATTTCTCACGTTTAGGCTTGACGACTACCTCGGCAATCTCGAACGAGGTAGGCCGGAGGAGCACGTTGAGGGCGTTGTTCTTTTGCCCCGCCTTTAGGTTTACGACCTTATTGTCATATCCAAGCGAGGATACGACCAGCCGGGTAAGCCCTTTGTCATTCTGGAGGCTGAAAGCCCCGTCATCGTCGGTCATCGCCCCGATCGTCGAGTTCTCGAACATGACGGATACGTAGGATAGGGGTTCCCCGCTTACGGAGTCTCTCACGATTCCGGACGCGGAAGTTATGCTCTGGGCGTATAGGACGGAAATGCCGGTCACGAATTGTAACAGGACTAGCAAAGTGATATAGCGAATAGATCTTATCATGTAAATGTCTCGTTATTCCTTCACGGATAATACTGTTGGCAAAGGTATGTTTTTTTCGTGGGAGGGAGGGGGGAGAGGCTATTAATAATCATTAATCACCC
>NZ_FR885265.1:26062-75299 GCF_000436315.1 Parabacteroides sp. CAG:2 | reverse complement strand
TTGGCTCCTTTTTTTGGTATATACACCAGCCGTTTAATTTTCAATGATGTCTGCCTCTTATTGCTAGCTTCCATTTACAACAGTCATTTAGATGTAACATGACATGTCTGGTAGGAGGCATTAATAAAATACCAGCTATATCTTTTTTAGCCCAGAAATCAAGCAACCAAATCGAATCTTCATGATTTGTGGTTCCACCTTCTTCTAATATCCGGCTTATTCTTTGAGCTGGGATTTTGCGGCGTATGTCATCGGGAGATAAGGTTCGGATGATTTCTCTGCTTTTTCGTCCTACTTCATTCCTGTATTCTAAGAGTTCTTGAATACGTAGACTTTTGCTTAGCTGAATAATCTGGTTATCAGATAAGGCATTTCCTGTGTCTCTGATAGGGGAATTCATTCGGGTTTGCCAGTCTTCATTGAAGATCTGCTTTTCCCCGTTAACTAATATATTCATGGTCAGATCCTCAATTCTGCTGATATGCCATAATACCCAAGCGATGGTTTCATCTTTCGCTGTAGGCATAATGGCATATTCATCCTCTCTTAAATCTCCGACTAGCTCATCGACCTCGTTTCTCTCATTACCAGACACCACAGAGAGGTGTAATTTCCCATGAATCTCAAGAAAGAGCTCCTTGGTTTGCTCTATTAATTCCGGTTTACGGATAATGCGGTTTAGTTCTTTATGTGATTCGCTTAATCCGGCTCCAAAGTATTTCATTTTGGGGATTATTGGTAGCGTACGGCTGTCCCGGCGGCGGTAACCATCAGCATGCTTCCACTTCCTCCTACGGTCTCGTAGTCCAGATCCACGGCGATTACAGCGTTTGCGCCCATTCGTGCCGCATGATCGCTCATTTCTTTCAAGGCCGTTTCTTTCGCTTCGCGTAAGACGCTCTCGTAAGAACCTGCACGTCCTCCGACAATATCCCGGATGCCTGCGAAGAAATCTTTGAATACATTCGCTCCGATGATCGTTTCACCGGATACGATTCCGAAGTACTGGGTAATTTCTTTTCCTTCGATCGTGTTAGTTGTTGTGAGTAACATAGCTTTTCAATTTAATCGTTTGAGGGCAAATATAAGATAAAGGGCGAACCAGTGTACTGATTCGCCCTTTGTTTTTATGTTTCTTTATATGAATTTATTTTACCGGTTGATCGGTCATGATAAACTCAAGCTTACCTCCATTTATGATATCGGAGTGGCTGATGAAAGGAGTCTCTAGGACTTTACCGTTTAGCTTGACTTCTTTAACGTATTTATTGGCGGGACTATTGTTGGTCGCCACGATCTCGAAAATACCGCCTTTTACGTGCATAGAAGCCTTATTTACCATCGGACGGCCCAATGTGTAAACCGGAATACCCGGACTTACCTGATAGAAACCTAGGGCGCTCATGACATACCAAGCAGACATCTGTCCGCAATCCTCATTACCGATGATACCATCCGGTTCATTCGTGTAGAAATTCTGCATGATATAATCTAAATACCCTTGCCCTTTCCATGGAGAATCTGTCCAGTTATAAAGATAGGCCATATGGTGGCTCGGCTCGTTTCCATGAGCGTATTGGCCGATCAATCCGGTAATATCTCCGGAGGCTTCCGCCCCGTCAATCTGGGAAGAGGTGGTGAACAGGGTGTCTAAACGTGTTTCCAGCTCTTTCTTGCCACCGATAGCGGCGATGAAGTTATCCATATCATGTGGTGCGAAGAAACTCCATTGGAAGGCATTCCCTTCGGTATAGTCGCTTTTCATATGCGAAGAATAGCGAGGGTTGAATGGAGTACGGAAAGAACCGTCGCCCATTACCGGACGCATCATTTTCGTCTCGGGATCTAAATAGCGTTTGTAGTATTCGGCTTTCTTGGCATACTCATTCGCCAACTCTATATTACCTGCCTTCTTGGCGATTTGGGAGATACACCAATCCTCGTATGCCATCTCCAATCCCCACGATACGGATTCAGGAACAGAGTCGGCGGGGACGAAACCATATTTCTCCTTATAGTAAGGATGCATCGTGATCAGATCCAGCTCACGGGTTCCTTTGAACTTCTCGGCAAGATCCTCACGGTAAACGGAAGAACGTACGCCGGCTTCCGTCCACGTGCTCATATCACCTTCCGCTAAATCTTTCGCTACAAGGTCGGCGAGGACCGAGACGGCCGGATATCCTACCATACAACCTGTATAACTAGAGGCTAAAGGCCATTTGGGTAATATTCCACCTTCTTTATAACCTTGCACGAGTACCTTACCCCAATCAGTCGCTAAGTCCGGATTAATGATTGTCATTAACGGATGAAGCGCACGGAACGTATCCCACAAGGAGAATACGGAATAATTTACGTAACCCGGTTCGGCGGTATGCACTTTCTTGTCCATACCCAAATAACGTCCGTCCACGTCTTGATAAGCGAAGGGGGCGATCATGGTATGGTAGAGCGCCGTATAGAAATTGACCATGACTTTCGGATCTGCCTCGATCTGGATCAAGTTTAACGCCTCGTTCCAAATATGCGTTGATTCCTCACGGGTCTTATCGAAATCCCATCCGGGCAATTCTGCCTCGAGATTCTTCTCGGCGCCTTCCGGATCGACTACGGATAAGGCTACTTTTACATAAAGCGGTTGTGCCTTTTCAGCGAATTTGTAATGGAACTTCAAATCTTCTGCCGTATTTAGGCGTAAGAACAAGGAGTCTTTACGTAATTTCCCCCCGATGTATTGGTATACCGTCTCGATCGGTTCCGAGAAAGTAATCCGATAGGACATAGAATGGAAATGCGCCCAACCTTGTGTCTTCACGGTTCCTTCCACCGTGGAGTCGTTTACAAGTAAATATTGGTTACCGATCAGCTTATGTCCCCAGTTCGGTTGAAGGATATGCCCTAAGTCAAGCAGGATACGACGTTCTTTGGGATTGTCGTATGTATATTTATGGAAACCTACACGATCTGTAGAAGTCAATTCCACGTTGATGCCAAAGTTATCCAAGCGTACGGCATAATACCCCGGTGTCGCTTTCTCAGTGTCTTTCTTGAAGGTAGCTACCGGTTTGATGGAATCTCCACCGGAGAAAGGTAATAAAGCTACGTCACCCAGATCGCCGATACCCGTACCAGAAAGATGCGTGTGGCTGAACCCGTAGATATGGTCATCATCATAATGGTAACCACTACTTGCGTCCCATCCCAAGATATGGGTATCCGGGCTTAGTTGTACCATCGCGTACGGACGGGTAGCTCCGGGGAATGTGTGTCCATGGAACCCGGTTCCGATGAATGGGTCTACATACCTCACCTCATCTTGTAGTCGCGGCGACTCCGGCGCTTGCTTGCATCCTACCAGCAGGCAGGCAAGAGCGGCCTGAAAAAATAAGATCGTTCTTTTCACTGTTATTATTGATTTAGTTTGTAATAAGCGAATTATCAATCATCTGTCACAAAGATAATGGCTTTGGGGGAATATTGGAAATTTCCTTTTAAAATCTGCAACCTTTTTCGGGCTTGGCTCGTCTTATAGATAAAAAAGTATGGGAACAAACGAATTTACGACAAAGATATTGCCGCTGAAGAATAACCTTTTCCGGGTTGTTTTCCGGATTACCGGAGACGTGGAGCAGTCTGAGCAGATCGTTCAGGAAGCCCTGCTTAAGGTTTGGGAAGATCGGGATAGCTGGATTGTCATTGAGAACTTACCTTCCTATTGCATGATGGTAGCGCGTAATCTGGCATTGAGGGAAACCTATTCCGGAGATAAGGAAAGGATGGAGCGGTATGCGGTAAGGTAATCTGTTTATGGATCGTGTATGGACTATCAACGAATAAATAAGTTGCTGGATAAATATTGGGAATGCGCCACATCCGTGGAGGAAGAACGGGAATTACGCCGGTTTTTCTCCTCAGCGGTGATACCTCCCGACTTATTGCCCTATAAGGCTTGGTTCGTATCTCATGAGGCCGAGACATTGCCTCCCTTGGGGAAAGATTTTGATGCTCGTATATTGGAACATATCTCGGAAGATCGAAAATTAATCACTACATTTGGAACGTTATTTAAATCTATTACTCATTTAATACATAAGATTATGGGAACGAACATGAAGAAAGCCTTTACCACCCTTTTATGCCTTTTGTTTTGTATCACGATCTCGGCACAGGATAAAGCCGCAGATCTCAGTAAGCTCGTAGGCGATTGGTCCTTCTCTGCCCCCGACGCTCCGTATGGATATCAAGATGGAAGTTTTCAGATAAAGCAAGAGAACGGCAAGTTGACCGCTAAAGTGAATATACAAGGTAGTACCTTGGAGATAAATGATATCAAGGCGAAAGGAGATACCTATACCAGCTCTTTTTATGTGGATGGAACGCCTGTAGACTTAACTATGACCCAGAAAGGAAATAAGTTAGAGGGAATGGCCGACGCCGGAGGTATGCAGATTCCCGTGAAATTCAAGAAAACGAAGAAGTAACCGCTTTGTGGTACTGTGAGTTTCTGTTAACTTCGCGGCAAAAACTACAAAAGGATGTTTACAGTAATCGGAATCATGTTCTGCGGCATTGCCGTCGGGTATTTCTTTCGTAAAGTAGAATTGCTGCAAAAGATCGGTAAGCCTATTTCTTATACGATTCTTCTTCTTTTGTTCCTGCTGGGAATTTCGGTAGGGGCCAATGAGTCTATCGTGAATAATCTTACGACGTTGGGCGGGCAAGCCTTGTTGATCGCTTCGGCCGGTACGTTGGGTAGCGTCTTGGCGGCGTGGGGAGTTTATCATTTCTTTTTTAAGGAAAGGAGCCGGGGATGAAAGGGAGTTTGATCGTCGTGGGCTTCTTTGCCTTGGGGTGCTTGCTGGGATGGAGCGGTTATCTGCCCGGGGTCGTTATCGAGAATGATATAACGGTTTATGTACTTTACCTCTTGATGTTTCAAGTAGGGATTAGCATCGGAAGCGATAAGAAACTGAAAGAGATTTTGTCGAGCATACGGCCGAAACTCTTATTGGTGCCTCTGGCTACTATTATCGGGACGTTGAGCTTCTCGGCCTTGATCAGCCTTGCTCTTAACAAATGGAGCGTGTTCGATTGTTTGGCGGTCGGAAGCGGTTTCGCCTATTATTCATTATCCTCCATCTTGATAACAGAGCTAAAAGAACCGACGCTGGGGGCTCAATTGGCGGCGGAGTTAGGAACGATCGCCTTGATCGCTAATATTATCCGTGAGATATTCGCCTTGCTGGGCGCTCCGTTGTTCGTTAGATATTTCGGAAGGCTATCTCCGATCTGCGCGGGAGGAGCTACTACGATGGATACGACATTGCCGATCATCACCCGTTATTGCGGAAAGGATTTGGTCTTTGTCTCTATCTTTCACGGGATCTTGGTGGACTTCACGGTTCCGTTTTTCGTTTCTTTCTTCTGTTCGATGTGAGTGAAAGAGGCTTCCGAGATCTCGGAAACCACCTTGCAAGGTTGAAAAGTCATTTCCGAGGCCTCGGAAGGCATTTTACAAGGTTGAAAAGTCATTTCTGAGGCCTAGAAAAGCTATTTTACAGTTTGCAGCATCACTTCTACCGCTCTTTTTAATTGCGTGTCCTCGCCGGAGAGCTGCGCCTCGGGAGTATTGTACACCTCGACATCCGGTTGCAATTGTTGGTTTTCCAGATAATTGCCTTGCATATCTTTCACGCCTACTTGCGGGATACCGAACACCAAGGTCGGATCGATTTGCGTTTCCCACCATACGGCTGTCATGGTTCCCGGAACCGGGGCGCCGATCAGCTTGCCGATGCCTAAGGTCTTATAAACCCAAGGGAAACCATGAGCGTTCGAATAATTATCCTCGCACATCAAGACACAGGACGGTTTGGTCCACTTATTGTAAGGATCGCTACCGATGTATTGTCCGCGAGGCTCGAAGCGCTGATACTCCTTGCCGCTCAATAAGGTAGCCAGATCATCATGCAACCAGCCACCTCCGTTATGGCGGGTATCCACGATCACGGCTTTCTTATTCCGGCAACGGCCTAATAAGGCGGAATAGACCTCGCGGAAACTCTCGCTGTTCATACCTCTTACATGTACATATCCGATTTGCCCGTTCGATAATTTATCTACGGTTTCTTGGCAATTCTCGATCCATCTTTTATAAAGGAGGTTCGATTGCTCTCCGTTACTGATCGCTTTTACCTGTTCCTCGAAACGCTGTTTGCTGGTAGGATCATAGACAGAAAGCATTACTTTCTTACCGACTTTACCGCTTAGCAGTGGATAATAATCGGCGTCTTTCTTTATCGGTGTTCCGTCTATCTTCTCGATGATACAGCCTTTCTTTATCTGGCTGTCGGCCAATGTCAGCGGGCCCTTGGCGATGATTTCCTCGATCTTCAATCCGTCGCCCGTGTATGCGTTATCGAAGAAAGCGCCTAAGCTGGCGGTTTCCGGCCCGGTTAGTCCCGGATTGTAACGAGCGCCCGTATGGGAGCCGTTCAACTCGCCCAATAGCTCGGAAAGCATCTCTTGGAAATCAAAATTGTTGTTGATATGCGGAAGGAAACGGGCGTAAGCGGTCTCATACCCTTTCCAATCCATGCCCCGGAGTGTCGGATCATAGAACTTATCCAAGACTTGACGCCAAGCGTGATGGAAGATATAAGCACGCTCCTCTGCCGGACGATAAGCGAACTCGGCCTTGAAAGCGATCGGTTTTTCCTTGCTATCCTTCAACTCTATCTTTTTCAGTTTACCGCCGGCGGTAAGATAAAGGTTCTCTACTTTCTTATCGGCGAATAGAGTGCCTCGACCGACATTCTTGAGCAGTAATTTAGTGGACTTTTCCTTCAAGTCGTGTTCCCATAAATCAAAGCCTTTCTCGAAAGCGGCGCAATAATATAGTTTATCTCCTTTCGGGGCGAGTACGGCGTCTCCCAATGAGGATGAATGAGCGGTCAGGCGAATAATCCGGTCCTTGCGGTTCTCCAAATCAAACTTCAAGGGGGCTACAGGCTTATCCTTATCCTCTTTTTTCTTATCGGAATCTTTATCGGATGTCTTATCCTCGTCCTTATCTTTGTTTTCATCCGCTTCTACCAAGGCCAGTTCTTCTTTACTGAGGCGGAATTTATCGTAAGCCTCACCGTCGAAGAACATGATGTACACATCCCGCTCAGCACCCCAGCTACCGTGGCTGCGGAAACCGGCACGGTCGGAGGACCAGATCATGGCCTTACCGTCTAATACCCATTTCGCGTCGCCATCCGAATAACCGCTTTCCGTCAGGTTCGTTACCTCGCCGCTACCGTCCGCTTTCACGAGGGCGATATCCGTATTGTTCCATCCTCCGACGGAGATGTAATCTACCAAGAACCACTTGCTGTCTGGCGACCATTGGAAATGCTGGTCTCCATCGCTATACGAATAGAGGTATTTCCCGTCCAATACGGTGCGGACCTGCTTGGTCTTTCGGTTGATAACACGTAAGGTGGTGCGGTTCTCAAGGAAAGCCACCTCGTTACCATCCGGAGAGTATAAGGGTTGGAACGAGGTTTGTCCGGAGACGACAAGAGGCTCCTCTTTCAATTCCGGGGCGTACGTGAATTGCTTATCTTCGTCACGTGTAAGTTTACTTTCGTAGATTCCCCATGTTCCTTCCCGTTCGGCGGAATATACCAATGAACGTCCGTCGGGGCTGAAATCTATATTGCGCTCTTGTTGTGGCGTGTTCGTGATTTGACGAGTCGTCTGGTATTCAATAGAAGTTACGTAAACATCGCCACGAGTGATAAACGCTACCTCTTTTCCATTCGGGGAGACGGCGATATCCGTAGCTCCATCGGTCAGAAGACGATGGATCACGTCGTTCTCGATCTTATCCGCGACGATCTGGATATTCACCTTGGCAGGTTTCTGGCCTTCCTTAACGGTATAGATCTCGCCGTCGTAACTATAGCATAGAGTCCCGGAATTATCGGAGGTAAGGAAACGCACGGGGTGGGTGGTATGCGTCGTGATTTGTTTCTCGCTGTTGCCTGCCAAATCCTTCTTGAAGATGTTAAAGCTTCCTTTCTCCTCGCTTAGGTAATAGAAAGACGCCCCATCCGCGGCCCATACAGGATTACGATCCTCACCGCCAAAAGTGGTTACTTTCTGGAAAGAGCGATCTTTTCCAAGCGTACATAACCAGATATCACGGGTGATAGAAGATTGATGATGCTTGCGCCAAGGGTCCTCGTAACCTTTGTAGTCATTGTATAATAATTTACTGCCATCTTTGCTGAGGGCTATATTTTCCATGTATAACGAAGAATATAAATCCGGCCTTCCTCCGTCCGTGCTTATCTCATAGACTTGCATAAAGCGGGTGCCGGGGAATTGGATATCCTTGGCGTCTTGCAATACGTTGGCCAGATACAAGATGTGTCCGTTATCCTTAAAGGTAGTGGGATATTCGTTTGTGGAGTGGGTGGTGAGCCGCTTGGGTTCCCCTCCCTCCTTGTTCATGAGAAATACATCGAAGTTGCCGCTACGGTTGGAGGCGAAGGCTATTCTCTGTCCGTCGGGCGACCAGACCGGACGGGTATCATGCGCCGGATGTGTTGTCAACTGCCGGGCTTTTCCTCCGGAAGAAGGGACCGTGTAGATATCCCCTTGGTAAGAAAACGCGATCGTCTGCCCGTCCGGGGAGATCGCACAGTAACGCATCCATAACGGACTGTCGTCTGCTTGCGCCGCCGCCGATAAAAATAACGCCAGCGCAGGAATCATCAAGTTTTTCATGTGTACTCTATTTTAGATTTACAAATGTAATCGATTTTCGATATTTATTAGGAGAAATAATTGCGTAGATTAAATTTTTAAATATTTTTGCATATGAACTTTAAAACCGCCAAGATGATGACGAAATATAGGGTGTGTATGACTTTTATGTCCATTTTATTATTGCTATTTCATTTTGTGTTTCTGTTTTCTTGTGGAAAGCTACCGGAAAAAACATTTGCTTTTTCTGATAACCTGCGGATTGACTCTTTGGAACATATGGCTATGGATTCGATTTACCGGAATCCTCGATATGCTCATTCCGCATTGGATGAAGCTTTAAGTCTAACTAAAGATAGCGATAAATATTATAAATTACTTGCGGTTAAAAGCCAGATTTATTTTGCAAATAGTGTATATGATTCCGGGTTTGTTTTACATCGGTCAATTATAGATTATTGCGACCGTGTACCGATGTCTCCCAAGATACATGGACTCTTAGGGACGTTGAAAAATACGGTTGGCAATTATTATTCATTTTTGGATAAAACGGATTCGGCCCTCCTTTGCTATTCCGAGGCGTATCAAGAGATCCGGCAGAGTGAGATGGAGCATAAAATCCCGGATATTTATATCAATATAGCGGATATATATACCCGGAAAGGAGCTTACGATCAGCGAGCCCGCTACTTTCGCCAAGCTCTTTTCGTGAGTGATTCATTGGGTATTATGGATCGGATGTCCTTTCCTATTTATTTTGGTTTGGGCGAGACGTATATGGAATTGAGGGACTTTGACTTATCCGATCACTTTTACCGTTTGGCGGAGAAAGAACTGGATTCTCGTAACTTGAGCGAGAAATTCACCTTTTGCAATAGCCGGGGAAATTACTATTATTACAAGGAAGAGTATGCGAAGGCGCTTCCTTGGTTCTTGAAAGCCCGTGAGGTGGTACGTCCTACTCATATGGATTTCTATACTAACGTATGCGAGATCAATTTAGGGGAGATCTATCTATGTCTGAATCAGTTGGATTCCGCTCGTTTTTATCTGGAAAAAGGGTTTAGGTACTTCCATATCTATAATAATAAGACAGCCTTGTACCATTTGACGACCTTGAAGGCTTCGCTAGCTTTAAAAGAGGGGAACTCCGGGCTGGCTTATCAATTGTTGAGGAGTTACACGGATACGGTAGGCATAGATCCCAAGATGGTAGCGATCCGTAATAAGAACTTGCAGAATTACTTCGCTACCACGGGCGATTTTAGACGTGCCTATGAGTACCAAACGAAGAATAGCGTCATTGAGAACAATATTCGTAGCGAACGAACCCAGATGCGTGTCGCCGAGATCGATATGCGTTATAGCCAAGATACGACTTTACTCAAGCGGGAGGCTATTATTAAACAACAGGCCGGCCGGATGGAATACTTGGAAATGAGCCGTTGGGTTTGGATCTTGCTTTTTGTGATCTTGTCCATCGTCAGCGGCATGGCTTATTACTTTATGAAACGTAAACGGCATGCCCAATGGTTAAGCCATGTCGATCAGGTGACGAAACTGAAGATGGAGAGTATTCGCAACCGTGTATCCCCTCATTTTATATTCAATATATTGAACCGGGAGATTAGCTCGGAGGAAGAAGGAAGTTCCCGCCGTACGCAACTTTCCGGATTGGTGGAGTTGTTACGTAGTAGTTTGGAGATCACGGAAAAGCTTAGTATCACGTTGGAGGAAGAATTACGCTTTGTCCGGACTTACTTGAATTTGCAGGCGCAAGGATTAGGGCCGGACTTCCGTCTGGAATGGAATCTCGATCCCTCCCTTGACACGGGCGCAATCTATCTCCCGGCCATGCTGATCCAGATACCCGTAGAGAATGCCGTGAAACATGGCTTGTGTGCGATCGAGGGCGAGAAGCGATTATCTGTTTTCGTGGAGCGCGACGGGAAAGGCATCCATATCCGTATAGAGGATAATGGACCCGGGTATCGTCTGTTTACGAATGCGGGACATACGAACGGTACGGGGATGGGAACGAAAGTCCTTTACCGTACGATCCTATTGTTGAATAGGAGAAATAAAGAGAAGATCACCTATTCGGTCCAAAGCAAGGAGAAGGGGATGGGGAGCGGAACAATCGTCAGTTTCTTTATTCCGTTGGATTTTAATTACGCTTTCTAGGTATCGTGAATGTACGAAAGTAATCCGGGCTGTTTCCTCCGGATAGTGGATGGAAGCGGCCCGGATCGAATTGAATCGAATCGGTTGATTCGGGTTATAGTCGCTCAATGTCTTCAACAGAAAGTCCGGAGCATTGGGCGATAAGTTCGGAGTCAAGTCCTTGCTCCTTCATCTTTTGGGCTATCTGGAGTTTTTCCTCTTGACGGCCTTTCTCGATCCCTTTCTCGATCCCTTTCTGCATCCCTTTTTGCATTCCTTCCTGCATTCCTTTTTCAATCCCTTCCGTTTGTGCGTAATCGATGGTCGCATACCAATCCCGATA
Organism: Parabacteroides sp. CAG:2; assembly: GCF_000436315.1. NCBI lineage: Bacteria > Pseudomonadati > Bacteroidota > Bacteroidia > Bacteroidales > Tannerellaceae > Parabacteroides > Parabacteroides sp. CAG:2. Next base: position 64,030 of record NZ_FR885265.1, on the reverse strand, counting down.
ATTCTTTAGGTTTTCCTCGTAGATCGCACGTTCTTTTTCGCTGAGTGAGTTGACGTTCGCCACGTCCAGCAAGCGAAGGAAGGTCTCCTGTTCCTCCTTGAAGGGAGATTGTTCAAATAGGTTCATATTCTTCAATGTATAAATCCAACGTTCGAAGGAGCTCTTGCACTCCTCCTTGCTTAAACTGAATAACGGGAACGATATGTAGATCTGCTTCATCTTGATCTCATTGAACACCTTTCCCGTCCTCTCGTTAGCGAGGACAACATCCGTACGGAAGTCTGTGAACTCCGGCAACTTGAAATTCAAGAAATAAACTCCGTAGATGGGTAGCAACCGATATTGCCATTGCTTGCCGATTTGTCCTTGCCGGGCCACCATGCGACAAAGATAATAAAAACCTCTGTTAAAGAAATAGTGCTGGGGACAATTCTGCATCTCTAGGATGAACTTGGCCCCGGACACGTCCTCGCAGAGCAGGTCGAATATGATGGTACGGTTCTCGACGGTCTCTGGCTTGATCTCCTTGTCGAGGTAGGTGATGTCCTTGATCTGCCGTTCGCCGGCTAGGGCGGCGTTAAGGAACTTGATGGTAACTTGCTTGTCTTGGAAGACAGCCTTAAATCCAGCATCAGTCATGATGTCTACGTATTGTGCCATAGTTAAATGGTTTTAGGTGATTACTGCTCCAAAGGTAAGGTTTATTTTCGTATCGCGCATCCTGTTTATTGTATATTTCTTAAAAAGCAGATTCATGGTAGTCAGCTTTACTATTTATAGAAAGTACGATTAGTATTAATAGTAGTGCAAAATACTATGGATAGTAATCGGCTCCCATTTTGATCAATTTAAGATACCTTGTTTTTATATTTAGAAGTAAGATTTGCAACTGACCTGAAGTTCTTCCTATTTCGCATGGCATAACTGATATGCCTATCCCCATTGAGATTCTACTACTTCGTAAGCTTATGGCTTGACAAGCCTTGGATTATACGTTTGTGTATTCGCTATGATTGCATGTGAATGTTTGTGTTTTGTATTTATTATGCGGTTATGGATGGATACCATATATTAATGTACATGCGTACATTATATAATAGATAGAAACGGCTAGTCTAAACGATCGTTTAGACTAGTCGTTTTCGAAAAAAACAAGGGTGCTAAATGACGGGATGGACTTTAATTAACACTATTATTAATATTAAATTTTGAATTTATGAACAAGAAGTTTTCTACTCTTTTGGCAGGTATGGCGCTGTTAAGTGTTATGTCTGTTAATGCACAGACTACACCAAGTCGAGTAGACCCGGAAACTGTATTGGGTCAAGAATGGCGTTTAGGTGGTTTGAAGGAGGGAGCTAATTCTGGTCTTTATCAGTTGAAGGTCATGGATGGCACTACTCCTGCTTATCTTGCGATGGAGCTAAATCGTGGAACAGGTGATTATGAACTACGTGTTTATAGTGCAAGCGAAGCTAAAAATAACTTAGAGGCTACATTGTGGTGTGTTTCTGTCTCTAATTATAATCAAGGTCAAGCTCCTATTTATGACTTCCAGAATAAATTGTCTGGAACTATGTTGGATTTGACAATGGCTGGCCATGAGAAGACTGAGAATGGTACGAATGGTGCTTGGAAACCTGTTTTAGGTGGTGAGATCGCAGGTTGGGCATTCTCTCGCTCATACAAGGATTTGGAAGAAAAGAGACCTTTGTATTCTTATTTCTCAACGGACTCAATTGTTGGTTTGAAAGCGGATCCTACTACCGGAGCTGTTAAGGTTGCCAAGTGGGGTGCTAATCAAATAGATGCCACTTCAAACGCCGCTGATGTGACTAACTTTGCTTTGGTTGGCGCAGCACAAATCGCATTGAGCGAAGATCAAGTAAATACGAAGTTGGGTCTTCTTCAAGATAACAAGGCTGGAGTACAATTGACTTTCACTCCGGACGTGAAAGGTACTAGCTTAAAGAATCCGTTCAATGAGCAGAAGTTTATCGCAGAGGATAAAGATAATAACAAATGGCTTTTCATCAAGCAAAAGGATAAAGACGCTTATTTGAAAGTTGATACGGCTTATACGAATGAGACAGGTACAAAGTTCTTAGCTTACGGTTGGACAGAGAAAGCAAAGGATAAAGCTGATGCTTACAGTTCTATTAGCTCTGAATTACGTGCTCAGCACCAGTTCAAATTTATCTATTCTCCGAGTGGCGATAGCTTGTACATCTATGTGAAAAAAGTTACTTGGAATAATGATGGCAAGTATTGGAATACGCACGTTACGGCTACTCCGGCTAACGAGCATGAATACTGGCGTGTTTCTTTGCAAGACTTGATTAAAGATGAAACTTGTATTTTGACAGTTGATCCAGAGGACCAGAACACTCATATTTCTTTGGGTCTTAGCGGATGTGAGGAAAAGGGTTCATCCAAGACTTCTGTTGACGATGGCGTTTACTTCATCAAGAATAAGAAAGGACAGTATTTAGCTTCTCCGATCTATGAGGATGGTACTATCCGTTGGACAACAGTGAATGGGGATGAGCAGAGTGTCGCTCATATGCCGGCTTACCAATGGGTTGTGTTGAAGAAGAATACGAGCAACGATAAGGTGAAGGCTGTGTCTCCGGTTACTATCTCTAACCGTGAATATGCGGATAATGTTACAAATATAGATCTTGATAATGATGGTCAGCCAGAGCAATATAAAACTGCTGTTTATTCCACTGTTCAGTTAAGAAAAGCGGAGGGTGGCTCTTATATGTTTGTATATGGAGATAAACTTACAGCGGAGTATGGATATGTTGATGTAGACTCTTTGTTCTTCGAGAAAGTTCCGGAAGCTTCTATTTCTGACCCGTACTTAGGTTACAGAAAGTTAGAGAAGGATTCTTTGTTGGTTAACAAATATACGTTTAACTATTGGCATCCTTATGCTACGGATAAATACATCGCTAAATCTACAGACTCTACGTTGACTGTGTTGGATGGAAAAGATGCTTTCGTAATTGATACATTGGTTGAGAGTTGGAGTAATAACTCAAAGGTGTTTGCTACTGTAGATATTCCTTACGGTTATAAGGTTAGCGAGGACGTAGCTAAGAATCGTATTAAGGGCTTGAAGACTCTTGTGAGAACGGCTTATAAAGTTTCTTATAAGGATAACAAGGGTGATCTTAGCCAATGGAAAGTGAATAAGGAAGATAAGTTTAATGTAGGTTCTAGTGCTACTGGCCATCAGCAATCTGATGTGATTTATTATGCGTTCTTCAAGGAAAACAATCATATCGGTGGAAAGCATTATTATGCGATTGTAAAAGCTAATAGTACTGCAACAAAATATGAGTTAGGTTATAAAAAAGCAGGCGTATCCGATTATGACGGTGCCGCTACTTTAAAGGATCAAATATTGAGTGAGACTCGTACTTCCGCTTTCGCTATCGAACCGGACAACACTCCGCTTTACCGTCGTTTCAGTTCTCTTGAACTTGAAGGTAATGAAGGTGACAAGGCCGATACTTTACGTTTTATCGAGAAATACCGTAAAGAATACTTGCAGGTTGAGAATAATAAGAACTTCATGAAAGAAGGTATTGACTTCTTAGGTATTTATACTCCGGATAAGACTGAGGATGGTTTGTCATTCATCGTTGATACCGCATGGGTAAACCGTGGTTCTGGTAATATCAAGCCTCAATATTTGATCTCGATTGATCGTAACGATTTCGAAGGAGTTGAAGGCGTACCTTGTACGGAAGATGACCATCACTTTACCGCAGAAGGTAAACCGACAGATAAATGGCATTGCGTTCACGCAAAACCGGCTGTTCCGGGCTTTGAAAGAGGTAAATATTTGATCAATTTCCATGATTTCGCTAATAAATATGGTTGGTCAACATTATCAAATGGGGAGCAAGATGCTGACTACATGTGGAAGAAATATGATCGTGCAGGTTTCGTGGAAGCTATCCGTGTAGCTGATACTTTGTATATCTTGAGAGATGAGTTCAAGAACTTACCGAACGAGAAGATCAACTTCGCTGATTTGAACAAGGCTGAGGAGGATGCTTGGACTGCGGCTAAGAAGGCTGGAGTATCTGAAGATGAATTTGTTTCACACAAATATATCTTATCTGGTGATAACCATAAGTATGTGACTTGGTCTATGCGTTTCGTAAACAAGGAAGTTGCCGCTAATGAGGTAGAAGCTGATAGAGCATTCTTGTTCGAGTCTATGAAGAGTAAACATGTTCCTGGTTACAATAATTCTGCTATGGGTGACATCGCTCCTACATATGCGGCTTGGTTGAGAATGCAGAATGGTTGTTTAGTTCTGTCTGATGATCGTTCTTCTAATTTCGATGAGATGAATACAGGTGGTGACGATGCTTTGATCTTCAATGTGGAGCAAGGTGATGATATCGCAACAGATAACGAAACAATCGATGCTGTAGAAGGTATCTCTGTAGTAGCCGGTAACGGTACCGTAACCGTTCAAGGCGCAGCTGGTAAGTCTGTAGTTATCACGAATATCTTGGGTAAGGTAATCGCTGAGACCGTTCTTACTTCCGATAACGCTACAATCTCCGTGCCTGCCGGTATCGTAGCTGTGGCTGTTGATGGTGAGGAAGCTGTTAAGGCTATCGTTAAATAAGAATTTAACAAAATAAGATAATCATACAATTCCCGTGCGGGTATCGATCCAAGTAATCCGTGACGGATGAACAGGCGGGAGTTGGATTAATATTAATACTAAAGTAATAAATTAAGAGGTCCGTAAGTACCTCCGTGAGGAGGAAGTACGGATAAAGGAACAAGAGGATGCGTCGATATAATGTACGCATCCTCTTTTGTGTTTATAGCGGGTGTTGAGGATAAATCCTGCTTCTACTTGCAAAAGAGCGAGATAAGCAACGGCACGCTGATCTCGAGGATAATCCCGTGAATAATAGCCACAGGTACGATATTCTTTCCGGAATACCGGCTGATAACGGGAAGACAAACATCCATAGAATTGATTCCCGCCACGGATACCGGAGCGAATTTACCAAAGAAAGAGGCATACAACGGTGCCCCGAATAAAGCTAACATTTCCCGGATGATATTAGCCAATAACGCGATAGCCCCGAGTTGCGAAGCGATTTCTATCCCTGCCGACGCCTCTTTCAGTTGTACGATAAGCAAGGAGGATAAGGAATAATAAGCGAATCCGCTTCCTACAGCCATACAATCATATATATTCCACGAGGTCAATAACAAACTCGCCGCCGCAGAGAATACTAACGTGCCGATGATCGTAAAGAACGGCAGTAACAAACTGGAAAACCGGATATCCTTTACCATCTTTCCTAATTCGGCGTTTGCTCCCAGATTCAATCCTACTTGGATAACGAGAGCGTATAGCAAGAATTGCGGTAGTTTTTCGCAATACGTGGAGATAGTCGTGTTGGCGAAGGTTCCGCAAAAGATTCCCGCTGTGAAACATAAGATAACGATTAGGTTATTTTTCATTGAGACCTCCTTTCTTGATAAATAATTTATAAGCGATAAAAGATGCTACCAGACTTCCCAATACTCCGCAAATAGCTAGTATGGCAGCTTGTATTCCAAACTCACCAATATTATTCAGCAAAGATTGGTTGGCTCCTATGGTAATACCAAATATGAACAACATCGCGAAAATCGTATAAGAGATGGAATGTTCCAATCCCTTGAAAGCGGGGACGTGTCGGCATAAATAACCGACGCTTATCCCCAGACCTAATAGACCTAGAATGATAAACATAAGCATATTGTATTTTGAGATGCGCAAGACATCCTTTCCCCGGAAACGAAGCATACGAATACTCCCTCTTTTCCGCAGAAGTTAAACTTGAGTGCAATTAATACCTAGATGTAGGTGTAGAAGAGAACTATAAAAAGAAGTCCTCTCAAGAAGAGTATGAATGGATTTAGACAAAACCGCTGAACCAATGAACATGCACGATCGTGTTACCCGAGAAAGCTCGGGTATACCATCTTTTTGAGTTGTTCAGAAGCTTCTTGTTCATCTTATTTGTATCATTGTTTGATTTCCGGTGCAAAGGTAGTAATAAATTAGAGATTCTAAAACTTTTTCTAGGATCGGATATATAAGGGACTTGACTTGGATTTTGGATCTTTTTATGTACATTTGAGGTCCTACCCGCTATTGGGCCAACTAAAAACGGATAGAACAGATATGATTAAAAGATAAGATTGGTTATGAGGAAAAGAATGATTTTAACAGCATTGGCGGCTGCCGCTATCCCTACGTTGTTGATGGCGGCGGATGAGGCGAGATTAATGCGCTTTCCGGCTACAAATGGTTCAGAGATTGTATTCTCGTACGCTGGCGATTTATATAAGGTCCCGGCTACAGGTGGTGAGGCACAGCGATTGACATCGTATGTGGGGTATGAGATGTTTCCCCGTTTCTCCCCGGATGGTAAGACGATCGCTTTTACGGGACAGTACGACGGTAACACGGAAGTGTACACGATGCCCTCTTCCGGCGGTGAGCCATTGCGTATCACTTACACGGCTACGAATAGCCGTGACGATCTGGGCGATCGCATGGGCCCGAATAATATCGTGATGACTTGGACACCGGACGGTAATGGTATTGTTTACCGCAACCGCATCAGCGATGGGTTCTCCGGTAAGTTATATACGGTAAATAAAGAAGGTGGCCTTTCCGAGGTGGTTCCCTTGCCCGAGGGCGGCTTTTGTAGCTATTCGTCCGACGGAAAACAATTGGCTTACAACCGGGTAATGCGTGAGTTCCGTACATGGAAATACTATAAGGGTGGTATGGCCGATGATATCTGGGTGTATAATCCGGAGAAGAAAAGTGTAGAGAATATCACGAACAATGAGGCGCAAGATATCTTTCCGATGTGGATTGGTGATGAGATCTATTTCCTTTCGGATCGGGATTACACGATGAACTTGTTCGTTTACAATACGAAGACAAAACAAATAAGTAAGGTGACGAACTTCACCGAGTACGACGTGAAATTCCCTAGCAGCTTCGGCAATACGATCGTTTTCGAGAATGGAGGCTATATCTATAAGATGGATGCGGCGTCGAAGAAACCGGAGAAAGTGAACGTAACCCTCGCCTCCGATAATGTCTACGCACGTAGCGAGATCAAGGATGGCTCCAAATATATCACGAGTGCCAGCCTCTCCCCAAAAGGTGAGCGTATGGTGGTGACAGCTCGTGGCGAGGTATTCAATATCCCGGTAGATAAAGGGGTTACGAAAAATATCACCCGTACTCCGGGAGCGCACGAACGTGACGCTCAATGGTCTCCGGACGGAAAACATATAGCCTATATCTCCGACGCTACCGGCGAGACCGAGCTGTATCTCCAAGATTCCGAGGGGGGCGAGCCTACCCAGTTGACCAAGAATAACGATACGTATATCCGTACTTTCCAGTGGAGTCCGGATTCCAAGAAGATTGTCTATACGGATCGTAAGAATCGGATCAATCTTTTGGACGTATCTAACAAACAGCTAACAACTATCTCACAAAGTCTGTTAGGTGAAGCCCGCAACGTAAGTTTCTCTCCGGATAATAATTGGTTGACTTATTCCCGTGTGTCCGATAATAATTTCTCGATCGTCTATGTCTACGATATCGCGGGTAAGAAAGAATATCCCGTGACCGATAAATGGTACGAGTCTTATTCTCCGGTATTCAGTACGGATGGCAAATATCTGGTATTCACTTCCGCCCGTGATTTCAATCCTACGTATAGCCAAACGGAATGGAATCATGTGTATAATAATATGGGTGGCGTATATCTGGCGTTATTGTCTAAGGATACCGCTTCCCCGTTTATGGAAACGGATGCGGAGGTCGCCATTGAATCTACCCCAGCGAAAGCGGATGCCTCTAAAAAGGACGAGACAAAGAATGAGGCTTCTACTCCGGTCGTAAAGATTGATATAGAGGGTATCACGGATCGAATCGTTAAGCTCCCCTTGCCGGGATCGAATTACTACGATCTTTATTCCGATGGAACGAACGTGTATTATTTCACGAAAGGCGGCATGAAGATGTTTGACTTGAAGAAACAGAAAGAGGAAACCGTTAGCGATGCCGCTATGATGGTTGATCCGGCTGGCAAGAAAGCTGTTTTCTTTAAGGACGATCAACTATTCGTAACCGATATACCGAAGGGTAAAGCGAATTTAAGCAAGCCGGTTAATCTGGCGAATATGAAGATCACGGTAGACTATACGAAGGAATGGGCGCAAATCTTCGATGAGGCTTGGCGTGCTTTCCGGGATGGTTTCTATCTGGAGAATATGCATGGCAAGGATTGGAAGGCGATCAAGGAGAAATACGCCGCCCTTCTTCCTTACGTGAAAACACGTTTGGACTTGAATTATATTATTGGCGAGATGATCGGCGAGCTGGGAGTAGGGCATGCTTATGTGAACCCCGGTGAGGTGGAAAGTCCTAAACGGGTATCTATGGGTCTGCTAGGTGCTGAGGTTTCTCGGGATAAGAGTGGTTTCTTCCGCTTGGAAAAGATCCTGCCGGGGGCTTCTTGGAGTAAGGAATTACGTTCTCCATTGACAGAGCCGGGTGTTGAGGCGAAGGCCGGAGAGTATATCGTCGCTATAGACGGAGTACCTACGAATAGCGTGAACGATATGTATAAGTTGTTGATCGGAAAGGCGAACGTTCCGACCGAGTTGTCTTTGAATAGCAAGCCTCAGTTGGCGGGCGCTCGTAAGATCGTAGTCAGTCCGTTGGCGGAAGAGTATTCTTTGTATCATTATAATTGGATCCAAGATAATATCAAGAAGGTGGATAAGGCGACGAACGGTAAGGTCGGTTATATCTATATCCCGGATATGGGGCCGGAAGGCTTGAATGAGTTCTCCCGCTATTTCTATCCGCAATTGGATAAGGAGGGTTTGATTATCGATGATCGTGCGAATGGCGGTGGAAATGTCTCCCCGATGATTCTGGAACGTCTGTCTCGTGAGCCGTATCGTTTGACGATGCGTCGGGGTTCTTCTTTGATCGGGACCGTGCCGGATGCCGTACAGGTCGGCCCGAAAGTTTGCTTGATCAATAAGTATTCCGCTTCCGATGGCGATTTGTTCCCGTGGGGCTTCCGTGCGCTTAGCTTAGGTAAATTGATTGGAACCCGTACTTGGGGAGGTATCATCGGTATTAGCGGCCCGCTTCCTTATATGGACGGTACGGATATCCGTGTGCCTTTCTTCACGAGCTATGATCCGAAGACGGGTAACTGGATTATCGAGAACCATGGTGTGGATCCGGATATCTTGATCGATAACGACCCCATCAAGGAATGGAACGGTGAGGATCAACAGTTAGACCGTGCTATCGAGGAAGTCATGAAACAATTAAAAGAACGCAAACCGCTAGCCCCTGTCCCCGCACCAAGGGACTGGAGCCATAAATAATGAGAGGTTATTTGTAGAGACGGGGCACGCCCCGTCTCTACAAATAAATAAATAGTAAACGGATTAAAAACTAGTAATCTATCTATGGAACGATTCGCAGCCATTGACTTTGAGACCGCTAATGGAAAGCGGAGCAGTATTTGCAGTATAGGTATCGCCATATTGGAGGATGACTGGGTAGTAGATAGCATTTATACCTTGGTACGTCCTACCCCTAATTTCTATACCCGTTGGACTACGGCCATACATGGATTGACTGCTGAGGATACGAATGACGCGTTATGTTTCGAGGAGGCTTGGGAAAGCATCGCCCCGAAACTAAAGGATCTCCCCCTTGTTGCCCATAACAGTCCGTTTGATGAGGGATGCCTGAAAGCCGCCCACGAGGTGTATGACTTAGCCTATCCGAAATATTCCTTCTATTGCACTTGCCGTCTCTCCCGGAAGATGTACCCATTTCTGGTAAATCATCAGTTGCAGACAGTAGCCGCCCACTGCGGTTACGACCTTACCCGACATCATAACGCCATGGCCGACGCTTACGCCTGTGCCCATATCGCCCTTACGATGATGCGGGAAAAAGAGGTCGATACCTTGGAGGCGCTTATGGCTTCCTGCTACTCTAGGTAACTATGGGGTGTTTTTCCCGGCTATTTTATCCACCACGACAGCGATAGCGCCATCTCCCGTCACGTTGCAAGCGGTGCCAAAACTATCCATGGCAATATAAAGGGCGATCATTAACGCTTGCAGCGTCTCATTGAATCCCAGCATACTTTGCAAGATACCCAAAGCGGCCATAATAGCCCCTCCCGGAACCCCCGGAGCCGCTACCATCGTAATTCCCAGCATCATGATAAATCCGCTGAAATTGGAGAAGGTAACCGGTTCTCCCGCCATGATCATGATAGCCATAGCGCAAGCTACGATTTTCATGGTGCTACCTGCCAGATGGATCGTGGCGCAAAGCGGAACGGTAAAGATCGCTATATTCTCCCGTACGCCATTCTTGACAGCCTGCGCCAGTGTCACGGGAATCGTGGCGGCGGAGGATTGGGTCCCTAGAGCCGTAGCGTAGGCCGGTAACATATTCTTCAAGAGGCGGAGCGGATTCTTCCCGGCTATGGCTCCGGCTATCGTGAATTGAATCAATAACAATAATACATGTAAGGCAAAGATGACTATGATAACCTTGAGGAACATCGTGATAATACTCATGACTTGTCCGCTCACGGTCATGTTCAGGAAGATACCGAAAATATGGAGCGGTAATAACGGGATGATAACCACCTCGATTAGCTTAATGATAATTTCCTTGAAATCCGTGAAAGAGTCACGCAGGGTGGTTCCCGCTATATTAGAAAGCCCTAGGCCAATCGTAAAGGATAGCAGCAAGGCTGTCATGACATCCATTAAAGGCGGCATATTTACCACGAAGTAAGGTGTCAGCATGAAATCTTCCGGATTCTCCATCGCCGTCAATTCCGTGTTGGTCGGTAGTATGTGCGGGAATATAGCCGATCCGCTCAGGAACGTGAAGAAACCCGAGAAGACTGTTGAACCGTAAGCGATCAAGGCGGTTATCAATAATAGCTTTCCGGCTCCTTTGCCCAGATCTCCTATAGCGGGAGTCACCAGCCCCAATATGATTAGAGGGATGGAGAACGATAGGAAGTTGCCGAACAATGAATTGAAGGTTACAAAGATACGTGCGATTCCTCCCGGTAAAAACTGGCCGAACAATACGCCGGCGGCGATAGCGATAACGACTTTAGTTAACAATGATACTCTGATCTTCTTCATGGTGTTGCTTTATTTTGAAGCCAATGGCGGCCATCGTAATACTCATCAACGGACTGATCAGGTTAAAGAAGCAATAAGGAAGATACGTCAGGGTCGCTACGCCTAATATCGTGGCTTGCGTCATGCCGCAGGTGTTCCACGGTACCAGCACGGACGTTACGGTTACGGAATCTTCCGTCGTACGGCTTAACAGGCGACTCTCATATCCTTTTTTCTTGTAGATATCCTTGAACATATTTCCGGTAAGGATAATAGATATGTATTGATCGGCCGTAACGATATTCAAGAATAAACCGGAGAATACGGTAGACGCCACCATGCCGACCCTCCGTTTCATAAAGCGCAGGAATACGGACGTAAGGCTTTCCAGCATACCGCTGGCCGTCATGGAACCACCGAAGCACATGGCGCAGATGATCAGCCAGATCGTATTCATCATACCCGCCATACCCCGGGTGGCGACCAAGCTGTTCAAGGCCTCGTTGCCCGTATCGATTTGGGTACTCCCGTAGAATGTCATGAATAATCCCTTAAACAGGGAGGAGGCATCCGCTACCGATGCTCCCGCTACCTCTTGCAATAAATGAGGCTGGAAAAAGATCGCGAGCACCCCCGCCATCGCTGTCGAGATAAACAAGGTGATCAAAGACGGTACTTTCTTGGCGATTAATATACCCGTTACCACCGGTACGATCAGTAGCCAGAGCGAGATATTAAAACTTTCGTTCAACGAGGCGGCAAACTCGGCTATTTGCCCGGATGCGTTCGAGGTATGCGTAAAACCCGCTATGGTAAAGATAATCAACGTGATCACCATAGACGGTATTGTCGTAAGCATCATATACCGGATATGGGAGAACAAAGGGGTATGCGTTACAGAAGAAGCTAATACCGTCGTGTCCGAGAGCGGTGAGATCTTATCCCCGAAATAAGCGCCCGAGATGATCGCTCCGGCTACCCATCCCGTAGCGAAGCCCTGTGCCTCGCCGATACCCATCAAGGCGATACCGATCGTGGCGATGGTAGTCCACGAGCTACCGGTCATAACGGATACGACAGCGCAGATCACGCAACAAGAGGCCAGAAAGAAACTCGGATGGATGATTTGCATCCCGTAATAAATCAAGGTCGGGACGATACCGCTGATCATCCAGCTACCGGATAAAGCGCCAATCAACAATAGGATAATTATAGCTGTGGCCACTCCCAATATGTTTTTACATATCGCCTCTTCTATATCACGCCATTTGACTTTGCAGAAGATCATGGCCAAAAGGGAGGCCACCGCCGTGGTGGTAAGTAATACGACTTGGCTTCCGCCGCTCAACGCGTCGCTGCCAAAAGTGCGTATGGTTACAAACAAAAGAGCTACCAGCACGAGGATAGGCACTAGTGAAAGTAGAGGGGAGGGCATCTTCTTAAGATGATTTTCCATTGTTCATTCAGTCGCTTAAATAATGATGGTGCGAAAATACTAAAAATACCTTGAATAACGCTATGAATTATAGATTGATTTCCTTATTTCACAGTCTTTTGGACGATCTTATAACCGGTTGCCGCTATAAGAATGCTCATAAACGGGCTGACGATATTAAAGATGCAATAAGGGAAATAAGTCCAAGTAGATACGCCAAGGATTGTAGATTGCGTCATGCCGCAAGTCGTCCACGGGATCAGCACGGAGGTGACGGTGACGGAGTCTTCCGTTGTCCGGCTAAGCAGGCGGCTCTCGAATCCCCGTTGCTTATATACTTCTTTAAACATTTCGCTGTTCAGGATGATGGCGATGAACTGGTCCGCCGTGCAGATGTTCAAGGATAATCCGGACACGACGGTAGAGGCGACCATGCTGGTACGGCCTCGCATGAAATGCAAGAAGATACGTGTGATGCTTTCCAGCATGCCGCTAGCGGACATGGCCCCGCCGAAACACATGGCGCAAATGATCAGCCAAATCGTGTTCATCATCCCGGCCATTCCCCGGGTAGAGACTAGAGAGTTCAAGGCCTCGTTGCCGGTCTGTATCTGCGTGCTGTCATAGAAAGTCATCAGCAGGCCTTTGATATAGGCGATAATTCCGCTATCCGTGATCCCGGAAATCTCCAATAAGGCGTTTGGCTGGAAGATCAAGGCGAATATTCCGGCGAGTATGGAGGAGGCGAAAAGCACTACGATCGAAGGTGTCTTCTTGGCGATCATGATTCCGGTAACGATCGGTACGATCATAAGCCAAGGCGTGATATGGAACGAGCCTTTCAAGGCTTCGGAGAAAGCGGCTATCTGGGATGCGTCCGCTGTCTCCCTCGAGAATCCGGCGATGCTGAATACGATCAGTGTGACGATCATAGAGGGAACGGTCGTATAAAGCATATACCGGATATGCGTGAAAAGGGGCGTGTCCGTTACGGAGGCCGCCAATACGGTCGTGTCTGATAACGGCGACATCTTATCCCCGAAATAAGCGCCCGATATAATCGCTCCCGCTACCCACCCCGTACTGAAGCCTTGCGCCTCGCCAATCCCGATCAAGGCGATCCCGATGGTGGCGATGGTAGTCCACGAGCTACCCGTCATGACCGATACGATACTGCATAGCAGGCAACAGGCCACGAGGAAGAAATCCGTTTGCATGACTTGCAACCCATAATAGATCAAGGACGGCACGATCCCGCTTACCATCCAACTGCCCGATAGGGTTCCGATCAATAAAAGGATGATGACAGACGGTGCAATCCCATAGATGTTACGGGCGATTTGCCCCTCGATATCTTCCCACTTGATCTTGCAATGAAAGACGGCGATCAAAGAGCAGATCGAGGTGGCTATCAATAATACGATTTGGCTGGCTCCTCCAAGGGAATCGCCCCGGAAAATATAGATGGCTACGGCCAGCATGATGACTAATGTCACTACGGGTAGTAAAGAGATCGCGATGGAGGGTGTCCGGGGCTTTTCTGCCATGGGTTTATTCACTTCGTTTGTTATTTATCATGGATAATCCGAATAAATTCTTTATACGGACTTGCCTTGTGTTATCGATTCTAATTAATTTCGCTGCAAAAATAAAAAAGGATTTGGATAGGAGGGTAACTTATGGTAGTAAATAATCGGTTAGGCTATTTATTTGTCTTTTTGGGGATGAGTATGGCGCTATATGCCCAGCGAAAGACGGAAGTGATCCGTTATGGCGATCTGGATCAGTGGGTGGTACGTAAGATCACGGAATCGGCTATTATCGGGAAGGAGACAAAGACTCTTTACTGCGTTGGCCCTATGGATACGATTATCGGAAATAAACCTTTTGAGCCGAAAGCTTCGCCTTGGGGCAGTTCTAACGTGATGGCAAGGGTGAGCGGGATTACGAAAGCTAGCGTCAGTGTCTACCCCGAAAGACGGGATGAGGGGTATTGCGCACGGCTGGAGACGGGTATAGAATCGATCTCGGCGATGGGTATCATGAACGTGAAGGTGCTGGTCGGTGGATGCCTCTATCTCGGCCGTTTTCTGGAACCGGCGAAGAATTCTTCGGAGACGTGGGGGCAGATCGTTTGCGGTATCCCGTTTCACCAAAAACCTACGTCCTTGTTATTCGATTATAAGGTGAAACTCTCCGGTGATCCCAATCGTATTAAATTGAGTGGTTTTAGCAAGAGATCGGAGGTAAATGGCATTGATATGCCTTTGGTGAATCTCTTTCTTCAGAAGCGTTGGGAAGATAAGGACGGGAACATATATGCTAAGCGTATCGGTACGCTGGTAATCCGGATGGATGAAAATACGGATTGGGTAAACGATGCCAGTTTTACGATCTTATACGGCGATATCACGAAACGTAGCGATTATGAAGAATATATGGGGTTTCAACTCGGTGAGTCCGCCCGTTATAGCTTGAACAGCAAAGGCAAGAATGTGCCCATCCAAGAAATCGGCTGGGGAACGGAGGACGATGAGGTAACCCATATGATCTTAGAGTTCTGTTCCAGTCACGGAGGCTCATACATAGGGTCTCCGGGAAATACCTTTTGGGTAGATAATATCCGGTTGGGATATTGATCCTATTATCGTTGAAACCCTATGGTATTTGTCTCCGGTCTTGATACAGAAGCCAACAAATGAAGCGTAGCTTGTTTTATTCTATGGTTTCGTGATCAGAATATAATAGTCTGATATTAGCCTCTAATATTCTGAATCCACTCCCATGGTCGTGCGGCATACCATATTTGGGGCCAGATTTATAGCTCCCGATTCTTATATCATACATTATCTTCCCATCGGTTAAGAGTGATATAAAACGTTCAAATGATGGCTCTGTATATATATCGGCTTTATTGAAGTAGAAGAGTTCCTTACCTCCTTCTTTTTTCGTTTGGGCAGTTACATATAATAAGTTCTTTAGCTTCTTTGTTAGTGCTTTTTGAATGTCTTGATAGGTGTAACCTACGCTACAATCTAACAGCTCTTTTGTATTTAAGTCAAATACTCCTATTAATATTGTCTTGGCGACAGGGTTGTTTAGGAGTTTAAAAGAATATTTCTTCATATATGTGTTATAGCTATTTGCAAACATAGACGTATGCAAGCTATTTATAGATGGTGCATCTTCATAAGGTGTGCCAAATTTATCTTTTAAATAAGCATTCGCACGTTTGGGAAATGAGGGGCTTTTAGTGAATAGGGTAACGTAAGAGCATGAAGCGCCGCGATGAGATTTTATTTCGAATCCAGCTAAATCGGGCTCGTCTAAATTGTTCTCGACAACTCCGATGTAATCTTCAAATGTTTTTCCAATCCCAGTATTGTTGGCTCTATTGCTTGGAACATATTCCAAGGATTTAACCTCTTTGAACTTTGAAATAATAAAATCCTTATTCTCCATAACGTATTATATTAAATATGAGTAAGTCAATAATATCTCTATCTTTGGAAAAATCTTCCTCTGATATGAATAGCTGTTCTATGGTAATGTTGAAATAGTGGCATATTTTATAGATCTGACTAAGGGTGTACTTATGTGGAAATTTAGGGCTTTCTATACTCCCTATTAAGCCCGGAGCCACTTCGAGGAGATTCGACAACTCTTTTTGGCTAACATTGTTGGCCTCTCTTAGCTCCTTTATCTTAAGGATGATTTCAAGTTGATACTCGGTCTTTCTAATCATTATTGTTATTTTTGCCCAAAAATATAGTTTTATATATGCTTGTGTACTCACAATATGTGAGCAATTGAGTATATTTGCACTCACATAATATAAGTAAGGAAGGTATGTACAAAAGAACGATTGATAATAGGTGGAGCTTTAAGGATGCCGATACCAAAGAATTTACTCATTGCTATCATGCGTATCCTGCGATGATGATTCCCCAAGTAGCAAGAGCTCTAATAGAGGAATATAAGCCAGAGGATGGAGTTGAGCTACTTTTTGATCCATATATGGGAAGCGGTACATCGTTAGTTGAGGCTTCTATAAAAGGTATAAACGCGATAGGAACAGACCTTAATCCATTGGCTAGATTGATGAGCCATGTAAAAACAACCCATTATGATTTATCTTGTATCAGAGATACTTTTTCAATGATGCAAGCCTTGTTCTTTGAGTATTCTGAAGATAAGGTCAAGAATAAGAATTTCGATAATATTTCTAATTATACTTATTGGTATTCCAGAGATAGCCTTTTGCGCCTTTCTTATATTTATCAAGTAATTAATGAATGTGTGGCTTTAGATTTCGCTGATTTCTTTAAAGTCCCTCTTTCCGAGACTGTTAGAGAGGTATCGTTTACGAGGAATGGAGAATTTAAGCGGTTTAGGATGAAGGAAGAGAAAATTAAAGACTTCAAACCGGATGTCTTTCGATTGTTTGAAGAAAAGGTTATAAGAAATATAAATGGACTTGAGGAGTTTAATAGTATAAAATATCCATGTAATATAGATATCTATGACTTTAATAGTACTATAGAAATCCCTTCCGATATAATACAGCCGAATAGTGTTGATATGGTTGTAACCTCTCCGCCTTATGGCGATAGTAGAACAACCGTTGCTTATGGACAATTTTCAAGGTGGGCAAATGAATGGTTCAATTTTGAAAATGCTAAAACACTAGATAATCTCCTAATGGGGGGACGAGTTCAGAAAGAGGAACTTTTTGAGACTAAAAGCATTAAATCTGAACTGGACGAAATAAAGAGCATTGACCCAAAGAGAAATTTGGAAGTGGTCTCGTTTCTTAATGATTATAGCTGTTCTATAAAGAATGTCGCATCTGTAATAAAGAGTGGTGGAGTCGTTTGTTATGTCGTAGGGAACAGAACGGTTAAGGGGGTTCAAATTCCATTAGATTACTTTACTGCTGAAATGTTTGAGAAGAATGGTTTTACACATATCGATACTATTGTTAGAGAAATACCTAACAAAAGGATGCCTTCCAAAACAAGTCCTACTAATGTGGCAGGGAAGAAGGTTAGCACGATGTGCAATGAATATATAGTCATATTGGAGAAGAAATAAGGAAAGAGGCTGTTTTATTTGACTGAATTGATAGCCAATGGCTCCTAGTGTCGAGTTCTTTCTTTTTGACAGTTTGTAATCTTAACGCCCGTAGAATCGATTATTGCGGGGGAATGTACAGTCTACTCTTAAATTTGAGTTAAAATATATTTAATCGCTTGTTGGATAGTTGGATATCAAAAGATGCTCTTTTGTTCTAGCGAAACTAGCTCATCCTAATTCCTATTTTATGGGATGAAAAACCTATCTCAATGGGTTACGATAGGGAAGTGACAGGGTTATGATGGCTATTCTTGATAGTTCACGACCCTATTCTTGACTATTCACGATGCCCAACGGCACTATTGGCGTTGCCAAACACGACCGATAGCGTAGGCTTTTGTCGATACTCGTGTGTAAAAAGTAGTACTTTGCCGCATAAAACGCCGCTTACAACCTCCTTTTTCCCATTATCTTGCCTCTTTTACGAATAGGCTATGTCACGATATGCGCTTTATTTCGGTCAAAAGGATTGTATGAATGCTGTTTTACTGACAGGGAGATTCGCGGGAAATAGTCTGTATTGGAAGTAAAATATAAATAGATAATTGAAAGTAGAAATGAATTGTTCTTTTAATGTACGCTCGTACATTAATGTATAGTTAAATACGTTGATATTTGAGAATTTTTTATGGGATAGAAACGACTAGTTTAAACGATCGATTCTTTTAGTCATTTGCAAAGGTACGCGTTTCTTCGATACTTGCAACCCTTCCAGACGATTTTTTTATCGCTTATTCTCTTTCTTATCAATAGGATAGGTTATCCTCTACGAAACAACCGATTCTTTCAACAAACCTCCCGTTTCGACACTAAAAAAACGCAAGATTTAGACGATCGTTTAGACTAGTCGTTTTCGAGTAGTGGTCGATGATTTAAAGTGTTGAACGGTATTTAATTAACACTATTATTAATATTAAATTTTCGATTTATGAACAAAAAGTTTACAACGTTTCTGGCTAGTGCCATGCTTGCGACTGCATTTTCCGCAGGTGCGCAGGTTGATGCGAAGAAAGGCGACGTAATCTTGTTGGGAACAGAAAGTAGTAAATATTTGACTGTTGAGACAGGAGAACAATTCGGCAAATTGAACAATTCGGCGAATGTTTCAACGAATCTTTCTTCCTTGAACAAGGCTACTTGGACTGTTTCTGCTAAGAAAACCTCTTTAGGCAAAGACCTTTATTCATTCGTGAATAAGGCTACAAGCTTGACTTTGGCTGTCGATCCTGCTACGGCTTACAACTTGGAGGATACGAAGAATTCAAAGAAGATCGCTCTTACGTTAGGTGGTGGCTCCGCTACAGAATGGGTGAGTGAAACGGTAAATAATGTAAATACTATCGTTTCTTACAACGGAGATTATATCTTGGCTATTGCTGATGATCCTGCGATTGGTTATTATCTGGTCAAGGCTAAGACTTTGAATAAATTGGGTACGGTAGTTGCGTTAAAGAGCGAGAAACCTAGTGAGACTCCAATGCCTTTAGGTGCTGATGACTTGAATACATTATTGCAATCAGTAGAGACGGACAAACCTGCTGAGTTGTTCTTTGGATTGAACATGGATCCGGAAGTTACGAAAGGGCAGAGCAATTTGATGACAGCTACGGCTTTGAACGCTCAGAATGCTGGTGGTGGTTATGTTTATTTACAGGCTAAAGATCAAAAATTTGATGGGAAAGATGCTTATGTAGTTGTTGATACGGCTTACTATGGCGGTACGGAATCCGACAAGCTTTTGAAATATACTTATGACCATATGGAGTATGCAGATAAGGCTAAACGTCTGGACGGCTCATACAAGTTTAAGTTTTCTTACAATGCCGCGAAGGAAGAATTGTATGTTCAAGTAGCGGAGGTAGCTCATGAATATAAGAAAGGTGATAAGAATGACGATCAATGGAAAGCATTCTTGAAAGAGAACAACAACTCTACGTGGACTCAGAGTGGTACGTCAGAGCCACTGGAAACAGTTAAAGACGAGTACATCTACATGTCTCAATTGAACGGTATGAATGTATTGACTGTCAATGTTAAGAAAAACAAAGACGGTGTTGGTACTCGTGTGGCTGAAAAAGATGGAACAGAGTTAAATCCAGCTCCTGAAAATCAGAACGTAAAGGTTACGATCGGAACGAAGTTCACAGGCTTGACATTGACAACCATTCCTAATGGTGTCTATACGATCCAGTATAAATCTACAGGTGGAAACCAACCGGAGAAAAATGGCACTTACGCTTTGGCGAACTTGGCCGGAAGTTTCGGTTGGACATATCAAGCTAAGAGACAAGACTTCAATCATATACCTGCCGCTCAATGGGTAGTTGAGAAGAACGGTACTTCCAATACGGCTACAGTAAATATCACGAACCGTGAGTTCAATGATAGATTAAAGACTACTTCTCCTCTTCAATTCTTTAAGGTGGAAGGTAGTGATGATGTATTCTGTTTCTACGGAGATGGAACTGATACCTTGTCTTTCAAGAAAGTTGCGGATGAATTGGTTGCCGACAAGAAGTTAGGTTACAAATATGTATCCGCTGATGAGGCTAAAGTTCAGACTTATACTTTCAATTACTTGCATGGTTTGGCATTGGATAAATATCTGTACACTCCGGCAGGTAAGGATTCTATCGTACGTGTAGACGAGAACGACGGTAAGTCAAACTTCCGTTTGGAATTGGTTGTAGAGAATGATACGTACGGTGTTGGCGATACATTAGTGAGAAACGTTTATTATGTATATAATGCTGTTAATGGCGAGAAGCGTTATTTGTCTTACGATGATGTCGCTAAGAAATACATGATGAAGAAAAAAGCGACCCCATTCTTCTTGAAAGAGAATAACTGCATCGATGGTAAGCATTACTATGCGTTGGTAAAGGCAAATGTTTATAAGTACTACATAAATGAAGAAGAGCTAGAGGGTGGTGATAATATTGTGGGACGATTTTCTGAATCTTATGATGTTATGGAAAATGGAGAGATGGTAAAGAAAACTTACTATTATTACCCTATGTATGATAAGGATGGTAACGGATATGTTAACGATAATAGTAAGAATGCTGCTTATTTCTTCAGAAAAATAGATGGCAAGACTGTCTTAGATAAGGAGCCTACCATTAAAGAGGTTAGTGGTTCTTCAACTAACTATGCTAGTCTTAAAGTCTCTGTTGATGATAACACCTTGGATTTGACAGAAGGTGACTTGAATGACAAGCTTAATGGCCAGAATGAAATCCGTACTTCTGCATTCGCTGTAGAGATCGATGACTCTCCATTATACCGCCGTTTTAACAACACTGTGTTAGGTGAGAACGAAACCGCTGATAGCTTGTACTTTGTAGAGAAGACTCGTGGTGAGTACTTGATGGATGAATGGAACAAGAACTTACTGGATAAGGATGTTGATTACGCCGGTATCTGGAACAAGGAAAAGGCTAATGGCAAATTGGCATTCATCATCGACTCTGTTTGGGTAAATCGTGGCTTGGGTAACATCAAACCTCAATATTTGGTTTCTGTGGCTCGTAACGACCAAGCCGGTACTCCGGGTGTTCCTTGTACATACGAACACAATCACTTTGATAATGCGGGTCATCAAGTTAGTGCCGCTGAGTGTTCTCACGCTACTAAGGCCCATGCTGGTTTCCATTATGGTAAGTATTTGGTAAGCTTTGGCGATTCCGCTATGATCAAGGATCACGAATTGGAGACTCCGTATATGGATATTGATGGCGGTTACACTCGCGTAGGTTTCGTGAAGGCTATTCACGCAGGCGACAGCTTGTTTATCTTGGTAAATGAGTTCAAGGATATGGATCCGGCTAAGTTGGACGTAGCTGATATCATCGATGCATACACGAAAGCTAAGATCAACACGAAGTATATCGTGAACTTGCAAGGTGACAACCATAAGAACGTAACATGGTCATTCCGTTATGTAACTCCGTCTAATGTGGCTGGCGTAACGGCTGAGGAAGGTGAGGCTAATGAGTTCTTGTTCGAATCTAACATCTACAATGAGGGTGCTACTTCAACTCTTGATGATGTGTTGGTAGACAGCAAGGATAAGAACAAGGGTTATATCTCTTTGGGTGGTAAAGCTACTAAGGGTTACAATGAGGCTGTAGCCGGCTCCATCGCTCCTTCTTACGCCGCATGGTTGAAGATGCAGAATGGTTGCTTGGTATTGACTCGTGGTGATTCTAAGTTTGATGCAGCTAAGACTGGTTCTGACGGTGCCTTGATCTTCAACGCATATCAGAAGACTGATGCTGAGGATATGGTAACATCTATCGAAGGCGCTAACGCTGAAGGCGTATCTATCGTAGCCGGCAACGGTACTGTAACCGTTCAAGGCGCAGCCGGTAAGTCTATCGTTATCACGAATATCTTAGGTAAGGTTGTCGCTGAGACTGTTCTTACCTCCGATAACGCTACAATCGCTGTACCTGCCGGTATCGTAGCCGTAGCTGTTGATGGTGAGGAGGCTGTAAAGGCAATCGTGAAATAAGAAATAAACGAAATAAGATAATCATACGATTCCCGTGCGGGTATCGATCCAAGTAATCCGTGACGGATGAACAGGCGGGAATTGGATTAATATTAATACTAAAGTAATAAATTAAAGTTCATCCGTAAGTACTTCCGTGAGGATGGAAGCGGATAAAAAGACAAGTCCTTGGCAATGTGTTCGCATGCCAAGGACTTCGTGTTTATACTTGCCTTCGTCAGACCTAATGAGTGTATGAATTGTTTAATTCTGCGTAAGCAACTCCGTCAGCCTCTTGACCCCTTCCGAGGCCCCGGCCTGTATATGCTCGATATCGTTGCGATAAGTACGTACATCTTTCGGGTCGATCAAGTAGATCGGTTGGCCCCGGCGCACGTAGTTTAGTAATCCGGCAGCAGGGTAGACGTTTAAGGAGGTACCGATAATCACGAAAATATCACAATCTTCCACCAGCTTGATGGAAGGCTCTATCATGGGTACCGCCTCTCCAAACCATACAACGAAAGGACGTAGCTGATTTCCGTGAGGGTCCTTGTCGCCCAGATGAATATCCGGGTTCTCCGGCGATAGATTGTAGGTCGTGTCCAGATCCCTTACGGAGCATGCCTTCATCAACTCTCCATGCAGATGGATCACGTGGCTGCTACCCGCGCGTTCATGTAAGTTGTCGATATTCTGGGTAATGATCCGTACGTCGAAATCTTTCTCCAAGGCGGCAAGGCCGAGGTGACCGGCGTTAGGTTTCGTATTCAATAGCTCTCTTCTGCGCTGGTTGTAGAAGTCGAGAACCAATTTAGGGTTGGCGGCGAAGCCTTCCGGCGTGGCGACATCTTCCACCCGGTATTTCTCCCATAACCCGTCCGAGTCACGGAAAGTGGAGATACCGCTCTCTGCGCTCATTCCCGCTCCGGTAAGTATGACTAACTTTTTCATCTGTTACTTGTTTAATGTATAGATGTATATATTAATAGTTACGAAGTTACGACTTTATTTCGTAAAAAGCTTTGAATGAAATAAAAAGTTCTTACAAAATGCTGTTATACGATTAAAAGCATTACTTTTGTGGCTTATAATTAGTTGAACAAGAAAAAAGAATGGATAAAGTAAGTTATGCGCTTGGCTTAAGTATCGGAAATAATTTCCAGAACTCAGGCATCAAGGATCTTCAAGTGGAAGATTTTGTACAGGGATTGAATGACGTCTTAACAGAGGCAAAACCTGCTCTTAGTTATGATGAGGCAAAACAAGTGATCAATGATTACTTCATGAAGCTTCAACAAGAGAAACTGGAGATCAATAAGAAAGCCGGTGAGGAGTTCCTTTCTATCAATAAGCATAAGGCTGGTGTGGTAGAGTTGCCTAGCGGTTTGCAATACGAGGTGCTGAAGAATGGTACAGGCGCTAAACCTACGGCGAACGATAAGGTAAAATGCCACTATCACGGTACGTTAATCAACGGTCAGGTGTTTGATAGCTCCGTACAGAGAGGCGAGCCCGCCGTATTCGGTGTTTCACAGGTAATCCCGGGATGGGTAGAGGCTTTGCAGTTGATGCCGGTCGGTTCTAAATGGAGATTGTTTATCCCGTCTAACCTTGCTTATGGCGAGCGTGGGGCAGGTGAGGCTATCGAGCCGAATAGTACGTTGATCTTCGACGTTGAGTTATTAGATATCGAAAAATAATATATAAGAGTTAAAGAAAAATGAAAAAGTTAAGTGTATTAGTCGCTACAGTGATTGTAGCAATGGGCGCATCTTTCACCTCTTGCGGTGATTCTCACAAAAGCGCGAGCTTGAAGACTTCTATCGATAGCGCAAGCTACGCTATTGGTATCAGCACAGGTGCCGGTTATAAGGAAAACTTAAAGACTTTGCCGGGTGGTGAGGCTAACGTAGATGATTTGATCGCTGGTTTTATCCAAGCTATCAAAGGGGATTCTTCTGCGATGAAGATGAATCCGCAACAGGCTCAACAATATTTGCAGACTTACTTCGTAGAGGCTCAGGCTCGCGAGGCTAAGAAGACAAAAGAAGAGGGCGATAAGTTCTTGGCGGAGAATAAGACAAAAGAAGGCGTTATCACGACTGAGAGCGGCTTGCAATATAAGGTAGAGAAAGAAGGTACAGGCGCGAAGCCGACCGCTACCGATAAGGTAAAAGTTCATTATACCGGAACTCTATTGGACGGTACTAAGTTTGATAGCTCCGTGGATCGTGGCGAGCCGGCTGAGTTCGGTGTTGGCCAAGTAATCAAGGGCTGGACTGAGGGCTTGCAGATCATGCCGGTCGGTTCTAAATATATCTTCTGGATCCCGGCTGAGTTGGCTTATGGCGAACGTGGCGCAGGACAAGATATCAAACCGAACAGCGTATTGAAGTTCGAGGTTGAGTTGCTTGACATCGTAAAAGAATAAGTAGCGAAGAAATAGAAACGGAACGTTTGTAAGATAATAGGCGGGCAAATTATGCTAAAAAGCATTTTTTGCCCGCTTTTATTATTTATTGATTACTTTTTTCTTTCAGAATGATATATGATTCAAATTTATTATATACTTTTGATACATTAAATCTGAATGCATATAATAAAGCGAATTTAAAATGGAGAAGATAGACAAACTGGACCGGCAGATATTGAACATTATTTCAAAGAATGCTAGGATTCCTTTTAAAGATGTTGCCGAGGAGTGCGGTGTATCTCGTGCAGCTATTCATCAACGGGTTCAACGCATGATTGATATGAATGTGATCGTTGGCTCAGGGTATCACATCAATCCTAAAATATTGGGGTATAATACATGTACCTATATCGGCGTGAAATTGGAGCGTGGATCTATGTACAAGGATGTTGTCCCGGAATTCGAGAAAATACCCGAAGTGGTAGAATGCCATTTCACTACGGGTCCGTATACGATGCTGATCAAGCTGTATGCCCGTGATAACGAGCACTTGATGGAGCTTTTGAACTCCAAGATTCAAGAGATACCGGGTGTTACGGCTACAGAGACCTTGATTTCTTTACGCCAAAGTGTTAAACGTGAGATCCCTATCTGTAATATCAATGAATAAGACGAAGAATTATACATGAGCCCGGCCTATTCCAGTGCCGGGCTTTTTTGTTTATTCGGCGGTATCATCTATCTTTGTAATTCGTAATTGTGTGAGGTTCTATGAGTAAATATATAGGAATATTCGTTTTCGTATTCAGTTTGTTTTCTTTGGGAGTACATGCGGGGGAAAGTTTTCGTTTTCGGGTGTATTTGAAAGATAAAGGGGATTCCGGTTATACGCTGGATAACCCGGAGGAATATCTTTCCAAGGAGTCTGTTGAGCGACGGAACCGGCAAGGTATATCGGTGTCGGAATCGGATTTGCCGATCGCTCAAGCTTATCTGGATACCTTGTCCGCCAATGGAGGAAAACCGGTGCTGGAGAGCAAATGGTTCTCTACGGTCGTGGTGTCCAGTCCGGATAGCTTGGTCGCTGAGCGTCTCTTGCGCCTCCCGATCGTGGATTCCGTGAAATGGGTCTGGAAAGGTGACGAGGAAATCGATATTCCTAGGGAGGAGAATGATACGACACGGTTTATGCCAATAGATAAACCGGAGAAATCGCCTTACGGTTATGCCGAGGAGCAGATCAAGATGCTGAACGGTATCAAATTGCATGAGGCGGGCTTTAAGGGTAAGGGTATGCGTGTGGCCGTGGTCGATGCCGGTTTCATGAACGTGGATCGGATCAGCGTATTTGATTCCTTGCGGTTATTAGGAACGCATAACGTGGTTTTCCCCGGCCGAAGCGTTTTCATCGGGGATGATCATGGGACGAAGGTCTTATCTTGCTTGGCCGCTGATGCGCCGGGCTTGATGGTCGGTACGGCTCCCCAAGCCGAATATTGGCTGATAAAGAGCGAGGATAGCCGTTCGGAGTTTCCCATCGAGGAGGATTATTGGACGGCAGCTATGGAATTTGCCGATAGCGTGGGAGTGGATGTGGTCTCTTCTTCGTTGGGGTATTTCTCTTTTGATGTAGAGGCCCTGAACTATCATCAAGATCAATTGGACGGGAGGACTTCCTTGATCAGTCGTGCCGCTAAGATGGCTTCATCAAAAGGGATCTTGTTGTTTAGTAGCGCCGGCAACGAGGGGGGCGGTAGCTGGGGAAAGATAACCTTTCCAGCGGATGCCCCGGATATATTGACAGTGGGCGCTATCACGGATCGTAAGAAGAAAAGTAATTTCAGTTCTGTTGGCTTTACGGCGGATTACCGGGTGAAGCCGGATGTGGTTGCCTTGGGTACGGGCTGTTGCGTGATAGATCCTACGGGGAATATCCGTTACGCGAACGGTACCTCTTTCGCTACGCCGATCTTAGCGGGGTTGGGTGTTTGTCTATGGCAAGCGTTTCCCAGTCTGACGAATAAGGATATAATCTCTCTTTTGCAGCGTTTCGGCAGTAAGTTTGAGCAACCGGACGCTGAGTTGGGATATGGCATCCCGGATGTGTACAAAGCTTATAAACAAGAGCGTAAATATGCGGCCGAATCTAAATAACTTATCGGGTGAGAAAGAGGCTCTATCTTTGTTAGAGCTGAATACTCGTATACGGGGTGCGTTGTCGAGGGCTTTCCCGGAGACTTGCTGGGTGCGTGCGGAGATGAGCGATGTGCGGGTGAATACTTCTTCCGGACATTGTTATCTGGAGTTTGTGGAGAAGAATGCGCAGACCGGGCAATTGGTGGCCAAGGTACGAGGGTCTATCTGGGCGAAGACATTTCGTATGTTGAAACCTTATTTCGAGATGGAGACCGGTCAGATGTTCGCTTCCGGCTTGAAAGTGTTGGTGAAGGTGTCTGTTGAGTTCCATGAGTTATATGGATTGAGCCTTACGGTGCTTGATATCGATCCGGCTTATACGTTGGGGGATATGGTGCGTAAGCGTATGGAGATTATCCGCCAATTGCAGGAGGAAGGGGTCTTTACGCTGAATAAGGAATTGCCTTTTCCGCTACTTCCTAGGAGAATCGCTATCATTACTTCTCCGACGGCTGCCGGCTACGAGGATTTTATGAATCAGTTGACACGGAATAAAGGAGGTTATCCGTTCTATACCAAATTATTCCCCGCCTTGATGCAGGGAGAACGGACGGAGGCTTCTGTAATAGCGGCTTTAGACCGGATTTATCAACATCAAGATCTTTTTGATGTGGTCGTGATTATCCGTGGGGGTGGGGCTACCTCGGACTTGAATAGCTTCGATTCTTATCTGTTGGCGGCGAATTGCGCTCAATTCCCTTTACCGATTATCACGGGTATCGGGCACGAACGGGATGATACGGTTGTAGATTTGGTAGCGCATACCCGGATGAAGACACCGACCGCTGTCGCCGAGTTCCTTATTTCCCGAATGGATAGCGTTGGTGAGGAGTTGGAGAGTTTGCGTCAAGACGTGAGTTTATTGGCTATGGATATTCTATCCCGACAGAAAAACTATTTACAATTGGTAACGACCCGTTTCCCTTCTATCGTGACAAGCCGGATCGAGCGGAATCGTTCGGGACTGCAAACGATAGCGAGTCGTTTACCTGCGATGGCATCGGGCTTGTTATCACGCCGCCAGTCGGTGCTTGAGAATACGGAACTTCGCTTGCGGAACGGTATTACCTCTAAACTTTCCGAGAGTGGGCGTTTTATCCAGCTTACGGGGCAGTTTATCAAGATGGCTTCTCCTGATTATATATTGAAGAGGGGATATAGCTTAGCCTTGAAAGATGGCAAGATTATCAAACATGCCTCTGATTTGCGAGCCGGCGAAGAACTGACGACTCGCTTCATCGATGGTGAAATAAAAAGTATTATCAAACCATAGAGGGTGGTTTTATAACCGTCCGATAAATACATAATTAATATGGCGAAAAAAGAAGAAACATATAACGAGGCGATCGAGAAACTTCGTAAGATCGTGGCTGAGATCGAGAATGGAGACTTAGATGTCGATATCCTGTCCGAGAAGGTAAAAGAAGCTACCCGTCTGATCAAGCTCTGCAAGGAGAAGCTGTATAAAGTGGATGAGGAAGTTAAAAAAGTTTTGGAGGAATTGGATTGATGGATAAGTACGTCTTGATCGTTGCCGGGGGTAAAGGGCTTCGTATGGGTGGAGATCTGCCGAAGCAGTTTATTCCTATGCGGGGGAAACCTCTTTTGATGCATACCTTAGAGGCTTTTCATCGTTGGGATGCTTCCGCACGTATAATCCTTGTGCTTCCGGAGGATCATCAGCCGTATTGGAATATGCTTTGCAAGGAAATCGGCTGCAAGGTCCCGCATGCGATCGTGAAAGGGGGAGATACTCGCTTCTTCTCGGTTAAGAATGGGTTGGATTGGCTTTTGGCGGAGAGGCGTCGGAAGGGGGAGGAGGATAGCGGTCTGAGTTTGGTCGCTGTGCACGATGGCGTTCGTCCTTTCGTCTCTCCGGAGGTTGTTGAGGCCTGCTTTGATAAAGCGGCTGTCACGGGAGCCGTTATCCCGGTTGTTCCGATGATTGATTCCCTGCGTGAGACAGATGAAAAAGGGAGCCATCCGGTGGACCGTTCCCGCTATATGGCTGTACAAACCCCGCAAGTCTTCCTTCTGGAATTATTGACAAAAGCCTATGAGCAACCTTATTCGTCTTTATTTACGGACGACGCTTCCGTGGTGGAGGCGATGGGGCATGCGATTGATACGGTTCCCGGTGATCGTGAGAATATCAAGATTACCACGCCCTTTGATTTGTTAATAGCGGAAGCGATGTTTGCCCGGTAAACCCTAAAAACTCATAGACGTTATGCTGGACCTTGATAAGCGATCGATTACGTACTTGCCGGGAGTAGGACCCAAGAAGGCGGATATCCTGCAAAAGGAAGCGGGGATATCGTCGTATGAGGACTTGCTCTTTTATTTTCCTTATAAATATATAGATCGCAGCCGGTTTTATAAAGTAGCTGAGATCAGCGGGAATATGCCTTATATCCAGTTGAAAGGCCAGATTCTCTATTTCGATACGCTAGGCGAGGGGCGGAGTAAACGGCTGGTTGGTAAGTTCTCGGATGGTACGGGCACGATCGATTTGGTTTGGTTCAAGGGCTTGAATTATGTGACGGATAAGTATCGTCCCAATACTGAGTATATAGTTTTCGGAAAGCCTACGGAGTTCGGGCATACCTATAACATACCGCATCCGGATATCGACTCAATGGAGCAAGCTGATCAAGTGGCGAATGGCTTGACTCCTTTCTATAATACCTCGGAGAAAATGAAGAAATCTTTCTTGAATTCCCGGGCGATCCAGAACCTGCAATATACGTTGTTAAGCTGGCTGAACTGGGAACTTCCGGAGACGCTTTCCCCCGACGTATTGAAACGGATCCATATGATGTCTATGACAGAGGCGATGCGGAATATCCATTTCCCGGAATCTGCCGCTAAGTTGCGTGATGCCCAGTTACGTTTGAAGTTTGACGAGCTTTTCTTCATACAATTAAATATATTACGTACTGCTAGTGTTCGGAAACTGAAGCTAAAAGGGATCATATTCCCGACGGTCGGCCATTATTTCAATACGTTCTATAAAGAGTATCTTCCTTTTGAGTTGACGAACGCCCAGAAGCGGGTAGTCCGTGAGATCCGGATCGATATGGGTAGCGGGCGGCAAATGAATCGCCTGCTGCAAGGTGATGTGGGGAGTGGCAAGACTTTGGTAGGCTTATTGTCTATGCTATTGGCGATAGATAATCATTGCCAAGCTTGTATGATGGCTCCTACCGAGATCTTGGCGACCCAGCATTATGCGACGATCATGGGATTCCTGAAAGATATGGACGTGAAGGTCGCTCTTTTGACTGGATCTACCAAGAAGAAGGAGCGGGATAAGATATTACCGGCTATTGCCAGCGGTGAGATCCAGATCGTGATCGGGACGCATGCGTTGATTGAGGAGACGGTGGTTTTCTCTTCGTTGGGATTAGCGATTATCGATGAGCAGCACCGTTTTGGTGTGGAGCAACGCTCACGCCTTTGGATGAAGAACGCTATCGTGCCGCATGTGCTGGTGATGACGGCTACCCCGATTCCCCGTACTTTGGCGATGACTTTGTATGGGGATCTGGATGTATCGGTGATCGATGAGTTACCTCCGGGACGTAAACCGATACAAACGCTTCATCGCTATGATAATAAAAAGGCGCAATTGTATGAGTTCCTTCGGAAAGAGATACAAAAGGGGCGTCAGGTTTATGTGGTATATCCGTTGATTGAAGGAAATGAGAAACTGGATTATAAAGACTTGGAGGCCGGTTTTGAGACGTTCAAGGAGGTTTTCCCTGAATATAAGGTATGTATGGTACATGGCCGTATGAAAGCGGCGGATAAGGATACCGAGATGCAGAAGTTTATCTCCGGCGAGGCGCAAATCTTGATGGCTACTACGGTTATAGAGGTTGGCGTGAACGTGCCGAACGCATCCGTCATGGTGATCGAGAGTGCTGAACGTTTCGGCCTCTCTCAACTTCATCAGCTTCGTGGCCGGGTAGGACGTGGTGCTGAACAATCTTATTGTATCTTGGTCTCATCCTATAAACTAAGTAATGATACTCGTAAGCGATTGGAGATTATGGTGAACAGTACGAATGGCTTTGAGATCGCTGAGGCGGATCTCCGTCTCCGGGGACATGGAGATTTGGAAGGTACCCGACAAAGTGGCGAGGGGATAGACCTTAAAATAGCGGACTTGGCGGCCGATGGACAAATACTTCAGTATGCGCGGGATATCGCTCAAGGAGTTCTTGACGAAGACCCCGAATTATTGTCCGAACAGCACCGGATATTGAGCGAAAGGCTCAAAACTCTGTTCACAAGGAAGATAAATTGGGGAATGATTAGCTAATATGTTGTGAAACATATTGTTCTGTAAGCCTTTGATATTTAACTTGTTTGTTCGCTTGTTTTGCTTTTATTCAAAGTCATTGCAGAAATTTTTCGTTAATCAATTTTGTCGGCTTATTCAAATTTCCGAACTTTGACAAGTTGACAATCAGGCAGAGATGCCGGGTATTGCCGTTTTATCCTGAATTATAAGAATGAAAGTTATCAAAAAATGAGTATAAAGACATTTCTATTCATTTGTTGTGCCGCTGTGATGGTATCGACTGCAAATGCGGAGAATCCGGTGAAACCGGAAACTCCGGAGACTCCCAATCATCCAACCCACAAACTTATGGACAAGCGTGTATCTGAGTTAATGGCCGACCGTGTTGGCTTTAAGAAAGATATGGCTTTGAAGGAGCTTGCGGAGATTAATGAGAAAGCGGAGTTGGAGGCGAGAGAGAACTTGATGTTCCCTGCCGATGAATTATATGGCGAATGGACAAATGAATGGGTGAATCCTTTCCGGGGTAAAAAGGTAGATATGCCGGATTCTTGCGTGATTGATTGTTCTACTTTTGTCTTGCCTATGGACTCTATGACAAGGGTCACTTCAAAGTATGGTCCTCGCCGTAGACGGATGCATAAGGGGATAGACTTGAAAGTGCAAATTGGAGATACGATCCGTGCGGCGTTTGACGGCAAGGTGCGTATCAAGAATTTCGAGCGTAGGGGATATGGCTATTATCTTGTGATTCGCCATCCGAATGGTTTAGAGACTGTATATGGTCATTTATCTAAATTCTTAGTAGGTGTGAACGATATCGTACGGGCTGGAGATCCGATCGCTTTAGGGGGAAATACAGGACGCTCTACGGGATCTCATTTGCATTTTGAGACTCGTTTTCTTGGACAGGCTATTAACCCGGCTGATATTATTGACTTCGAGAACTCAATACCTCATCAGGATCAATATGTGTTTCGTAACGTCAAGATTAACGGACGTAAGAGCAATATCTATACATCTTCCAATAGTCAGATGGTGTACCATCGTGTAAAATCCGGTGATACCTTAGGTAAAATCGCACGTATATATGGTACGACAGTGAATGAGCTTTGTCGTTTAAATGGATTGAAATCTACTTCTATGTTACGTATCGGCCAGTCCATTCGTTGTAGTGCCGGTGTGGAAACCGTGGCTAAAGCGACTCCAAAAGCTCAAACTCAAAAGAAATCGACTGCTTCCGTATCTTCTAAGAAAATCACGGTACAGGCAAGTTCTTCCGCTACCGCTTCTTTAGGAGAAGACACGAATACAATGAATGATGTGGAGGCTACTTCGGTTTATCATCGTATTAAATCCGGTGATACGCTTGGCGCTATCGCTAAAAGATACGGTACTTCTGTTAGTAAACTCTGCGAATTGAACGGTATCACAAAGACTACCGTGTTGCGTTTAGGACGCTCATTACGCTGTTCATAGCGATATATAAGATGTAAGGAAACGAAAAGGAGCCGCTTATAAAGTGGCTCCTTTTTGTTGTAACCTCTTTTCATTTATCTTATTAGCTTTTGTTGTCTTGAATTTTCGAGAACATCTACGTCTTTTTTCCTATATTCGCGGGTATAATCTAGGATAGTATGCCAAATACAAAGGAACAATTCGAGCAAGTGATCTCCCTGTGCCGGGAGTTGTTCGAGAAGAAGTTGAAAGATTACGGGCCGTCGTGGAGGATCATGCGCCCCCAGTCGGTTACCGATCAGATATTTATCAAGGCGAACCGTATCCGTAGCTTGGAGATCAAGGGGACGAGCATGGTGGACGAGGGAATCCGTCCGGAGTTTATCGCTATCGTTAATTATGGTGTGATCGGCTTGGTCCAATTGGCGTTGGGATTTGCGGATACGACCGATATCACGATAGAGAAAGCCTTGGAATTATACGATAAATACATTGCGGAGACGAAGGAACTGATGTACGCCAAGAATCATGATTATGATGAGGCGTGGCGCAGCATGCGTATCAGCTCGTATACGGATCTTATTTTGATGAAGATTTATCGGACTAAGCAAATCGAGAGTCATGGAGGCAAGACGCTCGTTTCTGAGGGAGTGGACGCCAACTACATGGATATGATTAATTATGCCCTCTTCGGTTTGATCAAGCTGGAGTTTGGTGAGGAGTGAGCTACATGGAATATAAGGAAACCGTAAAGAAAGTGATCGCAGAGGTCTGCCGCCTGTTACTGGGAGTAGTCTTTATCTTCTCCGGGACGGTGAAGGCTGTCGATCCCATGGGAGGAGCCATTAAGATTGGCGACTATCTGACTTCCTTTGGGCTGGATAAGCTGCAACCTTTTACGGTATTGATCTCCTTCAACTTGTCCGCTCTGGAATTCATGCTGGGTGTCTGTATGCTATTAGGGGTGTACCGGCGGTATACGACCTTCTTGACCTTGCTGATGATGTCTTTCATGACGCCGCTGACGCTGTATCTGGCGATCTTCAATCCCGTATCGGATTGCGGTTGCTTCGGGGATGCCTTGGTGATCAGTAATTGGCAGACCTTCTATAAGAATGTCGTACTTTTGGCCGCCGCTATTTACGTGTTCATCCATAATCAGCGGCTTTTACAAGGCTATACCTACCATGTCTACTGGTTCGTGGCTTTGTGGTCATATGTCTTCGCTATCGGTTTCGCTTACCGGAATTATAATCATTTGCCGATCTTGGATTTCCGTCCCTATAAGTTGGGTGCGAATATCCCTGCCTTGATGTCGATACCGGAAGGTGCGCCCGAGGATGAATATGCGTATTCTTTTATTTACGAGAGGGATGGCGTACAGAAAGAATTTTCTTTGGAGAACGCCCCGGCCGATGATAGCACGTGGACTTTCGTGGATTCAAAGACCAAGCTGATCAAACAAGGATACGTTCCCCCCGTTACCACATTTCATATTTATAATGAGAATGACGCAGACGTGACTGATGAGTTGCTGAACGACCCGAAAGGTCTCTTTCTTTTGATCGCCCCCCGTCTGGAGAATGCGGATGATGAGCGTATTGACGAGATCAACAATGTATACGATTACGCCTTGGAGAACGGTTTGGGCTTTTATTGCGTGACGGGTTCTTCCGCCGAGGCTATCGCTACATGGAGTGATAATACCGGTGCCGAGTATCCGTTTCTTATGGCCGATGATGTCCTTTTGAAAACGATCATCCGCTCCAACCCGGGATTGGTCTTGCTGAAGAAAGGTACGATCTTGATGAAGTGGCATTACAACGATATTCCACAGGAAGAAGACCTGAAAACGATCGTAAACGGCTATCTGGAAGGAAATACCGACTGGAAAGCGAAAGAAGATGCCCGGCTAATAACCAACCTATTAAGTTTTACCGTACCTTTGTTGCTGGTTTGGGGATACGATGCCTTGCGCAATCGCCGTCGCCGGAAAGGAAAAGAATCTGAATAGAGATTTATTTGTATTACATATTTAAATTATTAAGTTATGAGAAAGAATATTGTTGCAGGAAACTGGAAAATGAACACTACTCTTACTGAAGGTCTTGCTTTGGCTAAAGGTTTGGACGAGGCTTTGAAGGGTAAGACTCCGAATTGCGATGTGATCATCGGTACTCCGTTCACTCACTTGGCAAGCGTTGCTGCCGCTATCGATACAAACAAGATCGGTGTTGCCGCTGAGAACTGCGCTGACAAGGAAAAAGGTGCTTATACAGGTGAGGTTTCTGCCGCTATGGTAGCTTCTACTGGTGCGAAATATGTGATCTTAGGCCACTCTGAGAGACGTGCTTATTATCATGAGACTCCGGAAATCTTGAAGACGAAGGTTGAGTTGGCTTTGGCTAACGGTTTGACTCCGATCTTCTGCATCGGTGAGGTTTTGGAAGAGAGAGAAGCCGGTAAGCACTTCGAGGTAGTAGACGCTCAGATCGCTGGTTCTTTGTTCGACCTTTCCGCTGAGGATTTCGGTAAGATCATCTTGGCTTACGAGCCGGTATGGGCTATCGGCACGGGTAAGACTGCTTCCGCTGAGCAAGCTGAGGAGATCCACGCTCACATCCGCGCTACTTTGGCCGCTAAATATGGCAATGAGGTAGCTGATAACTGCACGATCCTTTACGGTGGTAGCTGCAACGCCGGTAACGCGAAGGAATTGTTCGCTAAACCGAACGTAGACGGTGGTTTGATCGGTGGCGCTTCTTTGTCCGTTGACAAATTCATGCCGATTATCGAGGCTTTTTAATTAATTCATAATAAGAAGGCATCTTTTCCCTCTTCAGAGGGGAAAGATACCCTTTTAATAGTATATCGATGAAAAGAATTCCTTGTATCTTATTGCTATTTGCCTTTTTGATGGCCGGTACTTCATCTTTATTCGCTCAGACGGCGTTGGAAGGTGAGCGTTCGACCATATTCGACGCATTGCGGAGATCCGGTTTGGGAAAAGGCGAGGTCGTTATCAATCAATCCGCCGCTATTGGCGAGATGGTGGGCGAGCGTATGCGTGGAGCGAACGTGGAGACGACCGATAGCCTTACCTTCTTGAAGGTACAAGGGTATCGTACGCAGGTATTTTCCGGTAACAACCAACGGGTCTCGAAAGACGAGGCTTTTCGTAAGGAGAAGGAGATCAAGGAGCTTTTTCCCGAGGTCCCGACCTATGTCACTTACAACGCCCCGTTCTGGAAATTGCGTGTAGGGGATTTCCGCTCACATGAGGAGGCTTATCATATGATGCGCCTGTTGATGGGCGCTTTCCCGAAATACGGAAAGGAAATGTATATCGTACGAGAAGAGATAAAAATTCCCCTAAATTAAAGATGATGTCAGAAGTAAACGAAGAGACGCTATGTGCCCGGGAAGCTTTGGCCGGCCATTATAAGGAAGTATTGGGTTTGCTGGGTGAGGACGTGGAGCGTGAGGGTCTGCTTAAAACGCCGGAACGTGTAGCGAAAGCGATGCAGTTTTTAACCAAGGGATACCATGAGGATCCGGAGGCGGTACTCCGTTCCGCCATGTTTCAGGAAGAGGATTACAAACAGATGGTTATCGTGAAAGATATCGATTTCTTCTCCCTTTGTGAGCATCATATGTTGCCTTTCTTTGGCAAGGCCCACGTGGCTTATATCCCCAAGAAATATATTACGGGCTTAAGCAAGATCCCTAGGGTAGTGGATATCTTCGCCCGCCGCCTTCAGATACAGGAGCGTATGACGATGCAGATCAAGGATTGCATCCAGAGGACCTTGGACCCGTTGGGCGTGATGGTCGTGATCGAGGCGCAGCATATGTGTATGCAGATGCGTGGCGTGGAGAAACAAAATTCCTTGACGACTACCTCTGATTTCACAGGCTTTTTCCAACAAGCTAAGACGCGCGAGGAGTTTATGAATCTGATCAAGCATAACCGCTGATGACTTAATACAAGTCGGCATGCGTACCAGTATCGGTCATGATCAAGACCAGTTCGGTATCGTTTTGTTGCCATATTAAGAGCCAGTCGCTTTTAATATGGCATTCCCATAGGCCCTCAAATTTACCGCTTAGTTTATGGGGGCGATATTGGTTGGGGAGCGTACCGGTTTCTTGAAGAATATCGATAACCCTTTGAAGTAGATGAAGTTCTAATCCCCTTTTCTTACACGTTTTAAGATCTTTCTTAAAATTCGTGGTGTATTCCAATCGGTACATGGGTCAACCAAGGATTTGTTGAAACATATCTTCTGCGTTTTTCGCTTTGTGTGTTCTTCCGGCCTTGATATCCTCCAGTCCCTTCTCTATACCGGACTTCTTCCTGCCGATATTCCAACCGAATTTCTTGGCCAGTTCTTTGAGCAAGGCCATGTCTACCTCCGGTAAGGTAATTTCTACTTTCTTGACTGTCACTTCCATATCTTGGGTTGTTTATAGATTGTATGTGACAAAAATACGTTTTTTTATTGAATTGATAATCATCTTTGAGAGATTTCGAGAAAGACGATCGAAGGATATGACAATCTGTTAGGATTGACAATTTGTAATCGGAAGTCTCGGAGAATCGGTTTTTCCGGGCTAAGGTACGTCTTGTGCTTGAATTTGAAAAAATAAATCAGCAATCGGTTCATTGATAGAGCAATGCCGAAAAATAGCCTTTTGTTCTAGCGAAAATAATTCATCGTAATTCATATCCGATGGAGCAAAAGGAGGGAAAAACGGTGTTACGATAGGGCTATAAGGAGGTAAGAATGCCCATTCACGACTACTTACAACCCTATTTGCGACTGCTTATAATGCCCAATGGCACTACTGGCGTTGCTTAACGCGACCGTATGTGTAGGCTTTTGTCGCCTAATGTGTATCGAAAACGGTCTTTTTCATTGGAAAAGCACTGTTTATTGTTATCTCCCCTCCTCTATCTTGTGATTCCTGTGGAAATGAGAGGTCATGGAAAAGCTCTAATACTACTCAAAAAGACAGAAAAGCCTCTTCGTGGATGACTTTATGGAAATGAGAATTTTGCTTGATCAACAACTAGAAAAAGCGTTTAGAAGTGAATAACTAATCACTTCTAAAGCCGTTAGTTATTCACTGGGTATACTCGTTAGTTATTCACTCGACAAGCCGCAAGTTATTCACTTCAGAAGGCAAAAGTAGGAGATTTTACCTTTCATCCCCCGGATACTTCCGTTGGTCACAATAATTTGATTGGATATTCCTGC
>NZ_FR885265.1:16230-26028 GCF_000436315.1 Parabacteroides sp. CAG:2 | reverse complement strand
TCCTGCTGATGTAATTTTGATATAAAAACGACATGAGCAGGAATCTTTTTATAATAGTTCTATTGATAATTACCCCTTTTTGTGGTTGGGGACAGGTCGATACGATAGCGGACCAGAAGTTACAGGAAGTGGTGATCATGGCTAAGCTCCCTACGGTAGAGATGAAACCGGGGAAGATGACTTATAGGCTGGATGCCTCTATCACCCAAAGCCAAGGGAATGTCTACGACGTGTTGACCAGTTTGCCGGGAGTCGTGATACAAAATGATGGCACTATTTTCTTGAATGGTCAAAACGGTGCGAATATCTTGATGGATGGTAAGCCGACCTATTTATCGGGGCAAGATCTTGTCAATCTCTTAAAATCGACTCCTGCCTCCATTACGGATAAAATCGATTTGATTACGCATCCCTCGGCACGTTACGACGCTAGCGGAAACTCCGGTATTATCGATATACGTACGAAGAAGATATTGCGAAGAGGAATGAACCTTTCGGTAAACGGTAGTTATGACCAAGGTAAATATGGAGAGGGTTTCGCTTCTACTACCCTGAATCTGCGAACGAATAAGCTCAACTTCTATCTCTCTTATTCCTATTCCCGGAAGAATGATTACGATGATCTGTATGTGGAGAGAAACTATCTGGAAGGTTGGCGGCCGGAAGGGGAGACCGGGCAGATGACGCAATCTTCCTATCGAACTTGGAAGAATACATCAAACTATTATCGTTTCGGGATCGATTATCAAATGTCGGATAAGACTACGATCGGGTTTTCGACGGATGGTAATCTGGCGGGTAACAAGGTTGAGGGAGATATGAACTCATCCATTCCTAAGCGATCTCCGCAAACCGGAGGTTCGCTTCGCACCTTGAACGACCAGAATCGTTCACAGGATAATTTTACGGCTGTTTTAAGTTTAACACATACCTTTAACTCTGATGGTGGGGTCTTGGATGCCTCTATGGATTACTTGCGTTATCGATACGAGGAAGACCAATATTTGAATAGCCAAGATACCTTGTTTGGGGATATGGATGGAGGAATCCATTTATACTCCGGACAAGCGAATCTGGTGTGGCCTTTCTCGAAATCCTTCACGTTCCATGCAGGCGCCAAGACCTCTTTTGTCTCTATTGATAATAACGCTGATTATAATCGGTTACAAGGTGATTCTTGGCAACCGGACCATGACTTGAGTTGTGATTTTCAGTATGACGAGAATATAAACGCAGGCTATGTACAGCTTGACGCCAAATTCTCTTCTATAAGTCTGGAGGCAGGTCTTCGTCTGGAAAATACCCGCATAGAGGGCGAACAATCGGGTAACGCTTATCAAAGAGACTCCTCGTTTACCAATCATTATACGCACTTGTTCCCAACGCTTTCTGTTCAGTATGCCTTGAGGAATGGGAATAGTCTGTCGCTTACTTATGGCAAACGGATTGTCCGTCCGAATTACCGGGACCTGAATCCGTTTGTATATATCCACGATGAGTATACGTATGATAAAGGTAACACCTTATTACGCCCGGAATTATCCGATAATCTGGAACTGGCCTATATACATGGCGATTTATTCCGGGTGGGGCTTGCTTTCAATTATACGAAGGATGTAATTATCAAGAGCTATTTGGATCAAGGGAACTATGTCGTTTATGTCTCACCGGAAAATCTCTCTTCCCGCGTCAGCGTAGGTCCCCGGCTCAGTACCTCCCAATTACCGCTAACCTCATTTTGGAACGTGAACGTCAGCGCATCCTTGATCTATAACCGGTATCGTTTACCGGAGAATTATCAAGTAAAGGTGAATAAGAGATGGACACCGAATATCGGGATCTCGAATCAGTTTAGCTTTGCCCGGACTTGGAGCGCTGAACTTATCGGTTTCTATAATGGGAAAATGGCGGCGGGACAAGCTACGATCTATCCGTTATGGCAAATAAATGCCGGTATCCAGAAGAAGATATGGAAAGGCCGGGGAACGATCCAGTTATTCGCACGGGATATTTTCCATTCGAATGTATCGAGAATGAGCGTGATGACTCCCACCCAGCACGCTTTTATAAAAGAGCGGATGAACCGGACGGTAGTCGGTATTTCATTGACCTATCGTATAAATCGTGGTTTGGAGGTGAAAGAATCTCGCCGGAAGCATAGCGTAGATGAAAGTAAAAGAATAAATTTGTGAAACCTCTAGACAAATGGTTTATGAAAAAGATATATAAGTGGATATATGCCTTGATTTTTGCGGTCTCTTTGTATTCTTGTATCCGCTGGGTAACGGATTATACGAAAGAAGGACACTACTGGACACAGTCCTTGGGGAATAGTATCCTAGAGATCGTGATTCTAATCTTTGTCTCTTATTTGTTTTTTATTTACTTTGGAAGCCAGATCGAGAAGAGCCGAAGAGCGAAAGAACCGAATAGGTGGAAATTTGTTTGGAGATCGTATGGAATGCCTTTCTTATTTATTATATTGGGTGTGAATGCTACGTTGGCAATAACCCGTATATTTATCGGTGATACTTTCCATATGGACGATATAATAATTGCGAACGTGATAGGGAGCTTGTTTGCGTTTATGGTCTATAATGTTCAGCGAGCTCAAGTATTGGATAAAGATTACGCCGAGCAGCGTATCCAACTGGAAAAGATCAAGAATGATCAATTACAGACGGAATTGAAGTTCTTGAAATCCCAATATCATCCTCACTTCTTGTTTAATGCGCTCAATACCGTTTATTTCCAGATTGATGAAAGTAACAAGGCGCCTCGTCGCACGTTAGAGATGATATCCGAACTCTTGCGTTACCAACTGTATGGCGGCAATCAGAAGGTCAGTATCCTGCAAGAAATTGATTATTTGAAAACTTATATAGCCTTGCGTAAGCTTCGTATGAGTGAACGCCTGCGGTTGCGTGTAGAGTTTCCGCCCGAATTGAATGAACTGAATATTTATCCGTTACTCTTCCTCCCGTTGGTAGAGAACGCTTTTAAATACGTAGGTGGCGATTATCAATTGGATATTATCATGAAATGGAAAAATAGCCGGATCAGTTTGTTTATACGAAACTCCATCCCCGAGCTTTCAGCGGAGGACGAAGCGTTGCGTAAATCGGTGGATGAACGGCAACGTAAAGGCATCGGTCTGGTAAATTTACGCCGCCGATTATCTTTATTGTATCCCAATAAGCACCGTTTGGAAACCCGGAAAGAAGAGACTGAGTTCGTAGCGGAATTAATGATTGAAATAGAAGATATATGACAATAACCTGCGTGATAACAGATGATGAGCCGATGGCCCGTAAAGGATTGCAATCGTATGTGGAGCGAGTGGATTTTCTCTCCTTGACCGGTGTATGTGAGGACGCTATCCAATTAAATACTCTGTTGAAAACTCAGCAGCCGGATTTACTTTTGTTAGATATCGAGATGCCTTATCTTTCCGGTTTGGATTTATTGGCGACCTTAAACCAGCCTCCCAAAGTGATCGTTACTTCCGCTTATGAGCAATATGCCTTGAAAGGATATGAGCTGGATGTCGTGGATTATTTGCTGAAGCCTATTTCCTTTGAGCGTTTCTTAAAAGGCGTGAATAAGGTACACGACCTGTTGGTTCGGGAGAACACGCCGGATGCGGATGCCTCGTTCTTCGTGAAAAGCGAGAAGCAAATGCGTAAGATCTACCTAAGAGATATCTTATTTGTAGAGGCGTTGGAAAATTATGTTAGCATCTATACTACTTCCGGTAGAGTATTGACCCATTCAACCTTGAAGCGGATCGGGGAATCCCTACCCGATGATCAATTTCTCCAAACGCATAAATCGTATATAATTAATGCGGATCGTGTCGATCTGGTAGAAGGGAATAGATTACGTATCGAATCCTATCAAATCCCGATCGCCCGTAATCTCAGAGATGTTGTATTTAAGCGTATCCTTAAGAATACGTTGTAATTATATGA
Source organism: Parabacteroides sp. CAG:2 (assembly GCF_000436315.1). Taxonomy (NCBI): domain Bacteria; kingdom Pseudomonadati; phylum Bacteroidota; class Bacteroidia; order Bacteroidales; family Tannerellaceae; genus Parabacteroides; species Parabacteroides sp. CAG:2. Next base: position 22,057 of record NZ_FR885265.1, on the reverse strand, counting down.
CTGTAGCTAGGTCATAGAGACGCGGCACATGCCGCGTCTCTACAACTGGGGTATTTTGTTATTTGAATAACATTGGGGCGAATTTTGTGAGGTAGATGCGCCAGTTTTTCCAGATATGGCCGCCGTCGCTCTCGTAGTATTCGTATTTGTAGCCGTTATCGTCTAGTTTCTTGCGATAGTCTACGTTGTTTTTGTATAAGAAGTCGGTTTTACCGATAGCGATCCAGTATAATTTCGGGTGCTTGCCGAATTGTACTTTCAGCTTCTCATCCATATTCTGGTAGATGGGAGATTCGGAGCCTTCACGGGGGAGGATGGCGGCAGAGAATAATCCCACGTAATCGAACATATCCGGATATTGCTTAGATATATGCAAAGAATGGAAACCGCCCATGGAAAGTCCGGCTATCGCACGGCTGGATTTCTTTTTTTCCACACGGTAATTGCTCTCGATAAACTTAATGACATCCGGGAAGCTGCTTTCCATGCTACCCTCCATGGTTTTAGGTAGTTGCATATTCGGCTTAACTAAACCTAGGCTGGATTCTCCCGGAGCGGCCTCTTGATCCGCGTTTCCGTTTGTCATAACCACGATCATCGGTTTTGCCTTACCTTGGGCGATCAAATTGTCTAAGATCTGGGCCGTACGTCCTAAGGCGATCCAAGCTTCCTCGTCGCCACCCATGCCGTGTAAGAGGTAGAATACCGGATATTTTTTGCCACTTGTCTCATAGCCAGCCGGCGTATAAACGGTAATACGGCGGGTCTTTCCCAATGTTGGGCTCTCATACCAACGGCGAGCGACCGTTCCGTGAGGAACATCATTAACGCTGTATAAATCGCCCTGTCCACCCTTGATGATAAAGATATTCGTAACGGATGCCACGTCACGGTTCAGATAGACATTATTAGGATCTGTAGTCTTTAATCCATCGACAATAAAGGAATAGCTATATAATTCGGAGGGAAGAGGTTCCGGTGTGGTATATTCCCAAACGCCTTCTTTACCTTCCTTTAAATCAACGGTACCGGGTACATCCACTAAACCGAACTGAGTCTCCATCTTCTGTGTGGGAAGGAAATCTCCTGTTACCTGCACCTTGATCGCTTTGGGTGCCATGAACCGGAAGGTTACGGTGTTATCCGGATGAATCTCCGGAGAGATGATGTTCTGACTACCCCAAAGGGCTTGTTGGGCGAACGTGATCACGCTGATCAGCATGAATACGGCCAAGATTGATAATCTTTTCATAATGATAAATTTATTAATGGTATTACTAAAGTCTAAAGATTTTTACAAATGTAATGAATAATCTGTTACATGAGCAATAAATAGGCTCGATAATGTGTCTCTTTTGTGACAGGGCATAATGAGAGGTAGCCTTCTTGAATCCTTCCATTCGCGAGGCGAAGCGGATAGGTCTCAGACATGAGGCGGTGTTTCTCGAGAGCTTCTCCGGCTTCCTTCTCGTAAGAAACCCGGTAATCGCCAACAGCTCCGGGCGCTACATACTGCTGGAATAGACGTAAAGCGACCATTCCCATCGTGTACCGCATATTGATCTCAATGCAGGGATGAATAGCGAAAGATCCATCCTTTTGTCTATAGACCAGCATGTCCACACCTATACAGCCCGCATATGTAGATCCGTACACTTCTTGTAATACAGCGCATACCGCCTCTTGGATGCGGGAATAGGTTTCTTCGCCCGTGAATCGGGTGATGCGAGAGAGCATGGTGGATTGTTCCTCTAGGATGTTGCCTGTATAGGAGCCTCGCTCCTCGGTATTGAAAACGGATAATCCCTCGTAACGGACAGTACCTTGCCCGTCGGAATAAAATTCCATGGCGAAATCCTGTACTTTGTCTAATCCGCTTTCGATGCTGATCATTCCTTGTTTGTTGAATGCGCCCTGTATCCAGTTTTTCGTTTTTGTATCCGGTTTTCGTTTCTCTACCCATAGCAATCCCCGTCCGGAAGAGGAATAGGGTGTTTTTAATACGAAGGGAGCGTTGCATAAGATCATGTATCTCTCCACCTCCCTGATTTTCGTGCAGAAACGAGGCGCTACTGGAATAGGGAGATCGGGTAGGAGGGCCTGTATCTTTTCCAGACATTCCGCCGCCGTTTGCCTACCGGTAAGGCGAAAATAATCCTCTTTCCAAGTCGGGACGGATAGCCGGACTTTTGCCTTGTCCCTCAACTGCTCGAATAAATGAAGACTATGCGGGGAAAGTCCCCATGGGGCCGCGTCCATAGGAGAGAGGTAGGGAGCGTTTTTCGCCAGCATCGCTTTTGTTACAGGTATAGGAGCCGGATGTAGGTCTTTGGGTAAATGGGAGAAAAACGGAGGGGTTGCCTTACTATCTTCCAGATAGACGAAATCATCCTCTTCCGCATACCAAACCGGCAGCAGCGCCAAGTCTTTTTGCATTTTACGGACGTTTGTCGGTGCCGTGTAGTTCTGTGTCCCTAAAAGTACGGCCGTCTCGTGGCCGGGATTGAAATAATGTATCCGTGACATAAAAGCGTAAAAACAACAAAGCCGTCTTTTTAAAGGACGGCTTTGCTCGGGTTTATGAGATTGTTATTCCAGATTCTCGTCGATGGCATCGATCTTCTTGACCGTTAAAGCCATATCCTCTTTCAGTTTTTCGATCTTGCGTTCCATTTCTTTCAGTAAACCGCCGCCGCCCTTGGAGGAAATGCTTAGGAAGCCGATGTTGTTCTCGTAAGTCTGAAGCTCGTTCTTCATGCGCTCGTACATACGCATCAACTTATCACGCTCGCTGAACAAACGGCCTTTACCTCTTTCGCCGCTGGTCATCTCGTTTAGGTTGTTGCGGAACGACTGCATCTTGCGATCGTTCTGGTCTACCTTCAAGCGATCGAATTGTTGGTCAACCGCCTCGTGATATTCCTTGTAGATCTTATCTTTCTCCTTGAACGGTACAAAACCGATCGTGTTCCATTCCGCCATATAAGACTTCAAGGTCGTGATAGCCTCATCATGTCCAAGGCTCTCGTCCATGCCCTTAATCTTAGCGATCAACTCTTTCTTAGCGGCCAAGTTGGTCTGCTCTATGCTCTTTTGGGAAACAACGTTCTTATTCTTTTGCTCGAAGAAATAATCACAAGCCGAGATAAAACGTTTCCAGACAGCGTCGGAATGCTTACGGGCTACCGGTCCGATCGTCTTCCATTCTTTCTGCAAAGCGATCATCTTATCCGTCGTATCCTTCCAGTCCGTACTATCCTTCAAAGCCTCGGCTTTCTCGCATAACGCACGTTTAGCGTCGAGGTTTTTCTCCATATCGCTCTTGATCGCCTTGTAGAACTCGCTCTTCTTCTCGAAGTAGACATCGCAAGCGGCACGGAAACGTTCGAATATCTTTACGTTATATTTTTTCGGAGCGAAACCAATCGTCTTCCATTTCTCTTGCAAGCCGATTACCTCCTTATTCTTTTCTTCCCAATCCTTAAACGATTTCAACGCGCTGAAATCAATCGCCTCGATTTGTTCGCAAATCACGGTCTTCGCATCCAGATTCTCCTGCTCTTTCGCTTTCAGTTTCTCGAAGTGCTCTTGGTGACGCTTATTGATCACGGTTGAGGCAGCTTTGAAGCGAGCCCATAAATCCTCACGTAATTCTTTCGCTACCGGCCCGATCTCACGCCATTGCTGGTGCAGCTTCTGAAGCTGGTGGAAAGCGGAGATAACATCCGGCTCGTTACCTAGTTTCTCTACGGTTTCGCACAAGGCGGTCTTCAATTCCAGATTCTTCTTGAAGTCGTAATCACGGAACTGATTGTTTATCTTGATAATATCATAGAATTTCTCGGTGTAGATCTGATAGTTCTTCCAAAGCTCGTTCACGTGCTCTTGGGGAACGGCCTTCACCTCTTTCCATCTTTGTTGGATGTCCTTGAAAGAGTTGTATAATTTATTGAAATCATCTTGGCTTTCGCAAAGCTCTTTCAACTGGTCGATCAACTGCAATTTCAAAGCGTAGTTAGCGGCCTTTACACGCTCTTCCTCGGCGAGGATAGCGGCTCTTTTCTCTTTATAAGAGGTGAGCAAATCCTTGATCTTGTTCTCGGTTTCGTCAGCGGGGGCTGTAAAATCCTTTTCTTCGCCACCATCAGCGATGAATACTTTCTTAAGCTCTTCCACCTCGTTACGACGGATCTTGTAGTAAGCCTGTTTCAAAGCCTCTACTTCTCCACGGGAAGTCTCTACGGAAGTCTCAACAAGTTCGGTTAACTTAGCGAGAATTTCTTCTTTGGTTAATTTACCTGCGGCAATAGCAGCGTCCGCCTCCGCTGTATCGTTGGCTTCAACGTCTGCGGTAGCATCGATTTCCGGCGTCTCAACCGGTTTTTTAGTTTCTTCCAATTTCCCGGCTTCTTCCGGCAAATTAGTCTCAAGAGTGTCCTTCATATACAATCGCTTTTAAGAAAAGGATAAATACATTCCTATATCAAGTCACAAATTAAACTAAATATTTTTGGATTACAGCATTTCGGGGAAATTATTTATCTAAAAAGTCATTTTGGATACTAATAGATGTTAAGGTTGGCCGATTTCTCCTGATTCCGGTTGTAGAGACGAGGCATGCCCCGTCTCCCACCATCTACTTATACTATTTAATCTTATTTATCCCAAGAAGGAAATCAACACGCCGGCAGCTACCGCCGAGCCGATCACTCCCGAGATATTACTAGCCATGCAATATTGCAAGACATGGTTCTTCGGATCATATTGCAACGCGATCTCATTCGCCACACGAGAGGCCATGGGTACAGCGCTTAAACCCGTGGCTCCGATAAGCGGATTGATTTTCTTCTTAGTGAACAAATTGAAAATCTTAACGAAGAAGATACCTCCAGCGATAGACAAGGCGAATGCCAAGAAACCGCCGATTACGATACCGATTGTTGTCAGGTTCAAGAACGCTTCCGTGGTCATGGTTGCCCCGACGGATAATCCGAGGAAGATCGTGGCTGCGTTCATGATGCTGTTGGAAGCGGCATCGAACAGACGGAACGTATTGGTTCCGATCTCTTTTACAAGATTACCGAACATCAACATACCGATCAAAGGAACGGAGCTGGGAACAAACAGGGCGACTACGGTAGTTACCACGATCGGGAAGATAATCTTCAATACACGCAAATTCTTGATCTCCATGTTAGAAGGGTGTTTCTTCTCTTGTTCCTTCATGTTGATCTGTAATTCTTTCTTAGAACACAGTAGCTTAACGACCAACGGGATGATAACCGGTACCAAAGCCATGTAAGAATAAGCAGCGATAGCGATCGGGCCTAGCAAATGCGGAGCCAATTTAATGGTCGTGAAGATAGCCGTCGGGCCATCGGCGCCACCGATAATACCTAAAGACGCTGCCTCTTTTGGTGTGAATCCCATCAAGATCGCTACCAAAAGCACCGTGAAGATTCCCAATTGAGCTGCGGCGCCGAAAATGGATAGGCGAAGGTTACGGAGCATCGGGCCGAAGTCGGTCAACGCACCGACACCCATGAAGATAATCGGCGGCAAGAAGCCCGTCTTGATCAACATATAATAGATGAAGTTCATCAAGCCAAGCTCGTGCGCGATATCATGCAGCGGCATTTCCCAGATGTTTCTCATCACGCCGTGTACATTAACCAACCCATTCTCATCCGCTTGAATCACTCCCATATCGCCTCCGGGGAAATTGGCGAGCAATACGCCGAACGCGATAGGCACGAGCAATAGCGGCTCGTATTGTTTCTTGATACCGAGGTAGAGCAATACGAACGCTATGGCATACATGATCAAG
>NZ_FR885265.1:0-16184 GCF_000436315.1 Parabacteroides sp. CAG:2 | reverse complement strand
GATATTGCTGAACGCAGTCATCTCATATAAGTTTTGAAATATCTCGTTCATTATTGAATCGTCATTAATACATCATCCTCAGATACGGCATCACCGGAAGACAGGCAGATCGCCGTGATCGTTCCCCCGAACTCTGCACGTACGGCATTGTATGTTTTCATGGCCTCCACGTAGCAAAGGACATCTCCTTCTTTCACTACGTCGCCCACCTTCACCGGTGTATCGGAAGCATTCTTTACTAGGAAGAATTTACCTTCCAGCGGAGAAAGCACCTCTTTTCCAGCGCCTGCGGGAACGTTTGTTGACTCCGGGGCTGCCGGGGCGGGAGCCGCTGCCGGTTTAACTTCCGGAGTCGCGCTGTTGGTATCACCGAAAGCGACGGTCACACGGTAAGCCTGTCCGTTTACATCTACGGTCATGACTTGCGGAGTCGTTGGCATCGCTAATGTAGCGGCTGGTGCCGGAGCCGATGCGGCCGGAGTAATGGGTGCCGCCGGTTTGCCTGCATTCGCTTTCTCAGCCTTACGTTTTGCCACGTCTGCTTTAAACTCGACCTTGGCCTTTCCGGAGCGATATGCCTCGTATTGAGCGGGGTGCATGGCGTATTCGAAGAGCTCTTCCTCGTCCTCGCCGACTTCCCATTGCTTCTCGTTCATCAACTTGCGATACTTATCCAACGCGTCCGGATAATTGTCTTGAGGATTGCCCTCGAAGAACTGGCGGCCTTCGGCCTTCGCCTTCTCGACGATCTCGGGAGCCAACGGGCCCGGAAGACGTCCGGCCTTTCCGAGGATCATATCCCAGATATCGTCGGCGATCATGCTCCAGCGAGCTTTCCCCTTCTCCATCTGCATGACGTTCATCAAAGCTAGGTTCTTCACGTATTGGCTGAATGGAGTTACCAATGGAGGATAACCGACACGTGGCCATACGTAAGCTACCTCGTCGAACAACTTGATCAATAACTGGTCTTGAGACATCAGCGGTTTGTTGTTCTTTATATTGCTCTTGTTGATCGTCTCTAGGTTCTTCTCAAGGTCCGCCATCAAGCTACCCATCATACCGCCCGGAAGTCCCGGTCCGATCAGCAAGGAATTCATCAACCGGTTCTTCGGGCTGATATACAATCCCAAGAAATCATCCATGAATTCTTGAACCAAGGCACGAACCTTCATATAAGCCTCCATATTGATCTCGGGCACCTTATAACCGGCGTCCTTCAACATCGCCTGTACGGTCAGCAAGTCCGCATGTCCTGTACCCCAAGAAAGCGGCTCCATACCTACGTCGATATAGTCGCAACCCGCGTTACAAACCTCCATGATGGAAGCTACGTTAAAGCCGGGACCGGCATGGCTATGATATTGGATCGGGATCTCCGGATATTTTTCCTTGATATTGGCTACGATACGGCCTAATGTGTACGGACGTCCGATACCGGCCATATCCTTGATACAAATCTCATCCGCTCCGAGCTCGATCAGCTCGAATGCCATCTTGGTATAATACTCAACCGTATGTACCGGAGAATGCGTGATACACAAGGAGCATTGTGAGATCATACCGGCCTCTTTCGCGTATTTAATAGATGGGGCGATATTCCGTACGTCGTTCAAACCGCAGAACGTGCGGGCGATATCCGTTCCCTGCGCTTTCTTTACCTTATAAAATAGCTGACGTACATCGTCGGGTACCGGGCTCATGCGAAGGCCGTTCAACGCGCGGTCCAACATATGCGTCTGGATACCTGCCGCATGGAAAGGTTTTGTCCATTCACGGACCGCTTTATTAGGATTCTCGCCGAATAATAAGTTGACTTGTTCAAATCCTCCGCCATTCGTTTCCACCCGGGCGAAACAGCCCATCTCGATAATTGCCGGAGCGACTCTGGTTAGTTGGTCTACGGTCGGGACATACTTTCCGGCAGATTGCCACATGTCTCTGAAGACCAAACTGAATTTGATTTCTCTTTTCATGATATTAATATGTATTATTTATACTTTCTCAATTTTGATAACTTTCCCCTGTCCACGGGTCACGGCGCTGATTGCCGATACGATGGCGGCTGTCTCCTGTCCGGAAAGACTGCCGATTGCGGTGGTTTGCGTTGGAGTGGCCGTTTGTACCCGAACGGCTGCCGCTACCGGCTTTTTCGCTATGATCTCTTCCGGTGCGTATTTATTCACCAAGACGATAAGTCCTTTTCCCAGATTGATAACGATCAAAAGGATAGCAAATACGGTGGTCATTCCAACTACCATTAACAAAAGTCCTGTCTCTATATTCTCCATATTCTATATTTGTGGCTAGCTTAAAAGGTTTCTACAAAGGATTGAGCAACTTTCAGCCAAATTAAAAACAATCGCAAAATTATAAAATACTGGAAAACGATCTGTTACATTTTAATTAAAAAAATGAAAATAAATAAGCGAAACGGCCTTTTCGGTGAATGATTGTCAGCTTGAAAAAACACGTACGTGTTTTTTCCGATGCTTGTACGGCTGAAAATTCAAATATATTACCGTAACTTTGCGGTGGAACTCTAATAATGTAGAACTATAATAATTAAGGAATAAGACCATGGGAAATTTCTTTACATCTTTATTCTCTTCTTCCAAACCGGCCGAGGCGACGGAGGATAAGGCGAAGAACGAGCAGAAGAACTTTGATATCTTGAAATACGACGGCGTGCGTGCCCAGAAGATGGGAAAACTTGCTTATGCGATCAAATGCTTTACGGAGGCGCTGAATATACAGGAGGATTTTGAGACGATGAGCTATCTCGTCTCCGCTTATACGATGGCGAACGAGCTGGGGAAAGCCGAGGACGTGTTGAACCGGATGGTTGAGATGGAGCCGGATCATATCGCTACCCGCTTGACTCGCGTTAACTTATTGTTTATGTTGGATAAGGATGCGGAGGTCATAACCGATTGTTTGCACGTGATCGAGCTAGAGCCTTCTAATCATGTCGCTTATTTCATGATGGCAAAAGCGAAGAAAGCGACGAATGACGTATTTGGCGCTATCGCCGACCTAACGAGATCGATCTCCTTGAAGGAGGATTTCGCCGATGCTTATTTATTGCGTGCAGAGATTCTTTTAGGACTGGGACAAGCTAAAGAGGCGCTGCCCGATGTGGAGAAAGCGATCGAGATCGTGCCGGAGGAGGAAAGTTCTTATTTATTGAGAGGACGTATTCATATGGCTTTAGGGGATATCGAGGCTGCGAATTCTGATTTCCAGCAGGTCCTAGATCTAAATCCGTTTAATGAGGATGCTTGTATCTTATCTGGTCAGTTATTGATCGAGCAAAAGAAATATGACGAGGCGATCGCTTTCTTTGACGAGGCGATCGAGACGAATCCGTCTTTTGCCAAGGCTTATAGTGAGCGTGGGCGAGCCAAGAATCTGAAAGGTGATAAGACCGGTGCGTTCGAGGACTTGAAGAAATCTTTGGAACTGAATCCAGAAGGCGAAGAGGCCCAGAAGATGAACGGACAGCATTCGAATTTCGATAATATGTATAAAGGGGGAATCTTTTGATCAAGGTAACCACTTTTTCAATCCCATTGGATACCTCTAGTTGTAGAGACGTAGCGTACTACGTCTCATCCCTTCAAAATGGTAACTTAAAGTAAGGACATACTACATTCCAAGACAAATTCCATACAATAAGTATATGAATGACATGGCTCTGTAAGTTATTGGACATTAGTGTCTTAAAAATACGATTGTGTTTTTCGCAAAAGACGTACGTGTTTTTTTGAAAAGTCGTAAATGTTTTTCGAGAAACACGTACGACTTTTTACCGAATCATTCGATAGAGAACAAGAGCATACATAGAAATATACGATAAGCCTCCCTTATCACTGGATCTTCTCGTATGAAACAGTACATCAAAAAATCTCTGGAAACGAGTTTATATTTTTTCTCAGCGTAGGTATCTCTATCGAAATGATAGGATTCTCTATCGTTTATTTCAGCAAGCCTCAAATTGCTAGTTTTACCCCTTAAAGTTGAAAGTTCCGCCTATTCCCTACATTAATGTATCCATCTAATTTTGTCCGTGTAAAAAGTTCACAAGCTTGATTTTGGAAACTTAGTCCCGATAGGACTATTTAATCTAGCCCTATTATTAAATCCTTATATTATAATCTCTTATATAAATCCATCCCCTTTAGAGAAGAACTTATGAAAATCATCCTTACCTGTTTTCTTGTAGGGTAAAGAGTTGATACTTTCTTGTATATCCTCTTTACTTAAGCCTGTTTAAAGTATTTAGTCCTATCGGAACTAAAACGATCCTTATATTCTAAACAACGAGGAATAAGTTAAACGAATAAAATATAGGGACATGAAAATAAAGACAATAATCTCAAGTATTTGCTTGATGCTATTAGCAGTCGCTTGCTCGATGGAGGATGACGTGCTGAGGGACATGGAGATAGGAGATTCGGGAAATGTTGAGATAGAGATGGGAGAGGCCGCTTTTGTTCTTAAGACTTCTCTTTCTTCTTTGGAGACAAAATCCTTATCTGATGCTGGAACATTACCTGCTTCTATGGATGAGGCAGAGATTAATAATTGTACGTTGATATTTTTTGAGGGCACACAAGTCAGTTCCATAATGGAAGGGTTGTTTGTGAATAAGGAGAATTATATCGTTAAAACGAAAGACGGAACGAAAGATGATTGGGCTAAAGTGATTTTAAAAGTGAAAAAGCCTAGTCCTTATTCCGTGATGGTAATCGCTAATAGCTCGAAGTCGTTTGCGGGTTGCCAATCGGAAAATAATATAAAGGATATAATACAGGATGATAAGGATGCTTTGGTAAAAGTTGGGAAAATGGATATCAGTTTTGATACTGACTTTGCTGGCTATCCAACAATTGCGGAGGCATTGGGAAAGCCTTTAGAAATAGGTGCAATACCTCTTTCTCAACTAACAGCTCGAATAGAACTTGCGGAATTTAATGTTTCAGGTTTTCAAGGAGCATCTGTTAAAGAGAAGGTTACTGTTACAGGAGTGGATCTGTTAAACTTGAATCCTGAGAGTTATACGATAAATGAGCAAACTCATAAAAATGCGACTTATTTGTCTGAGAGTAAAACGTGTAATGTGGAGGTCTATAATGGGGTATCGGATCTTCCGTCAACTTATTCTTTTGTAGATAATAAGAATCTATTGTCTTTTTATTCTTTCCGGAATCTGGCGAAGGCAGAGAGTGATCAAGTAAAAATGCAGGTTCGGTTCAAAATAGGAAATAGCAATGAGGAAAGAACTACGAGGCCGTTTGTGATCAATAAGGAAGGAAATATCTTACATGGCGTTAAATCCGGATATGTTTATCGCTTGGTTGTCAATATGACTATTATTGGAGATAAAGTCGAGACAGAACTACTTTGCTATACAAGAGATTGGTTGAATAATACCATATCCATTCCTATGGAAGATAATTAAGGTGTAAACGGGTAAAATAAAAATACAAGATTATGAAAATAAGGAATATATTATCAGTGCTGTTTGTTGGACTGCTTTTCACGAGCTGTAACTCGGAAGAAGAAGTTCAGCGAGGAAATGAGGACGGGCGGGATATCTCATTCTCTATGACTCTTACTTTGGGAGAAGTGACAGCGATGACGAAAGCTGGAGGGGATATCGCTGAAGGGTATACATATTCGACAGAGGATGAGGTAAAAGTGAATAATGTTGTGGTCGCTATATTTAATGAGGCGAATGGAACTGTGGGTGAGTGCTTGGAGTACAAGTCTGTAGCGTTTGACGGGGGAATTCCCAATTCTACCGTAACGATTGATGGAAAAACATTGATTGCTTATAAAATTGATAATATACAAGCAAAGACAGGTAAGGTTCGTATCGTAGCGATTGCGAATTCAACGCATTATGAGGACTTGGCTAGATTGGGAACGACTACTTATGAGAACCTGAAAGGTTTGTCGGAAACCGTTTCAGGTGGAACTTTTGATGCTTCAAATTTGGTAAAGGTCGGGGAGTTGGCTGCGTATGACCTAAATACGGCTGTGACAAGTATATCTGTTCCGATGACACAATTAGCGGCACGCATCGATATGAAGTTTACGGTAGATGAAGAGCCGGAGACTGTGTCTGCAACAGCTGATACAAAAATAACTAACCAGTGGTTCTATACTGTAACTAAACTTACGATCAAGAATATCAATCAGAAATCAGATTTAATATTGCTTGGTCGAGATAATCAATATGATGATGCTTTCTCTACGGCAAAGGATATTACATTGCAAAATGGCGTTGCGTTACCTTTTTATACCTATGAGAAGTTGAACACGACGTTAACCCCATTGTCTATATATGTAACGGGTGATTTACAAAAGATACAGGTCACGACTACCTTTAATGAGGATATGACTATTCAAAATGTAACAAAGGGAAGTATTATAGAGGAAGAGAAAGATCATTCTTATAAATATGAGGATTTTAATCCTACAACAGAACTTGAGGGATGTACGACAAATGGTATCATACATGGTAATAGATATGAGCTTACAGGTAAAATATCCATGAAGACACAACGAATCAACTTTATGGTATCTACAACACCGTGGGAAGGCGTGGAAAAGTTTGTCGTGGATGTGGTTATTGCAGATTTGAAGTATTTGTTCGTTAGGGAGACTAAGGTGGTGATGGCGAATATCACTGAGTATAAGATTGAGTTTGCTTCTAGCTCGAATATTACGATTGATCAACCATCTTATGCGACTTATGAAAAGTATGAGTTAAAAGGAAATGTTATTACTAAAGGTACAGGATACTATGATAATAAAGATAAGCAGTATCCGTCTATAATAGGAGATTTAGGAAAGAGTGGATATATTAAAATTACGAGTAAATTACCAGAGAATTATTTCCCAAAGCAATTTGTTTTTGGAGTTCATAATGTAGAGGGTTTGAAAGTATTAGGAATTGCAGTGGATCAGTATCCTCCTCAATATCTGACAGGAGTTGTTTCTGGGGGAACTAATACACCCGCCAGTCCGACGGGTAGTACTAATCCCAATTTGTTTACTGTAACGACTATTGCTCCGGGAACATTAGTTATTGGCGATCCTTATGATAAAATTACAGGACTAACAAAAAATGATATGTTGTCCAATGAATTGGTTTCGCCAAGATTTGTAGTTGCATCTCGATATGGAACGGTGTCTGGTGGTAGTTATAACTATGATAAAGCAGTTAAACGTTGTGAGGTGTATGAAGAGCATTATACGGATGAAAGAGGGGTTTATCATTCTTATGAAGCAGGAACGTGGCGATTACCTACTTTGGCAGAATTGGAATTTATGTATACGATACAGAATTCAGATCAAGTAGTAAATTATTTATACAATACGGGGGGGCAGTATTGGAGTGCTAGAAAATATTGGTGTTATTATTTTGGAGCCAAGGGTACAGGTTACAGATATGAAACAACAAATAGCACTAATAGCAATAGATTTGTTCGCTGTGTACATGATCTTTACTGATTTTATGAACCTTTAATATTAGGTAATTATGATAAAAAAAATATATGGCTTGTTTTCTGTATTGCTGTTGCTCGCTTCATGTGCGACAGAGGAAATAGAACAAATAGAAATTCAACCGACAGATGGATCAATGGTTTCTCTTTCATTCTCTGTAGATGCTCCGAATGCTCTTGAGATTACGAAAGCGACCGGGGATGTGGAGAAAGGTGTTGAGTCCTTATATCTATATACATTTAATGAGGATGGAGAGTTTATCTCTCCAGTTGTAGAGGCTGTTGTTTCTGGCAATGGATATACGGCTTCTATCTCAAAAGAGACCCGTACCATCCATTTTGTCGCCAATGATGGAACGTTAACCCCTTCCCTAGAAAGCGGAATGGCCTCGTTAGGAACAGATAAGCAAATCTTTTGGGGAAAGAGAACTTTTAGTGAAATTCCTGCGAAAAATATAAGCAATAATCTAGAAGATGCTGGTAACAACAATGTTGAACTACTACGAAACTGGGCCAAAATAACGCTGAATCTCTCATCGGAGGCAGCTGTGAAATTGAAAAATGTTTCTTATCTCATTTATAATGAATCACAGTTGGCATCTATCGGTTATAAAGATGCGGGAAAGTTGAATATTCCAAATCAAGATTTTTATGCGCCCCAGAATGAGCCAGATGCTAGTAAATATGCGAAGCCGGGTGAATCTGTGTATACTTTTGAACATTATAATCAAGATAAGAATGCGACTTTTGTTATTATTAAGGCGCAATTTGATGGTAGCAAGACCTATACATATTATAAGATTGATCTTGCCGTAAAGGATGAGAATGATAAGGTAACTCGTGTTTATGATGTCGTTCGTAATTATGCCTTTAATATAACGGTCAAGAGCGTTTCCAGAAAAGGAGCTACGTGGGCTGAGGTTATAGATGAAAATGTGATAGCGGATAATAATATCACGGCCTCGGCTATTATGGAAAAGTATCCGAATATAACTTATGATGGCGAGGCCTTGAATGTTACAAAGACGACATTCGTTTTTACGGGCTCTTCTAACACATTGTCGATGACTGCGACATATGCGGGAACAGGGCAGTTGAGTGTGGTTCCGGGTGAGGGAATGTCGGATGTCGTAGATGGTAACTTAAGTTATCCTTCTTGGATACCTTCTGGCAATCAGACGATAACGATTACAGCCAATATAAAGCCGGCTCCTGACTCCGGTGAGAAGATAGCGTATTTCTACGTGGTAGGAGGTAATTTGCAGCGTAAGATTAAATTGGTCTTACGTCCCCCTTATGACTTTATTAATCCGAGATTTGAAGACGTGAAGGAGGGGACGGGTACAAATGAAATTGCCGCAGGTCAGAAGCAAGATGCTTATCTGAAATTCTCGATACCGGAAGATATTGATGAATCCTTATTCCCCATTGAATATAAGATATATACTAAAAAACTGTATGCAGTAGAACCCGGTGTTCGTTTGGAAACGACCGGAGCGAGCGATTGGTACTACGTCTATACGGATCAGATATTTAGTCCTGAAGAGAAGGTTATTCAATTTAAAACAAATACAGCAAATGATGATGAAGATGATGTTATTTTAAAGGCTGATTTATTCAATCCTGTTTCTGATTTGAGTTATACTAGACCTGAAAAAGTTAAAGAGACGAAAACTTTCTATTTGCAATGTCGAAGAAATGGAAGCAATGTGGGAAGTAATGTAACGATCACTTATTCCATATCAAGTGGTGGAGGAGCAGCAATTAGAACTAATAATAGCTCTAAAATAATATTGGATAAAGTATCCGTGTATGCAGATGATGAAATAACGTTTACACACACATCTAGGGGAGGTACGTATACTGCGAAAATGTCTGTATCTGATTTGGCGAAAAGTAGTACCAGTAATTATGTATTTGTGGATATGAGATAATAATAACGGGTTCCCATCCATCATGTGAATAATGGATGCGGGGAGCGTGCAGCACACAATGGATTGAATTTGTTTTACACGTAGGCTGCACCTCCTCCCCGGCCCTTTACCTCATATAGCTTTCGTGCTTTATTGATGCCATTCATTCCGTAAGGAGATGGGTGGCATCGCTTTCTTCATTTGCTGATGAAGTTAACTTGCTTTGGTCTGAGATCAAAGGTTCTTGCGTAAAAAATTGCGCAACCCTTTGTTTATTAAAAAAAAGGCTCTATCTTTGCAGCCCGAATAAGTATGCGAATAATAATAAATAATATAGAAAGATGAAAAGAACATTCCAACCTTCCAACAGAAAAAGAAAGAACAAGCATGGCTTCCGTTCTAGAATGGCTACCGCTAATGGCCGTAGAGTATTAGCTTCTCGTCGTGCTAAAGGCAGAGCTAAATTAACGGTATCTGACGAATACAACGGATAATTAGTCACGTTCTAAAGATTTATAAAGAAAGTAGAGGTTTTTTCCTAAAAAGCCTTTACTTTCTTTGTTTTTGTAGTATTGTTCTGGTGGGTATTGGTCTATATGCCGTTTTTTTTCTACTTTTGAACCGCCTACAAATACATACGTGAAATGAGTAACTTTTTTGTAAAACTGATAAAGAATCCGTTTGTCATCAATCTCTTGTTGGTGATAGTCGTGTCGTGCGGCGTTGTTTATGGCGTACTGGCGTGGCTGGATTCTTATACCCGCCATAATCAAGCGGTGGTCGTTCCGGACGTGAAAGGAATGAAGCTAGAGGACGCCGCCGAGTTTTTCGGGAATAATAAGCTACGCTATAACGTGATCGATTCCGTATTCTCGAAAGATGTGGCTCCGGGCTCCATCGTGGAGTTGGTTCCCGGTGTCGGATCGAAGGTGAAAGAGGGGCGGATCGTCTTTGTTACGATTAATGCGTTGACATCCCAGATGGCCGTGATACCGGAGGTGGAAGACTTATCTTTCCGTCAGGCGTATGCCTTGCTGCGGGCCCGTGGCTTCTCATCGGTCGAGATAGAGTATGTGCCGGGCGATTATAAAGATTTGGCGATGGGGGTGGAGTTAAACGGGCGTACCTTGCTCAAAGGGGAACATGTACCGTTGACCGCTCATCTGGTATTGAAAGTAAGCAGTGGCGATCCGAATATGCTTCCCGACTCATTGGCTTTGGATAGTATTCCGGTAGAACCATTGGATAGTGATATAGAAAACTGGTTTTAAGGGAATGGACGAGTTTTTGGACGATATGGATGATGAACAGGTAGACGACCTGTTGATGCCGGAAGAAGACGAAACATCGTCGAGCCAGATGTATGAGCATTTCCGCTTCGTAGCGGACAAGGGGCAATCCCTGCTCCGGGTGGATAAGTTCTTGGTAGACCGTATGATGGGCGCTACCCGTAACCGCATCCAATTGGCGGCTGAGGCGGGTTGCATCTTGGTGAACGATAAGCCGGTGAAAAGTAATTACCGGGTGAAACCTTTGGATGTGGTTTCTATCGTGATGGATCGCCCACGCCGGGAACTGGAGATTATCCCCGAAGATATCCCTTTGAATATAGTATATGAGGACGATGATTTGCTGGTGGTGAATAAGCCGGCAGGCTTGGTCGTACATCCCGGTCACGGTAATTATACTGGTACATTGGTGAATGCCTTGGCTTATTATTTGAAGGATGATCCCTATTATGATCCTTCCGATCCTCGTTTAGGCTTGGTACACCGTATTGATAAGGATACGTCGGGCTTATTGGTGGTGGCTAAACACCCGGAGGCCAAGAGTAACCTGAGCCTGCAGTTCTTCAACAAGACAACCAAACGTAAATACCGTGCCTTGGTATGGGGCATCGTTCAAGAGGATGAGGGGCGTATCGAGGGAAATATCGGTCGTGACCCTCGTGACCGTATGCAAATGACCGTCTTCCCGGAAGGCGATCAAGGCAAGACCGCCGTCACCCATTACACCGTGTTGGAACGCTTGGGCTACGTGAGCTTGGTGGAGTGCCGTCTGGAGACGGGGCGCACGCACCAGATCCGTGTACATATGAAATATATCGGTCATACGCTTTTCAACGATGAGCGGTATGGCGGACATGATATCTTGAAAGGAACAACTTTTACTAAATATAAACAGTTCGTGCAAAACTGTTTCGCTATTTGTCCACGTCAGGCCTTGCATGCTAAGACGTTGGGGTTCGTTCATCCTACTACGGGAGAGGAGATGTTTTTCGATTCTGAGATTCCTTCCGATATGCAGCAGCTGATCGACAGATGGCGTGTATACGCGAACACTAAAGAATTGTAAAAATGAAAAAGAACATCGCTATCGTAGCAGGGGGAGATTCCTCCGAGATCGTTATTTCATTAAAAAGTGCGGACGGAATCTACTCTTTTATTGATAAAGACAAATATAATTTATATATTGCCATCGTTAAGAGGGATGAGTGGGCGGTTATACTTCCTAGCGGGGAACATACACCAATTGATAAGAATGATTTTAGCTTCAAGGAGAATGGCGTGACGAGGCATTTTGACTTCGCTTATATAACGATACATGGTACTCCGGGCGAGGACGGACGTTTACAAGGATATTTCGATATGATCGGTATGCCTTACTCGTCTTGCGGGATGCTGGTGAGCGCTTTGACATTCAATAAATACGTATGTAATCATTACTTGAAAGACTTTGGTGTAAAAATTGCCGCATCCATTCATTTATTCAAGGGAGAGACTATTACGGACGAAGAAGTCGTGACTCGTTTGGGTTTGCCTATTTTCGTGAAACCAAACGATGGGGGTAGTAGTTTTGGCGTGACGAAGGTGAAAGAGGTCTCCGCTATCCAGCCCGCTATCGCTAAGGCGTTTGGGGAAGGACGTGAGGTGATTCTTGAGAGCTTTATCGATGGAACGGAAGTGACATGCGGTTGCTATAAGGTGGAGGGTAAAGAGGTTGTCTTTCCTTTGACCGAGGTGGTTACGGATAACGAATTCTTCGATTTCGACGCAAAGTATAACGGGCAGGTGGACGAGATCACTCCGGCCCGTATCTCCGCCGAGTTGACGGAGTTGATACAGCGCAAGACATCAAGGATCTACGATATATTGGGCGCCAAAGGGCTGATTCGTGTGGATTATATTATTCCGGCAGACGGGGAGCCTGTCTTACTGGAAATAAACACGACACCGGGAATGACGGCTACCAGCTTTATCCCACAGCAAGTACGTGCGGCGGGATTGGATATAAAGGATGTCATGACAGACATTATTGAAGACGAACTCAAAAACAGAAAAACAAAATGAATAGATATGGATACAGAAACAGTTTCCCCTAATTTCGACGACATCCGTCCGCTGAACAACAGTGAGGTGAAGGACGCGATTGAAAAATTGGTCGCCAATGAGGATTTCGAGCGGGCTTTACGTTACATAAAGCCGAATTTGAATTGGGAGGAATTCTCAGTTGCCATGCGTGCTTGCAAGACGAAGGAGGAGTTTAAATCTACTCTGGCCTATGACGCTGTAATGACGGTGGCGAAAAATACTACTTTCTCGCTTACTATCTCAGGGCGTAGCCGTCTGCCGAAAGATAAGGCGGCCTGTACGTTTATCTCGAACCATAGGGATATCGTATTGGATGCCTCCTTCTTGAACGTCATGTTGTATGATGTGGGGTATGGTATGACGCAGGTCGCTATCGGCGACAATCTTTTGATCCGTCCGTGGATCGAGACGTTGGTGCGTTTGAATAACAGCTTTATCGTGAAGCGTGGCGTTTCTGTTCGTCAGATGTTGGAGGTCAGCAAGACGCTTTCCGCCTATATCCATCATGCGATCAAGAATGTGAACGAGTCTGTATGGATCGCCCAGCGTGAGGGACGTGCCAAGGACTCGGACGATCGTACGCAGGGTAGCGTATTGAAGATGTTGAGTATCGGCGGTGATAAGGATAATCTGTTGTTGAATTTGATGGACTTGAATATCGTACCGGTCGCTATCTCCTACGAGTTTGATCCTTGCGATTTCTTGAAGGCGAAAGAATTCCAGATGAAGCGGGATGATCCGGATTACGTGAAATGTCAGCGGGATGATTTGTTGAGCATGGAAACGGGTATCCTGAATAATAAGGGGCGTGTCCACTTCACGATCACTTCCCCGATCAATGATTCCTTGGCTAAACTGGACAAGGATATGGAGAAGAATGAGCTGGTAAGCGCTATCGCGTCCGTTATCGACCGGGAGATCTATAAGAACTATCGTTTCTATCCTTGTAATTACGTAGCTTATGACTGGCTGAACGGCACTCGCCGTTTCCACGAGCATTACGGACCGAAGGATAAGAAGCAATTCGAGGAATACTTGCAAGGACAATTGGATAAGATCGTCCTTCCGAACAAGGATGAGGCGTTCTTACGTAAGAAGATCTTAGAGATGTACTCCAATCCGCTGAAAAATTATCTGACAACTTTATAAGCGGCCTTTATCGGCTATGCGTAGCGGTTCGTACTTGATCCGCCCTTGATCCCCTCTTTCCGGCGAGCATGCCACCTTCGGGTGGCAGCCGCCGGAAAGGAGGGATTATCTTTTTTGCAAGAATTCGTCCAAGGATTCCTCTTTCTGCAATCCAAGTTTCTTGCGGATACGGCTGCGTCCGGAGTTGACGCTGGGACGGGAGATGCCCAAGGCCAACGAGATCTCGTCCGTGCTCTGCTTCAGGTAGATCAGCATGCAGAGTAGTTCGTCGGATTTGGTCAGTTCCGGGAAGTCCTTACGCAAGCCGGGCAGGAAGCGAGGGTACAGGGCGGCGAAGGATTGGCGGAACCGCAACTCGTCCTCGCCGCTCAGCAAGGAGGGGTTGAGCTTCTGGCGTACGCTGTCGATCACCTCGTTATGGGCGGCTTGCTCCAGCTCGGCGCTCAGTCGCTCATTGCGGCGGTTCAGTTCTTGTTGGGTAGCGAGGAGATTATCCAGTCGTTGACGCTGGATCTCCCGCTCACGTTGGTGAAGCCGGCGACGTTGGAGTGCGTAGACAATGATCCCGGTCAGCAGGCAAATGGCTAGGATCAGGATGACGCGCGTATAAACGAGCGAACGTTCCTTCAAGGCCACTTCGGCGGATAAGGCCCGATTCTCCTGCTCCTTCCGTCCGGTCTCGTAGCGTACGTTGGCACCAATGGCGTACCGCTGCTTCTCCGCCAGTTGCAACGAGTCGTGTATCTCCTTGTATTCCGGGTAGATCTCGGCCATCTTGTCTCCCTTCTTCTGTTCGGCGTAAAGGTTGAGCAAATGCCGTCCGGTCCAATCCATCATATCGTTCGCCTCGTATTTCTTGTAGAGAGCGTAGGCCTCTTCCATCAGGGGGAAGCCTTTTTCCGGCTTTCCGTCGCGTACGAGGCAGGCCCCCAGCATGAATTTGAAAAGATCTTGATACCCCGCGGAGATCGCTTCTTCCTCTTCTATCAATTCCTTGTACCCTTCGAGGGCGGCAGGGATAGAGTCGGGCACATATTCGTAGTAATAATTGTAAAGTATGTTTTTGGCGGCGAGGACATAGGCGTTCTCTTTCATCTCCTCCCCTCTCTTTAAGGCCTGCCGTGCGTAATATAAGGTAGAGTCGTGCTGTTCCAGCTCCCAGAAAATCCCGGCTTTCATCCGGTAGAGGTCGC
This sequence comes from Parabacteroides sp. CAG:2, assembly GCF_000436315.1. Lineage (NCBI taxonomy): Bacteria > Pseudomonadati > Bacteroidota > Bacteroidia > Bacteroidales > Tannerellaceae > Parabacteroides > Parabacteroides sp. CAG:2. The sequence continues at coordinate 1,041 of NZ_FR885265.1, read as the reverse complement.
TGATGGTAAAACTATCCAACTGGAGGGAGTAGTCGATGGAGCGTGAGATGGCCTCCATAGCCTTGTCGTACAATCCGAGGTCGCTATAGGTGGAGGAGAGGTCGGCGAAGGTGTAGACGAAGCCCCGGTTGAGCTTCTCGGGGTGGGCTACGCACCAGTCCATGGCTTCCTGTATGACTTCCACCTCTTTTTCCCGCATTCCCTTGCGGCGGTAATAATGGCCGAGGGTAGAGAGCAGGTCGGCCGGATCGTCGGCGGCATCGGGGTGGAGGCGATAGACGGCGAGGGCCCTTTCTTGCATACGGATCGCGTCCGAAGGGTCGCGGCGGAATTTATAGAGCGTGTTGGCTACCGCTTGGGCGATACGGATCTCTAGCCACGGGTCGTCGGAAGGGGGAAGAGCGGCGAGGCTGTCGGCGAGGCGCAAGGCCTCCTCCCGGTTGTCGCGGTCGTTGAGCTGCCGGAGTATCTCCTCGGTACCGGGTTGGAGCTGCCGGGAGAGGGGGCCGTCCGTAGGAGGCGTGTCGTGCCGGCAAGCGAGGGTGGCTAGCGAGAGGAGGGTGGCTAGCAGGAAATGCGTGATGTCTCTCATCTGCGTATGATTTTTCGGTTTCCCGCGAATATACGCCGTTTTTCTTGTAAAATAGCCTGTTTCGGGGTGTAAATCGATTGAATCATCTATTGGTTTTTTATCCGTCCGAAGGCCCGGCGGCGTACCTTTGACTTGTTCGTACCACCGGTGCCCCGAGCGGCGCGTCAATTAAATTGATGATCGCATTTCGCACGGATAAGGCCGTTGTTGAGGACTTGTTGAGTGGATTGCTCAAAAAAGAATTCGTCGTATAAGGATAGGAATGGTTTCCTTTGAGAAACAAAAACGAAGTAGTAATGGAAGGGTCATACTTACGGATTTTGATGATGTGCGGGATGCTGGCGCTCCTCCTCTGCGGGGGCTGCTGGGTGTTCGCGTGGAAGCATCTGCGCCGGCGGATCGACGAGCGATTCGACGTACTGTCGGAACACTTGGAGCGTCACGCCGCC
>NZ_FR885264.1:13419-122923 GCF_000436315.1 Parabacteroides sp. CAG:2 | reverse complement strand
TATACATTTGCCCAGTTTTTAATGATATAGACCATGAATGGCGCACTAGTTCCGTACGGACTTACAATAGTATCATCGTCTTTCTATCACATAAATAATTAACTATCAAATATTTACAGTAAAAACACTTTAAATTGGTTACAATAAACAAATGTTAAATTTATTGAGATTCAAGGCTAGGCGAAAATGGCACTAGTATGGCTTCTATGAAAAAAACAGATAATATATTCAGAGACTGGATAATATAAAAAAATTTAGCCTTCCTTTATAAATAAAAGAAGAACCACATTATCTACAATCTTTCTACCAAGAAAGCGCCATAGACTTATTCCCACAAGGCTTGAAATCCAATAAGGCATTACCCGAAACAGAGTCTCTCATGACACTCTTCACCCATCACTCTAACACAAGCAAGTCTTCTGCTTAGAATAATACCGATTTATTTGGGATTAAATCCTATCAAAACATTCAATATACAAACATAAGACAAACTGGATAAGGGCGGGCAAACCCCGCCCCTACCATGCTACCAAGATAATTTTATAAACTTATTCTCCCACGGAGCGAAACTCAACGGATTCCCCGAAACTGGGTCTCCAACGACATCACAAACCGTAGTTTTCACAAAATTAATTTTATCTGAAGTTACGGAGAAAGTAGCTGGCTTCCCGCCTATCTCACGCAATTGAAGCATAACAGCATTCTCGCCTTCCACAGGCCTCATGTTTACCAACAACAAATTCTCCGGTACGATCTTGAAAATGGAAGCCGATTGAAGAGGCTCCACCTTTTTATCTCCGGCAGGCAAAACACGGGTCAAGAACGGAATCCGGTTTTCCCAAGCGAACTTAGTCGCATACTCAATAGTGTTGTCTTTCGAAGAGTTGATGAAGTAACTCCATTGCATCTCTCCCATTTGGTCCGCATTGAAATTGGTTACCCAATAGTTGTTCATCGGCCATGAATACATATTCGTGGACTGAGGTACGGCTCCGGCCTTATACCGCCCCGTATTGATCGCCCCAAATTGCATTAATGGTATTTCTTGGCTACCCATCACGACCTGTGACTCTCCATTACGAGCCGTAGCGAAGTTTTGCACCGTGTACCAATCGTTAGAGGAGCCCGGGATTTGGTCTACACCCGCCTCAATCGATCCGCCGGGTACATCCAAATGGATCTTACCGCTTTCAACCTCAAACGGGAAAGCGATATAAACCGCTTCCGGATCTGTTACCGCTTTTTTACGCAAGCGATAAACTACCTCGATTTTCTTTGTTACGTTAAATACACGGAATTCCACCATCAAATTATTCGGCTCACGTCCCGCTACTGTCTCTCCCCGAAAACGATATGTATCCCAAACATCGCCTTTCTCATATTTCTCGAAACGCATCTTCTCGGGACGACGGCGGAGGAATTGGGGAGCACGATATTGTTCCATCGGATGACGGCTATCGATAATCTCATAAATAAACTCTCCCATCTCCCATTCCGCATCCGGCGTAACCAATTGTTTGTTCAAATCCTTATCATATAATTTACGAATCGTACCTTTACGGGTATTGAAGTCGATGGCATACCAAGGATTCTCCACATGTGTCTCTTTTAATTCCGTTGCGCCCTGTATTTCCGGACGTGGCGCATCCTTTACTTTTATATAATACTGCGCATATCCCAAGGCCGGGACATCTTTCACGTAAAAGCTCCAATAGGTACCGTCGGAACGGCTTTCGCCAGCTTGTGCGGGAATTACGTTGCCAGCCGCATCCACGATCTCGAAAGCCTTGTCTTTCGGAAGAATCTGATGATCGACATAAGCTTTAGCGATACCGCTATAACTCCAGTTGAGCGTATTGAATACAGCGATAGACGGAACGTCGCTTTTAGGCACGAATGATTGTAATATACCCATAGTAGCCTCTCCCAGCAAACCGGAATGGCGATAGGCTTCCCACGCATACGATTGTTTCAAGGAGCGTTGTTCCCAAGTTTCCAGTCCATAAGCGTTACGTACGCTCTCGCTATGCCCGAAAGTATGCTCATCATAGAACAAAAGAGCTTTGTTGATGTCCTGAATCCGATCATTGATGTCTTTCGGCAATTGAGCGCCTAGCATTTTAGCAAATGACAATCCGGCTTGATTCGCGATAATATCCGAATGAGTCACACGAGATATGGCGGCTTCACGGGCACCGGAAGCGAAACCATCCGTCCACCAATCCGGCCAAGCTCCACGAATGGTCTCGATACGATCCGCATATTGGCTCTCTACCGTCTTAAAGAACTCGCTGGCTACCGCCGTGCGTAATTTCGGCCATTCATACTTCTCATTCCATTTTTGTAGCATCTCACAACTTTTCGTGGATGGAGGCGCATTATCCGTAAAATAACCCGAATGCTGGGCGGCCAATATATCATACGGATAGTTTTTCGCTTCCATTTGATCCAGATACGCTAAGACCCGTTCCTCGAACTGCTCAAAATCATCGGTATGGATACCAAAGAAATTTCCTTGGTTATAATGCTCGGCACGATAGGTCAAGACCTTCTTCCCTGATGGAGATTCCCACCAGAATACGGTAGGTTTATCAAAACAGATCAACGCCCGGTGGCCATGGGTTCCCATATTCACATATTTCACGCCGGCATCCGCAAAATACTCGCTGAAGCACCAACCGATTCCATTCACGTCGTCTTGCATAGCTACCTCGGCACGCATCCCATTCTCACGGAATTGCTTGATCGGATAAAGGGAGGCGGCGAGCGTTTGCTCATCGGGTAATTCGTCAAAGTTCAAGTACATTGTAGCTAATTCGATACGACCCTCTTTTACCCGCTGCTTCAGGCGAGCGATCTGTTCCGCCGGACGGCATTTCAAATATTCGCTAACCGCCCAAGCGATCTCGCAAGTCCAACGGAATTTAGCGAAATCCGGATAATTATCCGTAGCGTCGCAATAATCCAACGCATAATCAATATATCGTAGATGTTCCGCTAGGATTTCCATTTGGGAACGGGTATAACCGATATCCGTATGCGTGTGTTGCACCATATTCATTTGCCAATGGCGAACCGGTTTTACCGTCACCATAGTCTCCTCTTTCTCTTTCCCACTTGTCAGCGTCAACGGTAATTGGCGAGTCGTGCTAACCTCGGGTATCTCGATTCGGAATACATTATCCCCGGACACCAGTTTCTCTTTACGGCTTTGCTCGCCTAAACGGATCGTTACTGTAGAAGGCTCTCCTTCATGTTTTACGGAGATCTCGACCTTTTGGGTCAGTCCGTTTTTCGATTTATAAACCGCCGGTAATACACGGCTCTTGACATCCGATAATCCCGGAGACGCATGAACCGACAATGTCCCGATCAACAAAGCCAATCCTGCTGATAAATAAGTTCTTTTTTTCATCTTATCGTGTTTTTATTGATATAAGTCCTATATACAACATACATATTAATAATAGCATCAAGCCGGCTACCTGTCCGAACATATCGGCTATGCCTCCCATACAAGGCGTAATCAAAGCGCCTCCTGATACACCCATAATCATCAAGGCCGAGACCTCGTTCGATTGCTCCGGCCGATGTTCCAACGCAAAAGAGAACAGGATCGAAAACACATTCGAGCAAGCCAAGCCAACCAGTACGATCATAACGCCCATGCCCCACAAGCTATCCGAGATAAGCAATCCTACGAAAGCAAGGATAGCGATAAGCATGCTCCCCCTTAAGAAGGGTCGTGACGAGATCCTCGCCAACAATATAGCCCCCAGGAAAGAGCCTCCGGTACGAGCGGCAAAATAAAGGCTACTCCCTAATCCGGCCTCTTGCAACGGCATGGATAACTTTTCCATCAATAGCTTAGGGATCGTCGTATTCAGACCGACATCGATCCCGACAATACACAGAATCCCCAAGAAAAGCATCCGTATCCTAGCATCTTTACATAAAGCTAACGTAGAGGCGAACGAGGCTTCTTGCTCCTCTCCTTCCTCTTTACCCGGAATAGTCGTTATCAACCAGATGATAGATAACAAGGTAGTCACCGAATAGACAATGAATATCAACTTCCAATCTCCCCAGAAAGAAGAAGCTACACCTGCGATAATCGGCCCTAAGAAGGAAGATACCGCCTTAATAAACTGCCCTAACGTAAGTACGCTCGTTACTTTATCCGGATTTACCACCCGCGCTACCATCGGATTCAAGGACACTTGCAAGATCGTATTTCCAATTCCCAGCAAAGCGAACGCAAACAAGATACAAGCAAAGTCATAGAAGAATAGAGGTATCAGCATCGCCAAGGTTGTGATAGCCAAGGCTACGACCACCGTATTCCTACGCCCGTGCCGTCCCATCCAGATACCGGTAGGGACAGAGAACAGGGCGAACCAAAGAAAGACCATCATGGGCAATAGGTTCGCCAACGTATCGGACAAACCAAAGTCCATCTTCACATAATTCGTGGCAATTCCCACGACATCCACGAATCCCATCACGAAAAAGCCGAAAAGGATCGGGAATATAGCGGAGTTCGTACTTTTAGTTCTCATATCGATCTTTTGGTTGGTTACCCATTTCTAAAACCAAATGTCCACCTTGAACAATCTCCGAGAAAGGAATACGAGTATCCGTCAATGGTTTCCCGTTTAAGTTCATCGATTGCACGTAATCATTTTGCTTACTATTATTACGAGTCTCGATCACGAATTCCTTCCCTTTATAATAGCGGTCATTCAGCCGGATCGTAATCTTATCGAATAAAGGACTGCCCAAAGCGAAAGAAGGCGCTTGATCCGTCAAGCCTTTCATATCGAATAAGCCTAAGGAAGAGATCACGTACCAAGCCCCGAGCTGGCCTTGATCCTCATCTTGTCCGTAGCCATAACCGTGGATGCCATCCGTACCATAGAACTCATTCAAGATCGCCCGTACCCATTTTTGCGTAAGCGAGGGACGACCGGCCTCGTTGAACATCCAAGGGATGTGCAAGCACGGTTGGTTTCCTTGGTTATACAAGGTTTGCAAACCGGCGAAAGCCCCTACTTCCGTGCCTCCGCTAAAGATTAATTTACGAGACACCGTGAAGATGCTATCCAACCGATGGTTAAACACGTCTGCGCCTACTTTCGCGACCAAGCCTTTCGCGTCGTGCGGTACATAGAATGTATATTGCCAAGCGTTACCTTCTTGGAATCCACGCCATACTTGCATCGGATTGAAGTCCTCGATAAACGTACCATCCTTCTTTTTAGGACGGACAAAATTACAGGAAGGGTCATAGATACGCTCCCAGCCTTTCGATAAGTCCATCAAACGGTTATAATCGTCCGTCTTACCCAGTTGCTTCGCCCATTGGGCCACGGCCCACGCACTATAAGCATATTCCAAGGTATGGGAAGCGGAGAACATGAAAGCCTCGTCTGGCCCGTCCCCCTTATCCAAATGAGGCACATAACCATATTCCACGAAATAACGGGTATCGATCTTTCCTGCGCCCAATGGACGATTCTCCCCATCCAACTCATTCTTCAAGCAAGCCTCATAGGCCGTATTCACATCGAAATCCCGAATGCCACATTGATAAGCGCCGGCGATAATCGTACTTAATAAATTCGTACCAACCCCGGAGACATAACGGCTATTAGCGATTCCATCCGCCAGCCAGCCGGCGTCCTTGTACACCAACAAATGGCTACTTATATAATCCGAATAATATTCCGGATAGGCCAAAGCCCAAACCTGCGTCAGATTCCATTGCGCTCCCCAAGCGGCATCGGTATTATATAAGTTATGTATCGGTTTCCCGTCTTTCAAAGGGATTTGTCCTACCGAGCCATCATTTCTCGGATAAGCGCCATTCACGTCGCTAGCCAATCCGCGGCCCAATAAAGCATGATACAAACCGGTATAGAATTTCACCTTATCCTCTTGCGCCGGAGTCTCTACCCGGATACGTCCCAAATATTCTTCCCATGTTTGGCGAGAGATTTCCCTTGCCTCGTCAAACGTAAGGGTAGCGGCCTCCGTCTCCCTATTTAACCGGGCATTCTCCACGGATGTATAGGAAAGACCTACTTTAGCGGTTACCGACTCTTGATCTTGGGTACGGAATGTCAGATAAAGTCCGGCCCCCACGCCCGTCGCTTTCCGTTCATCCGGACGGATATCCGCTCCGTTGAAAGCGCCAAATCCAACGGGAACCTTGTCCAGCACCGCCGAGAAATACAAAGGAACCGATGCCCCGGGTTGATATTTCCTCACATATTCAGGCTCGGTAATCACCCAGCCCTCGATATGCCCGTCTTCCGTAAAAGTAATTTCAGCATCCCGTACAGCTCCGCTCTCTCCTTGACGGTTTCCTATATCGAACAAGATATGGCTATCCTCCCCGGCCGGAAATGTATAACGCTGAATAGCGACACGAGGGGTAGCGGTAAGCTCCGCACAAATCGAGTAATCTTTTAGGAGAACGGAATAATAACCGGCGGTAGCGATCTCGTCCGTACGGTCAAAACGGGAACGGTATCCTATACCTGTCGAGTCGTCTACCGCCCCGGGAATTGTTTTCAATGGACCCGTCGTAGGCATCAGTACGATTCCACCGATCTGAAACTCATGCAAGCAGGGGAAACCCTCGATCGATTGATCCCGATAATCGTAACCGGTCGCCTCCCAACCGGATTTATTCCCGATATGCCCGTTCGTAGAAGGAGCCGGCTTGGCCATACCGAAAGGCATCGCTCCCGGGGTAAAATGAAACCAACGGCAATGCGCCGTACCGATCCGAGGTTCTACATATTGGCTAAGTTCTTCTTGCTGAACTTTCTTGCCTTGTGTCACGCAGGATGTGAAGAAAGCACACGCAAACATCAAGAACCATACAGGTCCTATACTATATTTTTGTCTCATATTCCTTTAGATAGATGGTTTAACGCAAAAACATAAGCTCCCATAGCGATCGAGCGATTAGCACCTTGTTTACTTACGGTCACCCCTATCCGTTTACAAGGATCATACCCTACCTTGCGATTGGTACCCGGAATGGGTACCTCGACAGCTCCTCCTTTAGCGAAATCAGCGAAACTCTCCGCATCCTCCAAAAGATAAGCTTTCATTTGCAATCGGCCGAAACGACTTCCATCCATCATACCGGTAGATGAGTTCAATTCTTTCAACAAAGCAGGGAGAATATATTTAGAAGCCCCCGATAGTCCACCACCGATCACGATGATGCCATCGATTAAAGTAATGGCAGACGCCAACGCATCCCCCGCTAGCTCCCCTAATTCGGAGAAAGCCGTAATAGCAGCCTCCCGGTTACCCGGGCAAATACCCTCGGCGATCTCAAAGATCTCTTTCGGAGTATGCACTCCCGTATCACCGGATCGTTCCGCATATACTCGCATGACCGCACGTATGCTGACACTCTCCTCTACGATATACTCCGGATATTTCTTATTCCGAAAACACCAGATATCTCCTCCTGCCGCATTATCTCCCAATAGAAGCTCTTGATTAATGACAACCCCGGCACCAAAACCGGTACCCAAGGTGACTCCCAGCAGGTTCTTATATTGCTTCATGCTTCCTGCCTCCCGCAAACGGCGGTTTATATCCGGAAGGGCTCCGGTTAACGCTTCTCCATATGCGAATAAATTCCCATCGTTATTGATAAATACCGGTATCCCGAATATATCTTCCAGAAACGGGCCTAACGCTACTCCACCCCGGAAAGAGGGGAAGTTGGGTAAATCGCCTATGATACCGGCTTGATAGTCTGCCGGACCGGGAAAAGCGAAACTGATAGCGACCGGAGTTTCCGGCAAGCCTGCCTGAATTGCCTTAAAACCCTCTACCAAATTGCCTAAACACTTATCTAAACAATCCGCGCATGCCGGAAGAACTACCGGATCGGCTATCTCTTTTCCTCCTTGGATGGCAGAGAAAACAAAATTCGTTCCTCCCGCATCCAATGTCATTACTATTCTATTGTCATTTGTATACATCATATATTCCTTTTCTTTATTTACCCATGTTCCGCCAGTGCCACCACGGTGGCACAGCCGTGCCATAGGGTTGGCATTGGCGTGCCATCGCAGTGGCACTACCGTGCCATCAAGGGTGGCACAGTTGTGCGACGCCTATGGCACGGTGATTATTGCCTAAATCGTACGTAAGCTTTTATAGTACCACAGTATTTACCTACGGACGATCCATACGGGCGGATCGTATATTCACCCACGCAAGCCGGAATGATAAAAGTCTCCGCGTAATGAACGATGAATGGTTCAAAAGCGTTTGTCGGACTCTCCACGATCAACTCATCTCCCTTGATTACATTCAGTACTTGCACCCCTCCATTCGTATTGTGAGGCACGATATCCGTGAACCAATGACGGCGGGTCTCGATGAACTCGTTCTCATGCAAGCCGGTCCGCTCCTCCCGCCAACCGTCTCCCTCGGCGATCATCTCCACTTGGTTGATCAAGTTATGACGGACAAACTCCGTTTGCCGCTCCCATTGGATCACTTTCGAGCCGTGGCCGATATTAATCGGTCGAGGCAATCCGTCCAATCCCAAGCGGCCCCAGTCCCAAAGCTTAAAGGTAAAGATACTTGGGGTAGCGCTAATCTCCAGCACCATGGCACCGGCTCCCGAACAATGGACCGTTCCGGCGGGGATCAGATAATGATCATGGCGTTTGGCAGGCCATTTGTTGACATACTTCTCCGTATCGAAAGGCTTTCCGGTCTGTTGGGAGTCGTTTAGGGCAGCGATCATCTCGTCCGGATTTACACCGGTTTTCAATCCCAGATAAACGGTAGCGTCCTCCTCGGCATCCAGCAGGTAGTAGCTCTCGTCCTGCGTATAATAAATCCCGAACGTATCCCGGATATATTGGGTGACCGGATGCACTTGCAAACTTAGGTTTCCTCCTCCCATCGTATCCAAGAAGTCGAAACGGATCGGGAAATCTTGTCCGAAACGAGCCTCGACCGGCCCGCCCAGCAAGTCTCTCGTCTTATAGAATACCAAGTCATTGGAAGGGATCTCAAACAGCTCTCCGGCAACTTTCAGGTATAAACTATTTTCCTCGGGCACGCAATCAAAACACCAGCCGAAGTTATCTTGCTTTTTATCCAGATCACAGACCTCTTTCATCCATTGGCCGCCCCAAGGAGCCGGATCGAAGAAAGGTACTACCCGGAACGGAGTATGCGCCGTTTTCTCTAACCCTTCTTTCAAGGTCTCCCCGGAAATCATCTTAGGTGTTCCGACGATATGGGTATCCAACCAATAATCGACCTTGGGAAGGACTTTCTTCTTCAGATTATCGCAAACAATCCAATCAATAAAATATCCTCGCTTATAATGGTACGACGGGGCTTCCTCCCGGTTTTCCACACCTAGCCCGTTCACCTCTTTTCTACGGGAACGCATCTGGATCTCCCAACGAGCCATATCCGCATAGATCAATTTGTCCGGAGCGGAAACGATCTCGGCGGCGGCGTGGCCATAAACGATTGTCCAGCCTTTTCCATCACGCAAGGACTCCCGGCAGGCGTTCACCTTCTCCTCATCCAAGAAATCCGTATAAGAGAAATGAGCCCGGCGGCCAAACAACCGGTCATCCGTCAGATAAGGATAGGTCATCGCCTCTATATCTTCTGCCGATTTAAATAAATCTCGCGTATTGATAAAACGATCGGGCGCGAGCGCTTGCAGTTCACGCATCAACTCCTCGTGATGAACCCCTTGGTAGCATTCCACCACCCAAACTTGTGATCCATTCGTTTCCGCATGTATCTCCGCCAATCGCTTCCGTATCGATTCCCAGCCTTTCCACAAGGTACCGTCTACAACGGTGGCCGGCATTTTATCATAATTACTTTTTCTCATCTCTTTTGACATTTAATATTGCACGCTTGTATTTAACTCTTATTTTTCTCTGCCCAATCCCTTAATAATTCAATCGCCTTAGATAACACTCCGGCCGATCCCTTGAAATTACCAGAGCCGCTGGGGACACCGCCTTTGCCATACCATTCGTAGAATCCGTCATTTTGGATCACACGCTCGATCATCGGATGAATCTCCGCATAAGCCTCCTCAACCATTCCATTAACGACAAGCTGCTGGATCATCCGACCGCCAAACCAAGTCCAATCCCCGCCATTCTGATACAGATAAGCCTTTGACATTCCTCCATGGAAAAAACCATCCGGATACACGGGATATAAGGTAAGACCAATACTCGGCATACCCGACAGGCGAACATTCTCAAGCATCTGGGCATTTACGGTACGTATCTCGTCTTTCGATAATAAGCCGGCCTCTATAGCGATAGCCGTCCCACCATGATAATGAATGGCAAGTTCATCAAAACCTTCCGGAATCGGAGATTTCTCCGGATAAATATGAGGAATGAACTTCTGGCGCTTTACATCCCATAGATGAGCCCGCACATTTCTCTCGATTCCCTCACGCAGACTTTTCCAACGGGAGGCTTGCGGAGAATCAGGAGCCATTTCCAACAAATAATCCAAGGCGATTATGAACATAGCGTTATCATATACATCGATAGCTGGATCCGACAAATCATTCATATCACATCCGAAATCGTCATTCGGCTGTACATCGCCCCAATCAGCGGTCATTGCTCCATAAAGCAATCCATATTTCTCATTATATCGTTCCCGCATCAGATAATCTACCATAGCGTTCATTCGCTCGAGAACGGTCTTCCCGGCAACTTTCTCATTCAATATCTCCCGATCACCCGTCTTACGAATGTATTTACCTACGATCTGAATCAAGGAAGATTCTTGGTCCGTCTCTACCGTATTCTTAAAAGCGACATGTTTCGGGGCGGCATTCGAATAATAAGGCGTATCATCATACCATGTAAAATCTTCTTTCAGCACATAACCATCGATCATCTCATCATTCGGCTGTTGAAGAGCGAAAAACAATAAGATAGCTTCCCGCAGTTCGTGTGGATCACTCTCCTCGCAAGCGATCTCTATAAACGTATTCATATCACGAGCCCATATCTGGGAATAACCACTCCCTGCGTTAAAGCCACTACGAATGGTCGCACGAGCCATACTATCCACCTTATGTAAAGCCGTGTCGGACAATATTTGATCGGCCAATCGCTGTTTCTCGGTCAATCCCGTACAGGATAAAAAAGATACAAATACAAAAGAAACTACAACTAGAATTTTATTCATGGCATTATGTTATGATTTATGTCGGCAAAATTATTTCAATAATCCAGAAAGGAATGCTACATTTGTTCCGATTTACTTGTACAATCTTATGATTTATAGATCATGGTCAAGATAAAAGAAGGATTTAAGGGAGAACGGCTTGTTTCTTTACCCGAGGAACTATTGGCAAGCTACCGGAGGGAACCGCTCATCAATAATTTATATGTACGCAAGATAGGTTTCTTCCCACGTGTTAAATATCATTTTCTCCAAAAAGAACATGGCTGTGACTACGCCATGCTTATTTATTGTACGGAGGGAAAAGGATGGTATCGTATCCTCGGTAAACAATATACCGTGGAGAAATACCAATATATCATCATCCCTCCCGGTATCCCCTACTCATTCGGGGCAGACGAGGGAGATCCATGGACTATTTACTGGTTACACTTCCAAGGGAAGCTTTGCGATCAATTCCTGCCGTCGCATCCGGTTCCGGTCACTATTTCGCCGAATGAATATTCCCGTTTACAAGATCGGTTACGGCTGTTTGAGGAGATATATAGCAGTTTCTCCATGGGATATATTAAAGAATATATGATTTATTCCTCCATGTGCCTTTACAATTTTCTGGCCTCTTTCATCTATCTGGAGCAATTCCGCCATATCATGATTCCCTCGCAAAAAGAATATCCGTTCACGGCACGGGTTATTCATTATATGCGTGAGAACATCCAGCAGAATCTTACCTTGAAGGAATTAGCGTCTTATTTCAAATATTCCCCTTCTCACTTCTCGGCTCTCTTCTTTGGCGAGACCGGGGTCTCGCCCATGAATTACTTCATACGCTTGAAAATACAGAAGGCTTGTGAATATATCGAGCTAACGAATATGAAGTTGAATGAGATCGCCACGCATCTGGGATTCGAGGATGCCGCCTACTTCTCGCGTACGTTTACGAAAGTTATGGGTTGCTCTCCTTCCGTTTATCGTAAAAAGGAGATGGAGATATAGAATTCGTTTGGATTTCTAGTATTTCTCATGAGAATAAAATATATTTGTACAATAGATATTTAAACGAACATAAAGTAAGTAGTTACTATGATAGACCTAACACAGTTCACCCCTTGGACTCTCTTTACGGATCTTGGATTCATTTCGATACTTCTATTGGTTGGCAAATTCATACGAGTCAAGGTAAAACTGATACAACAATTATTCATCCCACCCAGCTTGATCGCGGGCTTGCTAGGACTGGCGTTCGGACCTAATGGACTGGGGTGGATTCCGCTTTCCAATGACTTAGGTACTTATGCGGCTATCCTTATCGCCTTGGTGTTCGGCGCGTTGCCTTTATCTTCCCCGAACGTCTCCATGAAAGAAGTAGCGAAACGAGTCGGGCCGATGTGGGCGTACGCTCAGGTGGGTATGTTATTGCAATGGGCATTAGTAGGCTTGTTCGGATTGTACGTGATCAAGCTGATCTGGCCGGACCTGAATGACGCTTTCGGCATTATGCTGCCGACAGGCTTTTATGGCGGACACGGCACAGCCGCCGCTATCGGGTCCGCGTTCGAGGGATTGGGCTGGGACGAGGCTCGCAGTTTAGGCATGACAACCGCTACCGTGGGGGTTATTTGCTCGATCATCGGAGGTTTACTGATGGTCAAATGGGCGGCCAAGCATAAACAAACCGCTTTTATCTCGGATTTCGACGATCTCCCGGATGAGTTGAGAAGCGGGTTGCTGCCGGAGGATAAGCGGGATTCCATCGGAGAGGCTACGACTTCCTCCATATCCATCGATACGCTGACTTTCCATGTGGCCTTGGTGTTTGTCGTGGCTTTTTTGGGATATATGGTTAGCCAAACCGTAAAGGTGTATTATCCGGTATTGGAGTTACCTGTTTTCAGTTGTGCCTTTATCATTGGATTAGTATTAAAGAAATTCTTCGACGCAACAACCATATCCAGATATATCTGTCCGCAGACGACCCAGAGGCTGAGCAGTTCCTTCACGGATATGCTGGTAGCTTGCGGTGTAGCGTCTATCAAGCTAGGGGTGATCGTAAAATATGCCTTGCCGCTTATCGTACTCATCATAGCGGGCGTGGCGATCGTCTGGTGCATAACATTCTTCTTAGGAAGAAGATTAGCCAAGACCTTTTGGTTCGAGCGCATGATTTTCGCTTGGGGATGGTGGACCGGCACGATGGCCATGGGCATCGCCTTGCTGCGGATCGTCGATCCGAAACTTTCCAGCAAAGCGATGGATGATTACGCGATGGCTTACCTGCCTATCGCTCCCATAGAGATCTTATTGATCACCTTCGTCCCCATCCTTTTCGTCAACGGATTGGGAGTTTGGTTGCTATTAGCCTGCTTGGTCCTTTCCCTACTGATCTTGCTACTGGCGTGGAAGATGGGATGGTGGATTACTCGCTCTTGATACTATTTACCGGGTTCTCGTTCGCCGCTTTCCAGTTCTGGAAGCTTACGGTCAATAATGTGATTACGGTTACGATCAATAAGGCGATTAAGAATACCCACCAATGAAGCGGAGTCTTATAAGCGAAGCCCTCGAGCCACATCTTCACGCCCTGCCAAGCGACCGGCGCCGCTATCACGAAGCAAATACCTACAATCCTCAGATAGGCCTTATTAAACATCAGCAGGATCTCTCCTACCGTAGCTCCATGTACCTTGCGGATACCTATTTCCTTACGGCGGTATTGAGTCTCGAACACCACTAAGCCAAATACTCCGACCAAAGAGATAATAATCGCCAGTAAACTAAAAACCGTAACCAGATCGCGTAAATTCTCCTCTTTCTGGTAAAGATGATTAAAGATCTCATCATAGAATTCGATATTAAACGGATAGGAAGGATCTAATTCTCTCATCGTCTCCTGAATGTGACCTACTACGGCATGAATGTCCGATCCGGCTTTCAAGCGGATATAAGAGATTGGCAAAGAATAACCAAAGTTTCCGACCAAGAAAGCGATATTATCCTCTCCACCACGAAGCGAGGTGAATTTCACATCGTCGGAGAAACCGATAAGATGACCGGGAGAATAGCTATCGAACGCGTCACCCACTTGCATATCCAACCCCTCCATCGCCGTACGATTGAATATATAAGACGTATGATCCGAAAGTTCGTCCGCCTTTGAGAAATCTCTCCCTTCTATAACCGGAATCCCCATCACCCGCAAGAAATTGGAAGATGCTATAATTATGAAATACTGAAAGTCCTTACCCTTATAACTACCGCCATTCGTGTTATACCCGTCCTTAGAGCCCACTTTCTCCATAGCGAAAGCTACATCCTCGATACCCGGGTTCTCTTTCAAGCGATTCACATATGTATCGTGATGCTTATCGTACATTGTCTCATTCAGCTCCACGATAGCTACCTGGTCCTTATCGAATCCTAAAGAGAAATTCCGCATATAACTATTCTGGATTTGTACAAAGCAAGCCCCGATAATCAACACGATCGAAACAACGAACTGGACACAAATCAATGTCGTACGTAACTTACGCCCGGAAGGAGATAACCCGAAGCTGCCCTTCAGCACCAAGGCCGGAGGAAAAGAAGTTATATAATAAGCAGGATAAATACCCGCCAGCCAACCGATAACCAACGCTACGATGCCACACAAGAAAACGATCGGAAGATTTGAGACCAAACTCAAATCAGCCTCGATAAAAGGTAGCGCTTCCGCCCAATCCAATCCCCAAACGATAACGAGACTTACCAGCCATGCTATAAAACTAATAAGGGCTGCCTCTATCAATAAAGATCTGCGCAACAAAGTATCCGAACTACCCAATACCTTCTGCGTATTGATACTTTTGATTCGCAACGGAGTCAGAGAAGTGCTAAAGTTCGTGAAGTTAATAGCCGCAACAATGACGATCAGAAGGGCTATACCGAACAATAAGGCCGTGACCTCCTTGTTTCCGCTCCGGAATGTACCACCGTCTTGCGTCTCATTCATATAATAAATATCAGTCAGCGGAACGAGCCGGATCTGTTCTCCTTCATGGTAAATCTTCTTGAAATCAAAATGACGGTTGAAATTATCGGCAACCTCATCTGCCATGGCAGGATTATCAAGCAATAAATAACAAACCCAGTTACTTGAGCTAAAATTATTGATATTATAATCCGGATCGATCGCCGTATAGACCACGTTCCGAAGCTGCGTATTCTCCGGGAAATCCTTATAAACCGCACCAATCGTAAAGAGTTTAGCCGATTTAGTCCAGATATTTTCTTCCGCTCGCAACGTCTTACCAACCGCGGAGATATCTTCCCCAAACAACTTGTCAGCCAAGCTTCGGGGTACCATTACTTTCTCAGGATCTTTCAAGCAATCGATATCGCCTTCCACGATCGGGAACGCGAATATCTTCGGTAAACTAGCGTGGCAGGTTGTCACGATTTCCTTAAACCCAAACGGTTGCCCGTTTCTATCCACCGAGAGATAAACACCATTCTGGCCAAAAGAAGGAGTCAACAATGTACCCGCCTCTATATGCGGGGAAGATTGGATGACAGCCTCCACAAAAGCACGGGGTAATATTGTCCCGAAAGTACCCGGAATGGTCAAGTCCACCCTAAAAATCCGCCCGGACGTAGGATGGCAACGGTCAAAAGTCCGCTCAAAATTAATCTGTATCAAAATCACGATAAAAGCGGCGAAAGCAACCGCAAGACCGGCTACGTTCAATGCGGTCGCCATTTTAAACCGCCTCAACACACTTAGAAAGTTTCGAATAATCGTTTTCATTTTATTATAGTTTCATTTATTATTCCGTTTTAATGCTATCCACCGGATTCGCGTTCGCCGCACGCCAGTTTTGGAAAGTTACCGTAAACATCGTTATTAAGGAGACAATTAATAGAGCGAACGCAAATATCCACCAATAAATAGGAGTTTTATAAGCAAAACCCTCTAACCATTTCCGTACGCCATAATAAGCCAAAGGAGCCGCTATGATAAAGCAAACGCAGACAATACGGAAATAAATCTTATTGAACATAACCAAGATCTCATGAACCGTGGCCCCGAATACCTTACGAATACCGATCTCTTTCCGGCGATACTGGGTCTCGAATATAACGAGGCCGAATATACCGACAATAGAGATAATCACAGCCAACAGGCTAAACAATAAAATCATCGTACTTAAATTCCGTTCTTGATGATATAAATGATCGAAAATCTCATCATAAAATTCCACCTCACAAGGATATGTGGGATCTAAGTGGGCTACTGTCTTACGGATATGATCCACCACGCCCATGATATCGCTTCCCGCTTTCACACGAATAAAAGAATAAAGCATCAAACGAGGTTCATTAATAACAAAACCTAATTCGGAGACGCTTTGTCGCAAGGAAGTAAATTTAACATCATCTACAAATCCGATGACGGAACCATCGGCCGATTCCTCCTCAAGCCATGGAATCCGCATGATATCATTCGGTTCCATGTTCCATTTATCCCGCATTTGTCTATTGAATACATAACTATAGTTGTTACCTCTCTCATCAGACTCGGTAGGCATCCGCCCCCCAATCAATGGAATACCCATTACTTTGAAGAAATTCCAAGAAACAGAAAGAGAAGTGAAATTAACACTCTGCTCTTTATATACACCTCCCCACGTACGATAGCTATCCTCCGATCCAAACTTCTGGGAACAGAACGCCACATCCTCTATTCCCGGATATTCTTTCAATCCACCCACGTAGCTATCCTTATGGTCATGCATAATATTCCGGTTCAGCTCGACAACTACTACCTGATCTTTGTCGAAACCCAAAGAATATTTTTGCATAAACCTATTTTGTTGACGAACGAACATGGCTGATATAATCAATACGATAGAAACGATAAACTGAAAACCGATCAATGCCGTACGCAACTTCTTCCCAGAGGAAGAAAGCCCGAAAGAGCCTTTCAATACTAATGCCGGAGGGAAAGAAGTCATATATAAAGATGGATAGATCCCCGCAATAAGACCTATTATAACAGATAATACAGCTAAGCCACCTACTAAACCGGGGTAAGCAGTCAATGTCGTATCCGCTTGCACAAAATACAGCCATCCCATATGTCCTAATCCCCAAACGATAAACAAAGAACAAAGGAAAGCAAGCAAACTAATACCCACGGCTTCAAATAACAGGGAAGCACGTAATATGCCAGCAGAACTCCCCAGAACTTTTTGCGTGTTGATACTCTTGATGCGCAAAGGCGCCAAAGAGGTACTAAAATTCGTGAAGTTGATACCCGCCACAATAATCACCAGAAAAGCGATCAGCATCAGTAACCGGGCTTTCTCCGCGCTACCGCTTTTCACTAAACTTCCGCTGGAATCCTCGTTCATATAATAAATATCGGTTAGGGGGACCAGCTCGGCATGTATATCTTTCGCCATATCCCCATATTGCTTCGAATAGTCAAAATGGGCATCAAAATTCTCAGCTACTTCTTTCGGGGAGGCAGAAGGATCTAGCATCACGTAACAGAAATAGTTACTACTTATCCAATTCGTCAGCGCATAATCCGGAGACATCTCCGTATAAATCACGTTCTTCAACTGTGTGTTTTCCGGGAAATCCTTATAAACACCTCCTACGACCAAATATTTCACGCCCGGTTTTGTCCAGATCCCACCATCGGGAACGATCTGCTTTCCAATTGCCGATTCCTTTCCAAATAATCGGTGAGCCATACTTTCGGGCATCAAGGCTTTTTCCGGTTCCGACAAGCAAGAAGATTCTCCTTCACACATCGTAAACTGAAACATCCGGGTAATCTCCGGATGGCAAGTTATGATCGTCTCCTTAAAACCTTGCTTTCCTTCTTTTCTTGTAACAGTCACATACATCTCTCCTATATACGGATTGATTAACGTACCAGCCTCAATATGCGGGGAAGAGTGGATAAACGCCTCTATCAACGGTCGGCAATGGATCATGCTTGCTCCATCCGGGAAAGAAAGTCCCATCCGATAAATCCGGGTCGAGTTCGGATGACAACGATCGAAGTTATGCTCAAAGCTTACTTGCACCATGATAATTAAAAACGCAGCGAAAGCGACCGCTAATCCCGCTACATTCAAAAAGGTAGCTACCTTGAAACGTATTAATACATTGATGAAATTGCGTATGATTGTTTTCATAACTTGCTCTATTTTATTGATACTAAAATCGACCCAAAAAGAGTATTCCTTAAATAAGATGGCTGATATTCATTCGTTTCAAGATATTCAAAGAAACCTTGTTCAACGCAATTGTCTCAACCTCTTCCGTACGGAAAAACTTACTTAAACCTTCGATCTTAATCATGGCTGTATTTGTTTTAATTTATTATACTCAAATCCATCTAATAATATTCAAATAACGTGCCAAACTACACATCAAACTAATATTCAATAAATTAATTCTCAATTCATAAAACAGAAGTGTCCAATAATTGGACACCATTGTACAATTATTGGACACATACTTTTCTATGAAAGCAGCAATATGATTCTACAAAAATCTTCTATTCATTCTTAATACTATGTACTGGATTCTCATTCGCCGCATGCCAGTTTTGGAAAGTGACAGTCAATATTGTGATAACCGCTATGATAGCAAAAGCGATCAAATACACCCACCAATACATCGGTGTCTTATAAGCGAAATTCTCCAACCAGCGGCTCACCGCATAACCCGCAACCGGAGCGCCCAATACGAAGCAAACACATAAAATACGTATATACGTCTTGTTGAACATCACGATAATCTCGCCCGTGGTAGAACCCAGCACCTTACGAACACCAATTTCTTTCTTCCGATACTCGCTATCGAATACTACCAAACCAAAGACTCCTACGATAGAGATGAAAATAGCGCATAGCCCGAACAAGGTAATCAAGGAACTCAGATTCCCCTCTTTCTTATACAAATCATTCAACACCTGATTGAAAAAACGGATATTGAAGGGATACTCCGGATCGAATGTTCGCACGGCCGATCGCACATGATCCATGGCTGCCCGCAAGTCTGATCCCGCCTTTACCTTGATATATGCCCAGTTAGGACGACTCCCCCAATTACGTGTTCCCCATACGAAAAACGCCATGGGCGCTATCTCCGTACGGAAAGAGGCGAATTTCACGTCCGGTATGAAACCGACGATTTTTGTGCTGTCAATCATCGCATCTACCTCCATTTCATAGGCGGCACGCGCACGCTCATTAAAAATATAAGCCCCATAAGGATTATTAGCGTCTTCCTCCCGAAAGTCGCGACCTTCATTTACTTGTATCCCTAACACCTTTAGGAAAGAAGGATCTACCGGCAGGCATTGAAAACTGATCTCTCTGCCTTGATACTCACGTCCCCACCCCATGTACTGGTCACTGCTGGAGAGAAGAGGCTCGGCGAACGTCACGTCATCGATGCCCGAGAAAGATTTCACCTGGCTCACGAAAGCCTCATGGCTTTTCCAGAGTTTAGAGTTCAGATCGGTAACGATAATCTCATCCTTATCATAGCCTAACGGGGCGTGCTGCATATAATAATTCTGCAAATACATGAATACCGCCCCAATAATCAACCCAAATGAAGCCACATACTGCACGCCAATCAAGACATTACGCATCTGGCGGCCTTTTGGTGACAGACCGAAACTTCCTTTCAATACCAAGGCCGGAGAAAAAGATGTCATATAATAAGCGGGATACAACCCGGCGCACAAACCGGTAGCAATCGCGATCAATGCCGTAGCCCCCAACAACAACGGATAATCCATCAAGGCAATCCGAGCGTCGATAAGCGCGGATAAGGTTGTGCTGGAAAACAAAGAGACCCAAAGCAACGCCAACAGGAAAGAGATAACACTGATAACGATAGCCTCCAAAATCAGAGACATACGGATCACCGAGACCTCTCCACCCAATACTTTTTGCGTATTTATGCTCTTGATACGCATGGGCGTAAGCGCCGTACTGAAGTTCGTGAAATTAATACCGGCAATCACTACGATCACGATGGCGATCGCAAATAAGACAAGCATAGTAGATTTACTTGCCTTCGGAGCATTATCGTAAGTGACCCCGGAGTCGAAATGCACCTCCGTCAGAGGGTTCAGAACCAAAGACACTCCACCTCCTTCCCAAGAGAAATCTTTCGATAAGGTAGATACATCGAAATGCGCTTTGAAATTCTCGAACAAGCCGGAAGCGTTCGCTGGATCATCCAAACGGACGTAGAACATATAATTCCAATTGCCAAAGTTCTGGAAATTCTCTTTCGGATTTAATTGGTAATAGATGCTATTCCCCACAGATGAGTTATCCGGGAAATCCCGATACACTCCTCCAATGGTGAAAACACCTTTCGAATTAACCATATGCAACTGCTTACCCACCGCAGATTGATTGCCGAAAAGCTTGTTCGATAGACTTAGCGGAAGTAATACCATATTGGGTTCTTTCAATTTATCGGCGCTGCCGTCCAACATATCAAACGTAAATATATCCGCATACTCAGGAAATACACGCATCCATCGCTCCTTGAAATTATTCCGAACACCGTTCTCCTCCGTATAAAAGAAAGCGCCCTCTCCCCAAGGATCCAATAACGAACCGGCCAGAATATGCGGTGATGATCGGATAAAAGCTTCCGCTAACGGACGGTTTATAATAGCCTGTTTCGTACCACTTTCATAAGCCACCTCTACCCGGAATATCCGATCCACATCCTTTATGCCTCGGTCAAAATTCCGGTCATAGTCCACTTGCATCATAATCAAGATGAAAGCAGAAAAAGCCACAGATAGTCCTAATACATTTAAAAGTGTCGCCATCTTGAAACGGCACAATACACTCAAGAGATTCCTCAAAATAGTTTTCATACGTAATTTTATATTACCTGTTATATTATTCGTTCTTAATGCTACGGACCGGATTCTCATTGGCGATATTCCAAGATTTCAGGATCACGCATCCCCAAATGATCGCTAGAACCAGTAGAGCCGTAGATATGAAAATAAAAACAGTCAGCGGTATCTTATCCGCGAATTGCCTCAACCAGCTCTCTCCCACGACTCGTGAGGCTATCACTCCTAAAAGGATAGCCGGAAAAGCCGTGATCAAAACATCCTTAGATAAAAGACGTAAAATATTCGGGGCCGTCGCTCCATTCACCTTGCGAATCGCTATCTCCTTGCTCCTACGGTGCATCTCGTCCGTAATATATCCTAATAATCCCATTAAGGTTATCAGCAAGATAGCGATCGAGGCAACAAAGACGCCGTCACGGAAATGACGGGTTCCCTCATACTGAGACTCTATGATCGTTTTCAGCACCGTAAAACCGACATCCTCATTCGGGAATAGTTCCGCAATCCGATCATTCATTTCCCGCAAATATTCCGGAGTTAACTCGGAGACACGAACCGTAAAGTTACAATAACTCATCCGGTCACTACCAAACATGATGACCGGTAACTGGGGAGTGAAGAAGGAAGTCACCATGAAATCGCAGGTGACACCCACTATTTTTCCCTTTAAATTACCCTCATCATCATAAATATATTTACCGATCGCACCATCCGTCCACCCACGCTTACTCACGAATGACTCATTCACTAAGATATCCCCGTCACCTTTTAGTGGTTGCCCCTCAAGCAAGGGGATTTTCATCAGAGAGAGATAATCGGCGTTATAGTTTACCTGTCGGGCCGTGAACAGCCAGTTTTTCTCATTATCCAGAATAGGGAAACCACCATAACCACTTAGAATGTCCATTGACGAAAGCCCCGTAGCCGTGACATAAGGTAACTTCTTGAACTCGGCGGTAAGTTTGGCCGTTTCCGGATCATCCATATTATTCAAGGGGGCATACACTATATTTTCCGGATCATATCCTAAATCATTATTCATTAGCCGATCATATTGCAATAACACGATCACCAATAATGTAATGACAAACGCAATTCCCCCAAACTGGATAAAGAGCAAACTCCGCTTCCATCCCTGCTTACCCGAAGTAGATACCCGGAATACTTGGGTAACCGGGATAACGCTGAACAAACGGGCCGGTAGCAAGGCGGACAAAATGAATATAGCCAAGATCATGATCGCAGGAAGCCATATAGTCTGCGCATTCAATAAAGTGCCCAAAGTAGGAACAGCCGCCATATCCGCTACATATTCCCGGAAAGCGAATAAAAGCAATGCCATACATACAAGAGCCACAACAAATAAAGCCGCCGTCTCAAACAAGAACATATTGAAAATGTCCTTGCTGGAAGCTCCATTACATTTATGTACTCCTACGGATCTCGCCCGGATCGGCAGAGAAGATACCGAGTTCAAGATATAATTCATCGCCGCCACGAATAACAAAGCGAAAGCCAGTACGCTCATGATCACCACCATCCGCTTCACCTCGGTACTTTGCGTATATATCTCCGAGACCGGCTTGATATAAAGCTCCATATCAAAACCTTGTTTCCTCTCTCTTTCTACATCTATATATTTAGGCAATAAAGCCGGTATTTTCTGATTGATTTGTTCCGGGAACACACCCGATTTCAGGCGGATATAGCCCAGATAACTATCGTCGGCACCCCAACCGGCATAGGCACCGAACTGGGTTTTCATATTAATGAAAGAAGCGACAGCGTCAAAACGTAAATGACTATTTTCCGGTATGTCACGGAATATCCCAGCCACCGTATAAGGATAGTTTTTTCCGTACAGCAGTTGTTTCCCGATCGGATCTTCCTTGCCAAATATACGTTCAGCCATTTTTTCCGATAAGAAAACTTGATCTTCGATTCCCAACAAACGGTCATCCCCTCTTAGCACCTTGATTCCCATCGTACGGAAAAAGAGGGAATCCGCCATCATCAAACGGGGCTTGAACCGATCCTCACCATGATACAATACGGCCCCGTACCTTCTCCGGCAAACCGTCGCGTACTGTATCTCGGGGAACTCTTGCCGCAAAGCCTCCGGGATCGGGGCAAATAGGATACGAGACCCATCTTCCTCTCCCGTTTTATCATCATTGTATCGCACATGCACGCTATACAAATCTTCCACTTGGTCAAAGAATGTATCGAAGCTCAATTCAAAAGCGACCCTAGCGAACAGGATCAATCCCACTCCAAGTCCTAGTGTCAAGGACAGAACCTTGATCACATTTCCCCCTCGGCCTCGAAGTAAATAACGGATTGTATAATATAGCTGTCTCATCGATTTGTATTTAAGTTAAATTGAAAGCTAACCGACCTTCACAGGCCAATTAGCTTATAAAAAACTCTTGTGTGTATGTGTTTATGTCATGTTGACTAAATAAATTCACTAACGGAAGAAACAACGCTACCGTCGAATAAATTGATCACACGGTGAGCGAAACCCGCGTCGTGCTTGGAGTGCGTCACCATTACGATCGTCGTTCCCTCCTTATTCAGCTCGGTGAGCAGCTGCATAACCTCGGCACCGTTCTTGGAATCCAAGTTACCCGTTGGCTCATCGGCCAAGATAATCTTCGGGTTGGAAACTACCGCACGGGCGATAGCCACACGCTGTTGCTGACCTCCGGAGAGTTGCTGAGGGAAGTGAGCCGCACGGTGGCTGATATTCATCCGCTTCAAGATATCCGTTACCATCTGCTTACGCTCCGACGCCTTGATCTTTAGATAAGTCAACGGCAGCTCCACGTTCTCAAAAACGTTCAACTCGTCTATCAAGTTGAAGCTCTGGAACACGAAACCGATGTTTCCCTTACGGACCTGCGTACGCTCTTTCTCTTTCAAGTGTCCTACCTCTTGGTCGCCCAAGTAATAATTTCCCTCGGAAGGGTTATCCAGCAAACCCAGAATATTCAACAACGTAGACTTACCGCAACCGGAAGGTCCCATGACAGCGACGAACTCGCCATCTTTTACCTCCAAAGAAACCTTATTCAACGCAATTGTCTCAACCTCTTCCGTACGGAAAAACTTACTTAAACCTTCGATCTTAATCATGACTGTATTTGTTTTAATTGTTATCTAACTATTTAATTCACCATATCTAATTCAAATAGTGTGCCAAACTAACTAAATATTTAATTCTCAAACAAGTACTATTTTACTTTCCAAAACAGACTGTCCAATTATTTGACAGTGGTGTACAAAATTTAGACACTACTATCCAATATCTCGACATAAAAAAACACCTCCCAGCTTCACAGATGAGAGGTGCTATTGTTGACTTATCTACATAGTAAAACCTACATGTCACTACTTGATCTTATCTCTATATCTTTTCCCTCCGGCATGTCGAAGTTCTCAATGACTGTCAAGAGAAGCTCCTCCTCATCAACATTTATAGAATAAGAAACTGTATTTTTACCCTTCGAAAAACGGATAAACCAACTAACCACCCCATCGTTCTCATTCTCGATCACTTGATAAGCCTCTTCCTTATCCCGCTCAAAAGCGGATTTAATTTCTTGTTGTAATGCGGCGTGGCCCTCCACGACGAAAGAAGAGACTATCTTATATACCTTTTTAGTTTTCGGATCTTTATTCGTTACTACGCTTTTATCGATCGTCTTATCCGCTTTACATTTCTGCACGACAGCCTCCAAATTCTTCTGTGCCCATAACTCTGTACTGAAACTTCCCACCAAAAGGCATAATGCCACCCAAAAACATTTACTTGCTTTCATAACTTCTTTTGTTTATTAGTTAATTTACTATTTATCCAATTCCAAGATCTTATAAACTTCCTTACGTACCTGAGTATCCGGAATATTCCTCAGTAGAGTCTCCCGTTTCTTCTCGAACCGCTTATTCATCCTTTCCGGCAAATAAGCTATTTCATCCGCATTTCTTAAGAGCTGATCCGCATTCTTCTCCATCGCTTCCGCCGCTCGGGATATGACCTCCAATTCGGGTTGTATCTTCTTTATATCTGTCATTACGACACCATTGCGCACGATGTAGCTTCCCTCATAAGGGTTAAAAGAAGCATTTTGATTCATAAAGACCGTATTCACCAAAAACAACAAAAGAGAAGCCGCCACGCAAACTGCGATCGCCCATCCCATTTTTCGCTTATCAGAAGATTCCTTAACGGGTAGCCTCAATTCCGGAGTCTCGCTAAAATCCAAGGCAATGCCACTCTCGAAGTATCCGAATACCTCCCGATAACGTTCCAGATGGGCGGGAATATCCGGACGGGCGAAGAACTTATACAACACTCGCTCCTCCTCGTTCGAGGTCTGGCCCTCGAAGAAGCGGTCTAATAAATCCTCTATAGACTTGTATTCCTCTGTTTTCATAACGTCTGCATTTTAAAGAATTGCTCTCTCACCCGTTTACGGGCACGGGAAAGATTCATACGTACCGCCTCGGGGGTACTTCCGGTCAACCCGGCGATTTCCTCTACCTCGAAACCATCCACGTGTTTCATGCGAAGAATGGTCTGTTGAAGTCCCGGTAGTTTATTGATAAGCCGCATTACATGCTCCAAACTGTCTTTTTGTTCCAGCTGGGTATAAGGCGTGGAGGCATCGCAGATAAAGAATTGTTCGCCCGCCTCACCTTCCGTGCGTTCACGAACTTTCATCCGATTCAGGCAAAGGTGCTTTGTGATTTGTACGGACAAGGCCATTACATTATTATAATAGTCTAACTCGCCACGCATATACCACAGTTTCAAAAAGACTTCCTGCATGATATCCTCGGCATCCTCCGGGTTATCCAGCAGCCTTCTCGCGTAAAGGAATAGTTTCTCCCGCAAAGGCAATATCTCTTTTTTAAACTGTTCTTGTTCCATTCTATCTTAATGACAATCGAGAAAAGAAAACGTAACATGGCTGGAGAAAATAAATTCAAGGTCTTTGTCATTCTAGTATTATAGTCGTGCCACCCTTATGGCACGATGATGCCATAGCGATGGCACAACGATGCCACGCTGGTGGCACAGCCGTGCCACTATAACGGCACGGGCTTGGCACTGTAAGTTATTACTAAATAGCCCTATACATCACAGATACGGATACACTTCTCCAAGGAAGCGATCTTGTCTTCTTGGGCGGGGACGAACTCCTGCCCAACGAAGCCTTTATAGCCTGTCTCCATAAGAGCCTTGATGATAGCCGGATAATAAAGTTCCTGCGTCTCGTCGATTTCCGCACGTCCCGGACTACCTCCGGTATGGACATGGGAGAAGTATTGATTATATTTCCGGATATTCTCGATGATATTCCCCTCCATGATCTGCATATGATAAATATCATATAGTAACTTAAAATTAGGGGAACCGATACGGCGACAAAGCTCCGCCCCCCAAACCGTATGATCGCACAGATAATCCTTATGGCCGACACTGTTCAAAAGCTCCATGGTCAAGACGACCTTGTGTTTCTCCGCTAACGGGATAAGGCGCTTCAACCCCTTCTCGCAGTTCTCCCAGCCTTGCAAGTCCGTTACGCCATTACGTCTGCCGGAGAAGCAAATCAAGTTTGTCAATCCAGCGTCCGCCACCATCGGGATCACCTTCTCATAACTGGCGACCAACTCGTCATGCAAGGCCGGATCATTGAAACCTCGATCTATTCCAAGCCCGGCCCCTTGCGCCATCGCCACCGTCAAGCCATGTTTTTGTACGATCGGCCAATCTACCGGGTCCAGCAACTCAACGGATTCAATCCCTATATGCTTGCAGATCTCACAGAACTCGTCCAGCTTATAATCGCCGAAACACCATTTACTTACGGAATGGCGGACATTTCCTTTCAAGGGTTCCTTCACGTCTGTTTTCTTTTTCGCGGCGGCTGCCGCCTCGATACCTGTAGTCGCCAAAGCCACGCCTCCAGCTAAAAATGTCTTGATAGCCGTTCTTCTTGATATGTTTTCCATGTATTCGAATTTGATAGTTAATAGGAGACAAATATAAGAAAAATCGGATATAATATCCTGAGGCGTTGGTATTACATCCAAAAACACTACTTTTGCATCGGAAGTCACTCTACATGAAAAACACATCATATACAAAACGATCTATTTATCTGATCCTATTCTTTATAATAGGATGCACTTCATCCCTATACGGAATGGAAGGTGCAAGTGTGTATTTCAAGGCGAGCCTATGCGGAAAAATCTATAAGCATTTATCCTTTCTTGTAGAAGAGGACATCCGTCCGAGAGATGACTTTAAGGAAGCGGAATGGTTCCTCACCACCGTTGAGGTAAACTACAAGTTTAATAAATATCTTCTGGCAGGAAGCGGATATATGTCTCTAGCACGATACAAGGCATCCGACGAGTTACGAAACCGATATTATCTCTACGCTACGGGGACTTATTCGGCCGGACGTTTTACCCTCTCTGTCCGGGAACGTTTTCAAAGTACCTATAAGGTTCACGCCGAACATCCCAAGAATTATCTGCGTTCGATGCTGACCCTCTCCTATAAGATCGGCAAGAGTGGTTTCTGTCCTTTTGCCTACACCGAGGTCTTCAATGATACGCAAAATAAGATGCGGTCCGATAAGATCCGTTTCTCCACAGGAAGTAATTACCAACTAAACCCGAACAATAACCTCCAACTCTATTATCGCTACCATATATTTAATGTAGACGATCCCGTGAATTACCGCCATGCGATCGGTATCTGCTATACCCATCGTTTTTAATAAGAATTTTCGTACCTTCGCGTCCCGAGTGCTTGATAAACCTCGTTAAAAACAAGAAGACATGCAAAAAACAGTTACAGTACCTTTCATGCTGCTAGGTATACTTTTTAATATATGCCTTGTAGCGTCCAATCTTTTAGAGACAAAAGTAGTGCAAGTAGGCGGTATAACGGCTACCGCAGGTTTGATCGTATTCCCGATCTCGTATATCATCAATGATTGTATAGCGGAAGTGTGGGGATTCAAGAAGGCACGGCTAATTATCTGGAGTGGCTTCGCCTCTAATTTTCTAGTGATCGCATTCGCGCAATTGGCGGTATTATTACCGGCCGCCCCTTTTTGGGAGGGTGAGGAAGGTTTCAATTTCGTCTTCGGGATGGCCCCACGTATAGCGGTCGCCAGCTTGATAGCGTTTTTGGCCGGTTCTTTCCTGAACGCCTATGTGATGAGCAAAATGAAAATCGCCTCCAACGGAAAGAATTTCTCGTTACGAGCGATCGTATCTACCCTTATCGGTGAGAGCGCCGATTCCCTGATCTTTTTCCCGATCGCCTTCGCCGGATTGATCCCGGCCGGAGAATTGCTTATCATGATCGGGACGCAGGCGGTACTTAAATCCTTGTACGAGGTTATCATCCTTCCCGTCACCATCCGTGTCGTAAAGTACATCAAGAAAGTAGACGGGAATGATGTGTATGATCTTGGTACCTCGTATAATATCCTAAAGGTTAAAGACATTTAGGCCGGGACCAAACAATGACCGGCCTTCATTTGAATAGATGCGACCAATCCTCCCTTTGCTGCGGCATATAGGACTTCATTCCCAATAATTCAGCCGCCCGGCAATTCACGGAAGCGTCATCAATCAGCATAGTCTCCTCGGCTAAAAGATTCGAGTCCTTCAGTACGTACTCAAAAATATCCGCATTCGGCTTCAGCATATGCAATTCGTAAGAGAGGTAAATCTTATGGAAGAAATCTTGGGCACAAAGACCTTGATAAGAGAAATAGGTATCTTCGGACCATTTCCAATGAAGCTCGTTCGTATTGCTCAGAAGCATCGTATTATAGCGTTCACGAAGCTCCAATAGCAGACGCAACTTATTTTCCGGGACGTCTCCCAACATGGCGATCCATGCCGTGTCGATTTGTTCGTCCGTCAGGGGCTTTCCCGATAAGGCACGAATATCATCGCGAAACTGTTCCACCGAAATCGTTCCCAACTCTAATCGCTCAAACAAGTCCTTATGTTGATAGTTATTCGTGATCTGTTCCCGGATATTCTCCACGCCCAGATTCTCGAAAGCCTCGATACAACGGTTGCGAGTCAGGTTAATAAGCACACCGCCCAAGTCTATAATCAAGTTCTTTATGCCTTCCATATCATTTCTTTTTATACCAGCTACGACGTCTACGATGTCGTCTTTTCTGTTGATAACGATTGATCCGCTTGTAAACGACCCAGACAAACAACAAGCCGAAAACAGCGAATATCAATATAACAATCCAAGAGTTAAGATTGTCACCTTTTACCCGGCTCCACATTTCCAGAACCACCTCCGTCTCGTTCCCGAAATCACGGATCATGGCACAACGTTCCACGACCTTCCGGTCCGGATATTGGGCCGGGTCTATCTGGATACGCTCCGCTCCCGGTCCGAAGAAATAACTTACGTCCGAGAACTCGGTCAGCGTCGTATCGATCTTTTCCGCCAATATTTCCGGGGTAGCCACGGTGCTGACATATCCGGTCACTTCCATATTACGGCTGACGATGTCCGGACGGCATAGATAGTTCATAAAATAACTGGCCGCCTTCACGTTGCGAGCGTATTTAGGGATCGCCCAACCATCGTACCAGATATTACTACCCTCCAAAGGAACCTCATACCCCAGATCTACGCCTACGGCACTCGCCTCTTCCATGGCCCAGACCGCGTCGCCGCTCCAAGTGAAATTCAGCCACGCCTTTCCTTTCGTCATCATCTCCTTACCGAAATCGGCCTCCCAACCGGCGATATTCGGTTTCATTTTCTTTAAGTATTCCTCGGCGATAGCGATCATTTCCGGGGAGCTATCGTTCATCAATTGCTCCACCGTGATCGTACCATTCGCCAATTCCCTCGCATGGGCGTAGATGATGGCGGTTCCATAAGCGTCACGATAGCTATCCTTCATCAAGATCTTATTCCTGAAACGAGGGTCCCAAAGGCATTTCCACGACATTACCTCGTCCCTCGAGACATCGGCTTTATTATACAACAGGCCGGCGGTTCCCCACATATAAGGAACCACGTAGTCGGTAGTCTTACGGCCCGGCTGACTTAACTTATTCAGTTCCTCTTGGATATAGGGAGAGACATTGTCGATATAATCCGGTGTCTTCCCGAAATTACGGTCGATCGGTAGCAAGAGATTTTTCCGCAGCATGCGCTCAAGGATATACTCCGAAGGGCAAATCAAGTCGAAATCCTCATGTCCCCGCTCGATCTTGGTCAACATGATCTCGTTGATATCAAAGACCTGATAGATAATCCGGACTTCCTCACCCGTCTGTTCCTTATACCATTTCGGGAAATCCGTCAGGACGTCCTCGTCGATATAATCTCCCCAGTTATAAATCTTCAAGATCTTGCTTCTCTCCTCGTCCGAGCGCCCGCAAGAAGTGAACAGCCCCATAAGCAGGGCCAAAACAGACAGAATCGATATAAACTTCTTCATTTTCATTTACCCTCGCTTCGCTTTCTCAGCACGTTTATTTATAACAATCAACAATACTAACACGGTTACGAATATAATCGTTGAGAGGGGACGCAGTTCCGGGGTCAATCCTCCTTTCCGGGCATCCGCATAGATAAAGGTGGAAAGGGTTTCCAAGCCCTCATTACCAATCGTAAATATGGTCACGGCAAAATCGTCGATAGACAGCGTGAAGGCAAGGATAAAGCCACTGATCATACCCGGACGGATTTCCGGGAAGATCACCTTCCGCAAGGCCTGAAACGGAGTCGCCCCCAAATCCAACGCCGCCTCGTAGATATTCTGGTTCATTTGTTTCAAGCGGGGCATGACGCTTAATACCACATACGGCGTACAGAACGTGATATGCGCCAGCACGACCGTCGTCAAACCTTGAGAGATCCCTAAGCTGACAAACAACAGGAACAAGGAAATACCGGTAATGATATCCGGATTCAACATCGGGATGTTATTGACAAAACTCACGGCATTGCGGGCCCTTGCCTTCAAATTAAAGATCCCGATAGCGGCTACGCTCCCCAACAAGGTAGATACCGTAGCGGCTATCATGGCGATAGCGAACGTATTCCAAAGTGCGCTGACCAACGAATGTTGTACGTTGCCGGCAAAAAGAGAGCTATATAATTTCGTGGAGAACCCGGTCCAGTTACCCAGTACTTTCGCCTCCGTAAATGAGAAGATCATGATAATCAAGATCGGCGAGTAGAGCAATAATAACAAAGCCCATAGATATCCCTTAGCTAAATATTTCACCATCAGATAAGCCCTCCCTCATTCGCCGAATCACTGCTCTCATTGCTGAACAATCCCGTGATTCCGATTAATAACAACATGATAAGAGAAAGCGCCGCCCCGTAGTTCCACATACCGTTATTGATATTCTCCTGTATGGTCGTACCGAAGAGCTTGATATTGTTCATCGTCAACAACTCGGCGATGGCAAACGTAGAGATGGTCGGCATAAACACCATCATGATACCGCTCATCACTCCCGGCATCGATAGTGGGAATACGGCCTTGATAAATACCTGCGACGGATTCGCCCCCAAGTCTTGCGCCGCCTCTATCAAGCTGTGATCCATTT
The DNA here is from genome assembly GCF_000436315.1 of Parabacteroides sp. CAG:2. NCBI lineage: Bacteria > Pseudomonadati > Bacteroidota > Bacteroidia > Bacteroidales > Tannerellaceae > Parabacteroides > Parabacteroides sp. CAG:2. The sequence goes on along the minus strand of NZ_FR885264.1, from coordinate 91,143 downwards.
TCTGGAGTGTATTATAAATCGGGTAGATCATAAAGGGCAGGAAGTTGTACACCATACCAAAGATCAAGGCCCCCTCTCCCAGCGGGAAATTCAAGAAATCGAACAAAGCCACGGTAGCCAACGTACGGATCAAGATATTGACCCACATCGGAAGGATAAACAAAACGACCATCGTACGGGAAGTATTAAATCGGGCTTGGCTCAATATCCAAGCGGCCGGATATCCCAGCAGCAGACAAAGAATGGTCGTTATCAAAGCGATCCCGACTGAATACACGAAGGTGTTTATCGCCTCGGGATGGATCATAAACTTACGGAAATTGGCGAAGGTAAACATCCCTTCGTCATTCGTAAAGGCGTAATACACGATCAAGAGGAGCGGTATCACGACAAAGATGGCCAAGAACAGGACATAAGGAATGGTCCAGTTCCTTCGTCTCATAAAAAATGCAGAAAACGTATTGATCACTTCCTTCCCTTTTTAAGCATGAATAATTCGAATTTTATCCGGGGCGATCGTTATGCCGACATGGTCTCCATCATCCCATACATCGTTGGTATCGACAAAGATGTCCTCGTCCCAATCCGTAAACACGGTCAGATGATAATGGTTGCCTTTGTAGAGGATAAATTTCACCTCTCCGGTCAGGCGACCGTCTTCCTCGTTATCCTCCAAGATCACATCTTTAAAATCGATCTCGACTTTCACAGGCATATTTGGCTCTATATCGGTTACCTCCTTGCATTCGAACGTACAGCCTAGGAATTCCACATGCGTAGCGTCGATGAGCTTTCCCTCGAAGGTATTGCAAATACGCTCTTTCTTCATTACATGGATATCGAAAGGCTTGATAAGAAGCCCGACCTCGCTACCCGCCTCGAACGGGTGGTAATCCTGTACCATAAACTCGTATCCGTTCGGGGTTTGCACCATCATCTCATAATGCACGCCCTTAAAGATAGAGGAGGTTACCGTACCCGTCAGCATCGCCGCCTCCGACGGCTCGAAGATGTAAATATCCTCAGGGCGCAACACGACATCTACCGGCATTTGCTCCCCGAATCCCTCATCCACGCACTCGAACTCATGACCGGCGAAAGAGACTTGCTTATCCTTGATCATCGTTCCGTTCAAGATGTTACTCTCACCGATGAAATCAGCGACAAACGAATTGACCGGCTCGTTATAAATATCGATCGGGGTACCGATTTGCTGGATCTTTCCCTCGCTCATGACAACGATCGTGTCGCTAAGCGTCAGCGCTTCCTCTTGGTCGTGGGTCACGTACACGAACGTAATGCCTAAGGACTTATGCATCTCTTTCAATTCCATTTGCATGTCCTTGCGCATCTTCAAGTCCAAGGCCGCCAACGGCTCATCCAGCAATAACACCTCCGGCTCATTCACGATAGCGCGAGCGATCGCCACACGTTGCTGCTGGCCACCGGAAAGGGAATCGACATCCCGATCCTCATAGTCTGTCAACCCTACCATTTTCAACGCTTGTTTCACTTTCTTCTCGATCGTGGCGGAAGGAAGTTTCTTCAGCTTCAGGCCAAAGGCGATATTATTGTACACATTCAGATGTGGAAATAAAGCATATTTCTGGAATACCGTATTTACGGGACGTTTATGCGGCGGCGTCTGCGTAATCTCCTTCCCGGACATCGTGATAACGCCCTCGGAGGCCGTCTGGAAGCCGGCTATCAAACGCAACAGGGTAGTCTTTCCGCAACCGGAAGGCCCCAAAATGGTTACAAACTCGCCCTTGCGGACCTGTAAATTTACATCATTCAGCACGGCCTTCTCGCCAAAATACTTCGATACGTGCTCCACGCTGATAATGCGATCCGATTTTCGTATTGACATTCTCGCTTGATCTAATTAGAATTAAACAATCATGAACAATGTTCTTATTTATTTTTGCGCGAATGTACAGATTTTAATAAGGCCGGGCACTATCGTTTTTACAAAATCTGACCTTACACCGGGTGAGAAGCGTCGCATTTCTCCAAGATTCGACCGCACACCCGATGTAAGCCCCGTATTTCTCCAAGATTCGACCACGCACCCGGCGCAAGGTCCAATATTTCTCCAAGATTCGACCGCACACCCGACGCGAGCCCCGTATTTTTCCAAGATTCGACCGCGCACCCGGCGCGAGGTCCCGCATTTCTCCAAGATTCGACCGCGCACCCGACGCGGGCGGGATATTTGGGAAATATTCAATCCACGTATATCCGGTAGCTCCCCGATCCCAATCGGTACACAGCCTTCCCATCCTTCAATCCCACGGGCGTGATCCCCTCCTGCCCTTTCTCCATACGAACGGACTTCTCCGATTTGGCGGGCAGATATAAGGTAGCCGTCGTATTAGCGGGAATGGTTGCCTCGTATATATAGCCCTTCTTTTGGATTTGCCATCCACTCTCGATACGGCCATAGGCGGAATCGTAATGACCCCGGATGAACGAGAAGGTTCCGCCGATACGGGGTTGAAGGATGATGTGCTTATAGGCGGGTTGTTCCTCATCCCGCTGGATACCCAAGGTATAAGCTATCATCCACTCCTCGATAGCGCCATACGAATAATGGTTGAAAGAGTTCATATCCACAGGGCCGAAGCCATTTACCAACGTGTAGGAATTCCAACGTTCCCAAATCGTGGTAGCGCCTTGCAGGACAGGATACAGCCATGAAGGATAGGCGGTTTGCTCAAACAGCTTATAGGCGACATCGTCATAACCATTGTCGGATAATACCAAATTCAGGTAAGGCGTACCGATAAAGCCAGTGGTAAGCGTATAATTATGTTTCTTGATATTCTCTACCAGATGCCGGATCGCCAAGGGTTTGTTTTTCTCATTGAACAGATCGAACTGGAGAGGAACCACGTATGAGGTCTGCGTATCCACGATCTTCGCCTCGGTAGCCGCCGTTCCGGGCCACATACCTACTTGCGAATCCTTGCCAAAGATAGATTCCACCGTTGGAGCGAACGTGCGTCCTTCCTCGTTTACGAACAGGTCGTTAAAAGACCTCTTCACGTTCTCGTAGAAAGTACGGAAACGCCTTTGGTCCGCGTCCTTCCCTAAACGTTTCGCTACCTGCTCCATAATCAAAGCGTCGTAGGCGGAATAAGCGGTGTTCGTCAACATGGAATTCGTCGGCTCGATAGCCAGCCAATCGCCGAAACCACCGAAGGGCTGTACATAGCGTACGGCACGACGCTCCAAATAATCCATATAAGCGACCATGGAAGCGTAATGTTGCTCCAGAATACGCACGTCTCCGTATTGTTGATACATTTGCCACGGTACGATCACGCCGGCTTCCATCCATCCCATGGCACCTCCGCCATCCTCCGCGCCGTGTGGAGGGAAACCGACCACGGGTATATAGTTCGCGTAACTACCGTCATCTCCTTGATTATCCCGGACCGAGTAGAGCCAACGGGTGTAAAACGGATCGACATTCATATTATAAGTAGCCGTACGAGCGAATACCTGCGCATCCCCTGTCCAGCCCATACGCTCATCCCGTTGCGGACAATCGGTCGGAACCGACAGGAAATTACCCCGTTGGCCCCAAATGATGTTATTAAACAAACGGTTGACACGCTCGTCCGATGTCTCATAACCGCTCGTCCGCGCACCGATAGATTCCAGCACGATCCCTTTCACCGCCTCCAAGGGTAACGGCCTCTCCAACCCGTGAATCTCCACGTAACGGAAACCATGGAACGTAAAGCGAGGCTCATACGTCTCACCTGCCGCATCCCCTCTCAGGATATAGCGATCCGTGGAAAGGGCGCTCCGGTAATTATCCGTATAGACTTGCCCTTTCTTCTCCTTATACATCGCGATCGTGTACGGGGCGACCGGCTCGGTAGGGATCGTTTCCGGATAATTCATCTCCCCGAAACGGATCGTGATTTCCTGTCCGGCCTTTCCCTTGAAAGTCAGACGGGGAACACCGACCATATTCTGCCCCATATCATAGACATAGACGCCGGGAATAGGCTCTACCATGGACTGAGCGGTCAGGGTCACATTATTTTGTATCGGGCTGCCTACATATCCTTGGATCTCCACATTTACCGGAGGAGCGGCGAATAAGGTCGCCGGTTTCCATGACGAGTCATCAAAACCCGGAGCATCCCAGCCGTTCACCTCTTTCCGGGCATCATATTCCTCTCCATTCTGAAGGCCGTTAAAAGTGATCGGTCCCCGGTCATAACATTTCCAGCTATCATTCGTAACGATCGTCTCACGAGTACCGTCGGCATACTCGATCACGATCTTTCCCAATAAGGACTGGCGGGTTCCGTATTGATCCTGCCAACCGGTAAGGAAACCGCTATGCTCGCTCCACCATCCGGCGCCCAACATCGCCCCGATACCATTATCGCCCGGTCGTAGCAAATCCGTTATATCATACGTATTATACATGATACGGTAACGGTAATCCGTCCAGCCCGGATTCAGATAATCCTTTCCAACCTTCCGCCCGTTCACCGAGAACTCGTAGACACCCCTAGCGGTAGCGTATAAACGGGCGCTCTTGACCGGTTTCTCTATCTTTATCGCTTTCCGGAGCATGGGAGCGGATACGTTCTCGCCCGGATACCAGACATTGAGCTTTCCCTCCCCTTTCTCCACGTAAGTCTCGGCAGGATCGTACAGAAGCGTATTCCACGTATCCTCGCTGATACGCAAGTTGGAGAATGTGGCGGTCTGCCCTTTAGGTTGCAGGAAACCGATCGCGTACAAGCGGCAATGATAGACCAACTCCCCATCCGGATAAGGATACACGGTGAAAGCCCCTTCCTTGCCTCCCCAGAAATCACCACGGCTCTTCCGTTCTTTCTCCTCGGGAGTCAAAGAGGAATTCACCAAGGTCTTTCCATCGATCTCTATATCCACGAAATATTTCAAGGCATATTGGGCCGTCGTCACCTTCAACCGGATATGATGTACCTTATGTTTATCCGAGGCTGGGATGATAGAGGCCAGACTTTCCGCCGCATCTTGCCTCGTTTTTCCATCTGTGGTATGACGTAAAATGAAACGGGCGTCCCCCGAACCATTCAAATCCAGTTCAGCAGACACATAATTATCAGCGTCCCTCGCCCCAAAGACAAATACGGCTTTATCATTACCCTCGGCCACCCGCACATCATAGTCGATCACATAATGCGAGCGATATTTGGAGAGTTGTGTCTCCGACGAGCCGATCCAACGGGCGCCACTCCATCCGGAACCCAGAAGACCGGTCTCGAACCACGCAGGCTCGGTGGAGGTAATTTCCGTTCCCGATTCATCCCATACGGAAACTTTCCAATAATAGCGAGTGGAAGGTTGCAATGCTTTTCCTTGATAAACTACGCCGACCGATTCCCCGGAAAGAACCTTTCCCGAATCATAGATATAACGCCCGGCAGCCAATTGCTCCGGACTATCGGCCACCCATAACCGATAAGCCTGCCCACAGGCCCCATAGCGATCGGACTCCATCTGCCAGTTAAAACGTGGCTGACTGACATCAATTCCCAGTGGATTGGTTTGATACTCAACCTGTAGGTTCTTCAATACGGTAACCGCACCCAGAGGTAGCCATCCGGCCAGCAACCCTAAGATTATAGACAAAATACATCGTGTGCTCTTCATAATACAAAGAATTAAAATGATAACGGTACAAAAATATCCATTATCATCTTAACTCTTTGTTTCATTTTTGGGAGAAGATGTAGCAGTTTTGACACTACTCAATCTTTCCTACCATCTTGGACGGGTCTACCCAACGATCAAACTCCTCGGCGGTCACATAACCGGACTCGATAGCCGCCTCCCGCAAAGTCTTATTTTCTTGATAGGCTTTTTGGGCGATAGCGGCGGCCTTGTAATATCCTATTTTCGGATTCAAGGCGGTAACCAGCATTAAGGAGCTATCCAGATGGCGTTTGATGTTTTCGTTCACCGGGGTAATGCCTTTTACGCAACGTTCACTGAAATTCAGGCAACCGTCACCGATCAAGCGGGCGCTTTGCAAGAAGTTCGAGATAATAACCGGCTTAAATACGTTCAACTCGAACTGCCCGTTGGAGCCGGCTATCGAGATTGTCACGTCGTTACCCATTACTTGAGCGGCGAGCATCGTCAATGACTCGCATTGCGTAGGATTCACCTTTCCCGGCATGATGGAGGAACCCGGCTCGTTCTCCGGCAAATGGATCTCACCGATACCGGCACGAGGACCTGAGCCCAACATTCGTATATCGTTCGCGATCTTCATTAAGCTGACCGCTACGGATTTCAAGGCTCCATGCGCCTCAACCAAGGCATCATGGGTAGCTAGGGCCTCGAATTTATTCGGAGCGGTTACAAAAGGAAGCCCAGTCAACTCTGATATCTTCTTAGCGACACACTCGTCATAATTGACCGGGGCGTTAATACCGGTCCCAACCGCCGTACCTCCTAAAGCCAACTCGGAGATATGCGACAGGGAATCCTTTACTTTCCGTATACCATATTCTAATTGAGCCGCATAGCCACTGAACTCTTGCCCCAATGTCAATGGAGTGGCATCCATAAAATGAGTCCTCCCGATCTTCACGATCTTCATGAACTCCTCACTTTTTAGCGCCAACGCACGATACAGACTCTCCAATCCCGGGATCGTCACCTCCGCAGTCACCTTATAGGCGGCAATATGCATAGCGGAAGGAAACGTATCATTGGAGGATTGCGATTTATTCACGTCATCGTTCGGAAGCAGCACTTTCTCCTTATCCGTTAGCCTTCCTCCGGTCAACACATGCGCCCGGTTGGCGATCACCTCATTGACATTCATATTCGTCTGGGTCCCGCTCCCCGTTTGCCATACGATCAAGGGGAAGGAGTCATTTAATTTACCCGCCAAGATCTCGTCGCATACCTTACCGATCAACTCGCATTTCTCCGGAGACAAGACGCCGGCGTCTTTATTAGCCAAAGCCGCTCCTTTTTTCAAGTAAGCGAACGCCTCTATCACCTCTTCGGGCATCCGGCTAATATCGGTGGCGATCTTGAAATTATTCACGCTCCGTTGTGTTTGCGGCCCATAATAAACGTCCGCCGGCACTTCCACCTCACCTAAGGTATCTTTCTCTATTCTATACTTCATGACACATAAGTTTTATTAATCTCTTCTATGTATAAACTATCTGGATATCGAATTGTTTATGTTACATTCACGAGTATATCATGAAAAGACATTTATCATGGAACAGAATTCAGATCATAGAGAAACGGCTTATTTCGCCTCCGATGTTTTTTAATAGTTTTTCTTCTCGTCAATAATGTATTCGGGACGGGCCTTGATCTCGTCAAAGAGGATACCGACATATTGCCCTAACACGCCGACCGTCAATAACTGTACACCTCCAAAGAAGATAATGGAAGTCATGATAGAAGTCCAGCCAACCTCGGCGTTACTAAAACCATAGATCTTGCCCAACGTGAACCAAACCGCCAAGATTATACCGACCAATACGGATATAAACCCGAGACTCGTCGCCAAACGCAACGGCTTCTTCGAGAAATAAAGCATTGCCGTCGATGCGAATTTCAGCATCTTACTAATCGGATATTTCGTCTCGCCGGCGATACGCGCCTCACGCTCATAATAAAACGGCACTTGGTGGAAGCCCACCCAGCTTATCAAGCCACGGATATATTTTCCCCGTTCCTTAAAACGGTCGAACTCATTCATCACCTTCCGGTCCACTAAACGGAAATCTCCCGTATCCAGCGGGAAATGGACCTCGCTCATATAATTCATCACCCGGTAAAAAGCCTTGGAGGTGAACAGCTTGAAAAGGCTCTCCCCTTCCCGTGACTTACGGACGCAATAAACCACGTTGGCATCCTCTCTCTCCTGCACTTCCAGCAGATCCGGAATCAATTCCGGCGGATCCTGCATATCGGCGTCGATGATAATCGCCAAATCAGCGTCACAGTTATTGATACCCGCCGTTACCGCCGGTTGATGACCGAAATTCCGGGAGAAGTGAATCACCTTCACATGAGGATCGGTAGCGGCTATATGATCCAACAAAGAACGTGTCTTATCCTGACTGCCATCATTTATATAGATAATCTCCGTAGGGTTCGGCAACTTTACCAAGACCTCTTTCGTACGCCGATACGATTCCTCGATCACGGCTTCCTCGTTATAACACGGGACTATAACCGCTAACTTCTTCATGCCTTTTAAGCTTTAAAGGTATAAAACTTATTTACTAAAAAATTAATCACCGTATAGAAAGCCATTCCAATCAAGTGGTTGTAGTAATGATCGATCGTAAGTCGGGAATTCAAGATCAGTACCAATCCGTACTGTAAGGCATAACAAATAATAAAAGCGATCGTGAACCGAACCGCCCCTTTCGTCCATCCGGTGGAACTTCCCTTGAAAGTCCATTGCTTGTTCCAGATGAAACTGTTTAATATGCCTGCCACATATCCCGTTAAGTTAGATAAACCTTCCCGGCATCCGAAGAGTTTCATCATCACCCAGATAACGATCATTGTTATCAAGGTATTGCTCAACCCGACTACACCATACTTAATAGCTTGCTTAATCGTCTCCATTCTTACTTATAATCTCGGAAATCTCCTCGGGTGTCAATTCCTTGACATTCGTGATCGTGAAAACATTCGAGAGGAAATCGCCGTATTGGTTACATTCATTGATCACCCGGTCCAACGTGGCTTTTATATCCGTACGTACCGGGATCAAGAACACCAGCTCCACATACTGCTCACCGATCGTCAAACGCTCGATCTCGCAGTCCGTTTTCGGCAGATAATAAGCGAACTCCCGCTCGATTGTCTGCCGCTGATATTCTTGGAAAGGTTTCTTGCCTTTAGACGTCATCAAGACATAGAAACGCAGCTTCTCCCCTTTTCCTCCCAAGCCGGTCGAGATATAAATTTGTTTCTCGTCGGAGAAATCGGACTCTAAGGAGATACGAGACTCCATCAAAGCCATGTAGGCCCAATCTGTCACTTCCGGGTCCGGATGCTGGGTGTATTCCTCCAACAAGCGGTACGCACGGACGGATTTCGAGGTAGCCAATTGAGATAACAAATATCTCTTCTCGGTCTTGTCCGTGGTTTCCTCCGTCAACAAAGTGTTGTACAGGGTCTCGCACTCATCCTCCGATAAGGGACGAGGAGGCCGGTTTTCCTTCCGTACGTTTTCCGAGTATTTGAAATACTCCATCTGAAGTTCAACCGGCACACGCTGTTCTAGTATATGGAAATGTCCCTCCATCCTGCTGAAGGAATCACGGAACTTTTTGAATACATCACCTTCTTCTTTCATAGATCGTCTTTTTTCGTTATTAAACTCCCATAAACAAGAAACAAGAACAAAGGTAATGTTTTTTCCGGAATAAATAAAAATAACGTTATTTAAGCTCCCGCATAAATTAAAAACCCAAGTCCGATCACGAATAAAATAAACATCCCGACATTCAGACGATTGGAAATGGCTGGTGCTCCCTTGAACTCTTTCCAGATAAGGATGCCCCATAAAGCGGAGACTAGCGTGGCTCCTTGCCCCAATCCGTAAGATATAGCCGCTCCCGCTTTCTCTGACGCTATCATACTGAAAGATTGACCGATACACCAGATAACACCCCCCAATACACCCACGAGGTGCGTACTCATATTTCCCTTAAAATAACCGCATATGGAGACAGGCTTACCTTCCACCGGATGTTTCATTGCCAATGTGTTAAACAAGAAATTACTAACAAATACTCCTATGGCAAAAACAAATACGGCGGTATAAGGCGTCAACTTCCCGGGTGCCGGAGAAGCGAAATTCTCCATATCCATGGAAGCGGCGACAAAACGATAGAAAAAGGCCATGATCACGCCGGCCACAACCGATATAAGGATCCCCTTCCCCGATACTTTCTTGGTACCGACCAAGGCTTTCTTATAAGCCAGGCCATTCAAGATGATGGCGACCGTGATTAAAGCTACACCGATAAAGATATAAGTTGGTTCCCCCTTCGCCGCCCCGAAATAGTTAACCAATACGCCTAGCACCAAGGCTAATCCGATCCCAACCGGAAAAGCAACCGACAATCCGCAAATGGCGATCGCCGCAGACAACAAGATATTGGCAGCATTAAAAATAATACCGCCCAAAAAGGCACTCCCTAAACTAGCGAGGTTCGCTTGCGCCAAATCCGGCAGGAAACTGCGTCCTTCCGTCCCGATGCTACCCAAGGTAAAGCCGGAAATCAGAGAAAAGAGCAAGACACCAATCACGTAGTCCCAATAGAAGAACTCATATCTCCAAGTCTTGGAGGCTAATTTCTGCGTATTCCCCCACGATCCCCAACAAAGCATCGTAACGACACAGAATATGACAGCTAAAGAATAATCTTGTACGATATACATAAAAATACTATTTAATAGATCGTTGATGCATCATATAATTCTCTATCAAGGAAGCGACCTCCGTAGGCGGCATCTTCTCGATCAAACGAAGATCACGGCCATTGGGATTTGCCACCCAATTGTTAGTCCCCTCATCATCTACGACATGAAAGGTTCCTCGCTCTACATCGAAATAAGGCTCATAACCTTTTATAGCGACCAATACCGCCGTATGATCCCAGCTCATGCGCCCTTCTGGGTCTCCCTCCGCAAAACAAAGGGCATACGCATCTTTTACAGGACTGTTCTCCACGTTCATTTGCACCAGTTTCTTTCCGGTCAAGATTACGTTCCCGATCTCAAAACCGCTAAAGACAATCTCTGTAGGCCATTCCTCCGCTACGACTTTAGAGGCAGGGACATCGCAATACACATTGAATTCTTTACCTTCCGGAAACAGGCCCGCCATAGAAACCAAACGTTTCACTTTCTTGGCGACTAATTCCTTTCCGGAGAGATCGCTATATTCATCAGCTCCCGATTGAAGCAAATCCCTTAAATTAGAGAAGAAACCAATCGTACAAATAACAACGCTGGTATCCGGTTGTTCGCTCAGAATCTTACGATACACCTTCAGGGCATCCGGAGCGTCGGAAGTCTTCGCCGTATGATGCGGATAGTTAGCGGGTAACTCGTCAGTCCACTTCGTTTTATGCCAAGTAGTCAAGGAGGCCCCCGGTTCGCTCTTTGGTGCCCCTACCGGTATGTCCGGACGGTTGAAATAAGTGTTCAGCACCTCAATGCAAGGCACCACCCGCTCATCATGGTTGGAGGAAAGAGTCGCAAGAATATTTACCTGACCGCTATCCGCCAAGGCATGCATCAAGGCCATAGCGCCCACATCATCATAGTCCGGACCTAAATCGGTATCTAGAATAAGATTTACCGGTTGAGGCTTATCGGTTTGAGAAACATTCCCCTTACAGGAGACAAACAAGGCGAATAAGCCCATCAGAAACAATGATTTCTTCATAATCTTTATAATTTTATTGGTGAACAATCTCTTTCGGAGCATCCGAGTAAATCAGTATCTCACCGAAATGTACGGAGACATCATTACGTGGATTTAGCCATTTAAACGTAGCCGTATGTTTTCCCTTGGGCAGCTGATACTTCCAAAACAGGTCGTTCCTACGAGTCGTATAGGATGCCGGAAGGTTCGCCGTCTCAACCAGCTCCCCATCTAGGTACATCTCTACTTTCGCTACGTATTTATCATCTTTAGCGTTCACAAAGCCTTTGAATACGGCGCCTGTTCCCTCAAATGGAAGTTCTCCTACATCGGACAAATTCTTATTAACCGCCACTTTCTCTATCGGATACATACCCTCGAAAGCCTTCTCGTAACGAACGGCTACAGGTTGCTGGCATTTGATCGTCACCTCGTCACCTGAAACGGAACCGCCGTTGCGCTCTATCACTTGCAACGCTTGATCGAAGCCCATTTGGTAAGTCTTATTCAATGAGATGGTCGTATAGGCAAAATCCATATTCTCCACCTCTCTCAAGTTCTTCATCCAATAATCCGGTATACGGCTATAACCAAGGATTGTTCCTAAGATACCACCCGCAGAGGCTGGGTTGCAATCCGAATCTTGTCCACAACGGGTAGAGATATCCAATGTCTTATAGAAATCTCCCTCACCATAAAGCAAGCCGATAAGAATGTATGCGCTATTGATCACGGCATCGATATTGAACGGAACGAAAACGCCATCCGGACAACCAATATCCGAGCTCCATTTCTTCTCACACTCAAACCAAGTGCGTTTCCAATCGTCCGGATATTCCTTATGCCAGCGGATCACATCGCTCATACATTTATAATAGGTACTTTGCTCCGGTATCGTCTTTAACGCCTCGGTCACGATAAACTCGATATCATCCGAGATAAACGATAACGAATACATCGCCCCGACATACACACCGCCGTACCAACCGTCTCCGTAATTCATGATATGCCCGATCTTATCAGAAATCTCGGAAGCCGTATTCGGCATACCCGGCGACATCAGTCCGGCATAGTCCGCCTCGATCTGATAATCCAGATCATCCGCATGAGGGTTATTCAGCCAATGGCCGGACGCCGGAGGCATGATCCCTTGCAAAATATTATAACGTGCCGACTGGTTAGCATGCCATAACGTATATCCCGCCGTAGCGAACGCCATGGCGAATGAGTCCACAGGAGCGTCCAATCCCAACCGGTCAAAGACATCCACGAATGTAAGGTCCATATAAACATCATCGTACAATCCGGGTACATTCTCGTACCACCACTTGATATATCCGTCCGGCCATACGATCGGTACGTATTCCTGAATCATGGTTCCGTTATATTTGAACTCCGTCGGACCGCCATACGTACAGCCTATGGTTTGTCCGGCCCAACCTCCCTTAATCTTATCCATCAACTTTTCTTTACTAATCGTAAACTCAGCGGGCACCGTCGTTTGATCCTTTGCCGAGGGTTGTTGGGAACATGAGGTCGCCCCTAGAAATAAAGAGGCTACCGTTATCACCGCAAATACTGTTTGTTTCATAATATTAGATTGTTTTTATAGATTAATCAAAAATATCCACCTCATTCCGGTAAGGAACAGAAGATTGCGCTCCCACACGAGTCACGGAAATGGCGGAAGCTTTGCAAGCGAATTGTACCGCATCCGTCAAATCACGTCTCTCTGATAAAGCTACAGTTAATGCACCATTGAATACATCACCTGCCGCAGTTGTATCTATTGCTTCTACTTTTATAGCAGGTATCATTTTAACGGTTGAATCACAATAGATCAAAGCACCTTTAGAACCTAAAGTAATAATTACGTTCTGTACCCCCATCCCCCTAATCACCTGTGCAGCTTTACATGCAGAAACTTCGTCTGTTATCTTCACTCCTGATATCATCTCAGCTTCTGTTTCATTGGGAGTTATCATATAAAGATGTTCCAAAAGCGATGCTGACAATGGTTGAGCTGGAGCCGGATTTAGTATTACTCGCTTATTTTTCTTCCAAGCTGTCTTTGCGACAAACTCAACAGTATCCATCGGTATTTCTAACTGCATTAATATCAACTCGGCTTGTTCTATAGCTTCCTCTGCCTTCGCTAAATCTGTTGGCAGTAAATTCGCATTTGCCCCAGAAGCCACAACAATACAATTCTCAGCATGGGCATCTACCGTAATCAACGCTACACCGGAAGGATTCTTTGAATCTGAGAAAATATAAGAAGTATCTATGCCTTCTTCTTCAAATAATTGCTGAGACTGATGTCCAAATATGTCACTACCTGTTTTACAAATAAATGAAACTTCTCCTCCCAATCTCGCAATGGCAACTGCTTGATTCGCACCTTTTCCCCCGGGATTCATAAAAAATGTTCCACCTAACACAGTCTCCCCCGGCCGGGGGAGATGGTTTGTTTTTATTACCATATCAGTATTACTACTTCCAACTACCAATATGTTATGTTTCCGCAAGTTTCTTTCACTCATATCTTAATTATTTAATTAATAACCGGGATTCTGTTTTAATTTCACATTCGTATCAATCGCCCAATACGGAATAGGAAATAGTTTCGTAAAATCACCCTTCGCCTCTTTCTCATACCATGCATCATTCCATTTACCAAAACGAATCAGATCCTGACGACGACAACCTTCCCATGCTAACTCTCTACTCCGTTCATTTAAGATTTCCTCCAAAGTTAAATCTTTTTCTTGATATAATGGAGCCCCAGCTCTTGCTCTTACCTCATTAAAATATGATAAAGCCTCTGAAGCTCGACCTAAACGGACTAAAGCTTCCCCTTTCATCAATAAAATATCCGCATAACGATAAAAAGCATAATCATTGTTCATTCCATTCATTAAGCCTGATTCATATTCATATTTCGCAAAACGAACTCCATCATCTAATAATGCAGGATCATATTCATTATATAAAGCTTTTACTTGAGGACGATAAGTTAGCTGACGATTAGGTCCTAACATTAAAGGATTTCCTGATGAATCAAATTGAGGCCCTTCTAACCAAGATTTCTTTCGTACATCTTGATCCGTATATAATTTATAATGACTTTCCATCGCACAGAATCCATCCCAACAAAAGTCGACGATACCAAAAGTCTGCTGGCTCAGCGTATGTAAACACATTTGATGAAAAATCATCGCCGAGGGTGTATAAATATTATCAACAGCTACCACAAATATGTTTTCTTTAGAATCTTCATTATTCACCTTGAAGTTAGAAAAGTAATTAGGCTCTAACGACAATTTACCAAACCCTATTACTTTATCGCACGCATCAGAAGTCTCTCTCCACATCTCTTTTCCAATCCATTCTTTTGCGTTTAAATAAAGTTTTGATAACATTGTATAAGCCATAGCCTGTGTCACACGTCCATAATTGTTAGCCGCCGGGACCTCATCCAACAAATCGATATTCCCTTTAATCTCTGATTCTATGAATTCAAACAAAGCAGGCCGTCCTACTTGATCCGGTAATTCTTTTTCTTTGAAATCAATTGCCAAAGGGACATTTCCATACATATCGATAGCATTCAAGTAAAGCCAAGCCCGCAATATTTTCACCTCAGCCACCAGATTTTTCTTTGTCGGAAAATCAACCTCCGATTCTTCCATCTGGTATAGAATCTGATTACAGAGAGTCACCCCATCAAAAATAAAACTCCAACAATTATTCAAATTACCAGATTGAGAATGGAAATTATGTCGGTGCAAATCTATCCATACCCCATTATCCCACCATAAATTTGTTTCACGGTAAGGGCACAGACCTTCATCTGATGTAATGACTAATGTACCCCAGATATTCCAGTGATTAAGATAAGAAGTCAAATGAGTATATGCCCTTCCTACATTCATTATCATTTCATCCTCATTCTTAAAAAATTCATCCGCAGGAATTGTCGAATAAATCTTCTCATCTAAATTCGTACAAGATTGCGCAAGAATACTAAAAATAGCAATCGCCAATATATGAATCTTATGTAATGTTTTCATGATAGAATCCTTTTAAAAGTTAATATTCAATCCCAATAAAAATGTCCGAGTTCTCGGATAATACTCATACCGATCCATTCCCGGCTCTAAGCCCGATAAATCAACTTCAGGGTCAATACCTTTATAGCCTGTAATCGTAAATAAATTTTGAGCGGTCAGATACAATTTCAATCTTGAAACCCATGAAGTATTCAGCCTAAAATTATATCCAATTGTAAGGTTATCTAGTTTCATATAAGAGCCATCTTCTACAAAACGATCAGAAAACACTGCAGATCCCTTATATTCAGGATGTTCCAATGTAGATACCAAGATATTCTTCCCTCCAAAGTAATTAAACCCCTCATAATACATTCGATGAACATTCAAAACATCATTTCCTATCGCTCCTCGCAATAAAAAACTTAATTCCCAATTCTTGAAAACAAACGTATTGGAGAAACCAAATGTCACATCTGGATATGCGTTTCCTATTACTTGGTAATCCTCTTCATTTATCACTCCATCCTTATTCAAATCCTCCAATATATTCTGTCCATTTTCGTCTACACCTAAAAAACGTGGCCCCCAGAAATTTCCAATCGGACCTCCTTCTACGATACTTTGTGTATATTGCTGAAAATCTTCTGGGATATAGCCAGTCCGGATTTGTACCATCGCATAATCTTTATTTGAGAACTTATCCAATTTATTCGTATTATGGCTTAACGTAAGCATCGAATTCCAACGAAAATCCTTTGTTTGAACAGGTATAGCATTAATCGTTACCTCAATACCAGAATTCTTTATAGTACCTACATTTGTAAAAAGCTGATTATACAGATTAGGAGGAACAGGCACTGTATACCAATACAATAAGTCTTTTGTCGTACGATTATAGTAGTCAACTGTACCTCCTAAACGACCTTCCAGCACTGAAAAATCCAAGCCTATATTAAGCTCACCTTTACGCTCCCATTTTAAATCAGGATTGGGATTACTAGCAGGTTTATACGTACTAATCCAGTTTTCCTTATAATAGAAAAATCTATCTTTTTCCAATAATTGCAATGATTTATAATTTCCTATCTCTTGATTTCCAGTAACACCATAACCTACACGTAATTTTAAATCATTGATCCATTTTATGTCCTCCATAAAATGTTCTTTATTAATACGCCATCCAGCACTAATAGCAGGGAATGTTCCCCATTTATTATTTGCACCGAAACGCGATGAGCCCTCATAACGTACTGATGCGGAAAGCAAATATCGTTCTTGGTAATTATACATAACACGTCCAAAAAAAGCGATCAACTTATTTTCATCCTTGTAACTACTCATACCAGCTTTTCCTTGCGTAAGAGCTGCTCCCGCCCCAATATTATGGTAAGAAAAATAGTCTGTATCATACAGATAGTTACGAGACCTGTTCTCTTCATATTCTCCTTTATTATATGAATACCCCGCTATCGCTTGAATTGTATGATCCTTAAAAGCCTTCCTATAATCAACACTAGCTTCTAACAGGCTATTGGTCGAGGATGATTTTTTAATTTCAGCACTTCCATTCGTCCCAAAATCTTTCGGATAGTAACGACCAAAATAAGATCCGGTATTTGAAGACGATTGAGTGATTGATCCCATTACAGACGCTTTTAATCCCTCAATTATTTCAAATGAAGTTTTCATGCTACCCATAACATCCCGCATTTCTTTTTCTCTTGTAGATTCATTTACCATCGCTACAGGATTGAAGTATTGAAACGGTCCCGGATTATAATAATATCCTCCAGATATTGGTGTAATACCTTCCTGATCATAAACAGGCTCCGTTGGATTACGTCTGGCCACTTGTTGCAAAATCGAATTATCAGCTAGTTCGCTTTTCCCTTTTGAATATGTCAAATTATAATCTATAGACAAACGATCATCAAAATTTCTTTGATTGATACTCATTTTAGCCCTCAACTTATTATTGCTCGTTTTATCTAAAAGTCCTTGATCATTTTGATAAGATAGAGAAGCACGATAGCCCAAGGACTTTGCCCCTCCCGAAAACGCTACATTATAATATTGACTTATAGGATTTTTCCGAGTCACTTCCTCAAACCAATCTGTAGAGGCCCCAAAATCATATTGATCTTTCATGGTCGGATAATAATCATTGATTACAGATCTAAATTGCTCCGCAGTTAATACATCCAATTTTTTCGCTACGGATTGCATAGCTACATAAGTAGAAAATTCAATTGTTGTTTTTTCTCCACCACTCGCTCTTTTAGTCGTAATCAAAATAACTCCATTCGTACCTCTAGTACCATAGATGGCTGCGGCAGAACCATCTTTTAATACATCTATCGATTCAATCTCTTCAGGATTGACGCTCTCCAAACTTCCCCCAATAATACCATCGATCACTACCAATGGAGAAGCGCCACCGGACAATGTCGTCATACCCCTTAACTGAACCTTGAATTCTCCATTAGGATCTCCTCCATTAGGCTTTACAATATTCATACCAGCAACCTGTCCTTGTAATAACTGCATAGGATTGCTGATATTTCCTTTCACGAAACTTTCTTCTTTCAAACTAGATATTGATCCCGTAACCTCTTTTTTTGTAGTCGTTCCATAACCGATAACAACAACTTCATCCATTTGGGTAACGTCCTCTCTCATTTTTACACGTAAATTTTGTTTATTTTCAACAGGTACATCAATAGAAGTAAAACCTATATATGAAAATGAAAGTATAGCGTTGCCATCCTTCAGCGTTAATTCAAATTTACCATCTACATCTGTGATCGTACCATTACGTGTTCCTTTCTCCACGACATTAACCCCGGGTAAAGGATTATTCACTGCATCTATAACCTCCCCTGTCACTACAAACGCATTAGTTACCGCATAGGCAGGCAAAGTCAACATAAAAAAAACAATGATTACCCAAAATCGTTTATCAAGTAATCCCTTAATGCTTAAAGTGTTTATTTCTCTATTCATAACAATATGGATTAGATTAGGTTTATTCTTTACAGTTTACATACTCTCTTATCAAAAAAACGTCCTGTGTCCCATAGGCTACTTATTTAATGTTAACAAATCCTCACATTAGCTCCTCTCTTGATATCGCAAATGTAAAAAGAGAAAAAACAAAAAAATTATCAATCAATTGGCATTACAGATAAACCCAAATTGATATATTTGCATTGTTTATTACGTTAGTATTACTATTTATCAAGTACTTAAAAAACCATCTATAGCCATATGAGCAGTACACACACACTTATAATCCTTGTCAATTCTTTGACAAAAACAGAAAAAAGGTATTTTCATCTTTACTCAAATTTACAAAGCGGAGATAAAGTTTATATATCACTTTTTAATTTAATTGACTCCAATACCTCTCCTGAAGATTTGTATTCATGCTTTTGTAAAATCCAGAATGGAAGGAACTTTGAAGCTGCAGTTAAACACCTTTATCGCACAATTTTAGATTGCTTAGTTAAACTCCGAGAGAAACAAGATATACAAGCAAGAATTTTCAACTACATATCTAAAGCAAACATACTATTTGAGCGTGAAATGTATGATGAAGCGTTCATCGAGTTAGATAAATCCAAGAAATTAGCAAGTATGTATGAAAACGATCCCTTGCTTTTACTAATTCGGCGAATAGAGCTAAAATATTTAAGTGCCCTAGAATTTGAGACAATATCTGAAAAACAGTTGATAAATAAACAAATGAAAGTCAATGAAGTAATAAAATATGCCAAAAGCCTTAACGAACACACACAACTATACGATATACTTAAACATCGTCTTATCCATAAAGGATATATCCGTTCTGATAAGCAAAAAGAAGATTTGAACGATCTCGTGTTGAGTGAACTATATCTAATTGCCAATAGTTCATACCGAAGCTTTGAAGCTAACAAGTTACATTTGTTATTCCAAGCCACTTATTATCTAAATGTAGGGAATTATAAATTAGCTATTCAATATTATCAAGAACTCATTGGATTATTCAATGAGAACCAACATTTAATACTAAATCCCCCTATTTACTACCTTAGCGCTATACAAGGTGTTTTAGACAGTTTATATGTCGCTGGCCTATACCGCGAAACCTCATTTTTCCTTTCTAAGCTAGAAGCTCTGACAATAGGTGAGTATTCCACTGAGTTCATACTACATGTAAAAACATTAGTATATATCTATAAATCTAATAGCTTATTACATATGGGACATTTTGAACAAGCCAAAAAGTTAAAGGAAAGACAAGAAGAAGAGTTACTAAAAAAAATAACATCATTAAGACTTGAAACCCAATTATCTTTATATCTAAGTTCCGCTATTTTATGTATGTATACAAAAGATTATAGTCAAACCCGTAAATACATGAAAAAGATTTTCAGTTTAGGAAAACTACTTCACACATTTCCTACTTATAAGATAGCTAGATTAATAAATTTACTATTTCAAGCAGAGTTAGGGAACTATGAGTTCTTTGAAAATGAGATCACGTCTATCAAAAGAAACATCCAATTCGAAAAACATACTTATATTACAGAGAAATTAATATTCAAATTCGTACGAGATTATCCGCTCCCCTCTTATGAGAAAGCCCGAAATAAACAATGGCAACAATATCAAAAAGACATTCAAAAAATAAAGGAAGACAAATACGAGCGTCAACTCCTAAAGACCTTCGATGTTCTATCTTGGATCGAGAACAAAATAACCCGCCGATCTTTAGCGGAAATTCTCGCAGAAAAAAGTCAATCTTATTAAGTCCACCTTTGCTTAACCCTTTTCTTAGACCTTCAAGTCATGACGTATGTAAAACCCGGCTTTCCATAATACCACTCATCTGCTGCAACGCCCAATCCACCAATCCTTGGATATGGGGAATAAGACTTAATCCTCTTTCCGTTAAGCAGTATTCTACTCGGGGAGGAACTTCCGCATAGACCTTTCGTTCGATCAGACCATCCGATTCCAGCGTACGCAAGGTTACGGTCAGCATACGTTGCGATACATCCGCGATGGTTTTATGGATATCACTAAAACGCATGGTACCGTTAGCACTTAAAGTGATAAGCACTAGCATAGACCATTTATCTCCTAGCCGGCTCAATACGTCTCTCACGGGGCAATTCCCCGTCGGATGAAAGTTTTTCATTTTTTAACCTTTTCTATTTACTTGAATCTCAACAATGGTTACATCCATGTAAGTTCCTTATTTATAAGTGCCTTCTTGTTTTCTCTAAAAAAGGGGCTTACTTTTACGCCACAAAAGTAATAAACTTACGAAAAATAACTATTGTATCACTTAATAATTTACGATTATGGCAAAGAAAGTAGCAGTTTTAGCGGTAAATCCAGTAAATGGATTTGGTTTGTTCCAATATTTGGAATCATTTTTCGAGAATGGCATTACTTATAAAGTATATGCGGTAGCCAATTCAAAAGAGATCAAAACGAACTCTGGCATAGCTTTGACAGTAGACGATGTGATCGCTAATTTAAAAGGGCATGAAGATGAATACGACGCAATGGTATTCGCTTGTGGCGATGCGGTTCCTGTTTTCCAGCAGAACGCTAGCAAACAATACAATATCGATCTAATGGATGTGATTAAGAATTTCGGGGAAAAGGGTAAAATTATGATTGGACATTGCGCTGCCGCTATGCTCTTCGACTTCACCGGAATCACGGAAGGAAAGAAGCTAGCGGTACATCCGTTGGCTAAGCCTGCCATTAGCAAAGGACAAGCAACAGATGAGGATTCCGTAGTCGATGGCAATTTCTTTACAGCGAAAGAAGAACATTATATCTGTACTATGATGCCTCAAGTTTTGGAGGCCTTGAAGAAATAAGTTCTAGGACAAATAAAGCCAACTATTTGAACAAGACAAAATGTAAGGGAGGGACTATTCGCATAAATCCTCCCTTACAAATTTCAAATTAGTTAGAAAAATCGGTTACAATCCAATACCTTATCTGTACTTCCAAAGTATCTTAGCTTCATCAGCAAAGTATGTTAAGTCACTTTGCCGATAAAGTTAACTTCGTTGCCGATGTAAGTTGTCTATAACATATCCACCGGATTCTCATTCGCCGCCCTCCAACTTTGGAACGTGACCACTCCTACCGTCAGGATACTGATCCCTAGCAATGCGACAAAATAAATCAAATAACTGACAGGGACTTTCTCCATAAAATTACTGCCCCATCTCTCCATAAAATAATAGGAAACTGGAATCGCGATAACAAAACTAATGAGCAAGACCTTTAAATAGACTTTATTCAAACGATATAGTATCTCACTCACGGAAGATCCATACACCCGCCTTATACCAATTTCTCGCCGCTGATAGTGGACATCAAACAATACCAGACTTAAAATACCTGCCAATGCCATCCAGATAGATAAAACACTGGATAAAATAACCCGGTCGCCAAACTGGATTTCTTTTTCATACAGATGCCGGGAGAATGTATCGCAAAACTCAAAATCAGGTAAACATGAAGGGGAAAGTTCGTTGAGCATATTCCTAATATAAAGTAAAACATTCCCTTTATCAGCCCCCGGCATCAACTTTATATAAGCGTAAGGCATATATAATTCTTCATTCGTCACAAAAGCGACAGGATAAGTAGCTAGCGACTCCGATGCTTTATGTGTGGAAGCGATCACCACCTCATCCGTAAATCCTAATGCCCGGGCATCATTCCCCCAAAAGGTTTTCATACGGTCACCCACATGAAGGTTTAATTGCCTTTTCGCTTTTTGGTCAAAAACCAAAAGCAACTCTTTATTCCTCGCATCTTCCATCCTTGAGACACGTCCCTCGTTCGCGGTAATATCCATAAGGGATAAAAAATTAGGTGATACATTCAAATAATAGAAATAAATAGTCTCTCCATTAAACTCTGCGGCCCCGCCACGATTCTCATTGGTCGCTCCTATCTTACTAGCGGCGAAAGCCACATCCTCAATTCCCGCATAACCACGCAAACGGTTGGTAAGATTCTCTTTATATTTCTCGGTTATCTCCTTATTCAGCTCTACGACCACCACATTATCATTCCCGAAACCAAAGGAATGACTCCGCATTGTCTCTATCTGCTTATAAATAAACAGTGACAGGACGATCAATATAATTGAAACCGTATACTGAAAACCAACCAGACATTCCCGCATTCTTTTTCCCTTTGGAGACAAACCGAAAGAACCATTCAGCACGATTCGCTGAGGAATAGAAGTCGCATAAATAGCCGGATATGCACCGGCCAATAGTCCCGCACACAAAGCCATAAATAATCCACCCCCAAAAACTATTCCCTTCATATGAAAGCCTCCTCCAATGCAACCTTCATAAACCAATAACAGCAACAAGGATATAGCATAAGACAATAGCGCAAAAAGAAAAGACTCTAACCAAAGAAATCCACGCAACCGCCATACCGAGTCCCCTAGAATTTTGCGGATGTTAATACTTTTTATTCTTGCCGGAACCAATGCCATTGTAAAGTTTATAAAATTAATCACTGCTATCAATACCACTAGAAACGAAGCGCTAAACAACAAATCCGTTTGTCTTTTATTCCCTGATTTTATGTAAGTAACACTATTCATATCATTCATATAATAAATATCGCATAAATTCACCAAACGGGTCTGTACCTCTTGGAGCCTCTCGTATTGCTTGAAGGGAAATGCTTGGTTAAACTGGGAGCAAATGAGATCTTTTTGTGACGGATCATCTAAAAGGACATAACAAAGGAAAATCCAGTTATCCCAATCATCCATACAATAAGTCGACGATAAAGAAGTATAAATGGCATTATTCAATTGTGTGTTTTCCGGGAAATCTTTATAAACTCCTCCTACGACTAGTGATTTTCGTTCCTTGCTCCAAATCTCTTCTTCCGCAAGCAACTCCTTACCAATAGCCGATGACTCGCCAAATATCTTCCGGACCATACTTTCCGGCAAAAGGCATTTCTCCGGATCATCTAAGCAATCTAGTGAACCTTCCACCAATTGGAAGTCAAATATAGAAACGATCCCCGGAGTACAGGTTATCACCGGTTCCTTATAACCTTTGAGAATCTCGTCCCTCCCGATCGTAAAATAAACTTCCCCTACGTAAGGATTTATGATCGTACTTACCAATATATGTGGAGAAGACGAGGCAAATGCTTGGGCGAAAGGCAGGATTTGCGTAGGCCATTGACTTTTACTCGTTACACAATCCAATCGATAAATAACCTCGGCTTTCGAGTGTATTTTATCAAAAGTTCGTTCGGATTCCGTACGGATAGCTACGCTATTAAATAAAGTAAAGGCGATTACGAGGCCGCATATATTTAGTGTTGCCGCCATTTTATTTGCCTTCAACGTGATAATAAAATTTCGATATATAGAGTTCATGATACGCTTGTTTTTCGTATAAAATAAATTGACACAACTCTCCTCTATGCCCTTGAAGACAGGGCATAATCATGTCTAATTCAGCATACGACAAAGCACATAGCAAGAGTATCGTTCTTGCCAAAAGACGGATTTTAATCGAACATAACTTACCCTCCGTTCGTAAAACAACAAAGCTACCGACAGGGTAAACAAAGCGAGGAAAAAAGTCAATGAGGCAATAAGGTACAAAAGTTTCTCCCCAAAAGCGGAGAAAGACGTCAAAGGAGTTATGATTTCTTGAAAAGAGATGAAAGCAGCCGGCTCTTTATTCGCTATTGAAAATAAAGATGTAGAAGCACACACCCGTACCTCCTTTTGGGAGAAAGAATCGTTGGCGACCACAGTCAATGCGGCAAAAACGACCATGCACAAAAACATTGCCCTTAACCATTTCATAACAAGAACAAAATTGATCAAAGGCAAATGTATGGATTTTCACTCAATAAATCCAAACAATAAGCATGCAAATAACACGAATATGTAAATCATTGATTATCATCATCCTTAAAAACATGATTATATTTCTGAAAAAACACGTACATGTTTTCCACAAAAGTCGTACATCTTTTTCGGAAAACACGTACACGTTTTTACCGGGTCATACGACAGAAGACAAGAACAAATATAGAAATAGACAATAACCCTCCTTATCATGATGAGAATTTCCCTCATCAGTCCCGTGTAAGTTTGAGGCTATATCAAAACCCAAGCCCCAACTCAAAGGCGAACCGGAAACTATCCGTCGAGCCGAACCAAGAATATTTAGTGGTGAACTTATTCAAGAAAGTAAGCCAAATCCCGCCACCATAGGAAGTATGCCAACTATGGGAGCGCTCACCGGGAAACCAGACCCTACCATAATCAAAGCCCGCGAATAGACCATATTTTAAGGGAGTGAACGGATTCTTTAGTTTTCCCATGTCCAAGCGTAAATCCGAGTATTGGTAAAAGGATTGCTTTCCGATAAAACGGTTCTCACGGAATCCCCTTAAATCAATCGTGGCGGCTTGATAGAACTCATAGTCATTATCGAATAATACCGTTCCCTTCATCAAGGAGGCCCAAGTAAAACGATCCGAGAACCGTACGTTCCATGAAAGGCTTCCCTGCGCATAGGGGAAATTGCGTTCCGGCTTTTTCAAATTCATTTTCCATCCGGCCGTCCATTCGGTTTCCAATAGGGGAAGCCACGAATAAGGCTGTTTCGTTATCCGGTAAGTAGCACCAAGACCTACGAAATAATTCGTGCGGAAAATAGGATGATCTTCTCCATAAACCGTATAAATATATCGATCATCCGTACGTTTAGCCTTGTACATATCCAAAGAGCCAAAGAATGTCATCACCTCTTCTTTCCTCAAATCCATCTCGAAGGATGGATTAAACATATACGTCCGGAGCTTCACCCGGTTATAATTCTTTTTCTCCTCTTTATAGCCCGCCGTATTATTTCCAAATCCGAAGAAGTTCTCGAAGTTACGGGGTGAAGAGATGGAGGCATTTAGGTATAAACGTCTCCGGCCGTCATAATTAGGGAAGATACCTGCATACATGAACCCTTTCAAATAATTATACCCGATCCGATGCTGATAGGTGAATGGGGCTCGTTTAAAGCCATACATCGTATATGTAAAGAACGTACCCAAACTAATACCTTTATCCGAATCATATATTCCCCACGGGGTAAAAGATATCTTATGGTATTTTATCTTCTGGTAATCATATTTATAATCTTTATCATAGACATGTATTTTCCGGTTATGATTCAATTGGTATTGGTTCTCCCCCTCTCCGGAGATCAAGTATATCGGAAAATCTTTCCGTGTATTTCCCTTCACTTCAAACGTATCGTTTCCCGCAAGCCCATATAACCACAGTTCCTTGGTTTCCTTGCCGGAGAATTGTTGTTCCAACCTACAGTCTCCGGTCTCGGGATCATAAATCCGTAAAACAGTCCGGTCCGGCGCTTGCCGCTCGATCAAGAAATAATCGGATTGATTGGTTCCGGCAACCACTGGCGTACGTTGCAATAAGAGATAATATTGACTGGCAACCGCTTCCAACTCTAGCCTCCTTCGTTTCAACTTTCGTTTAATCAGTTCTATCTCATCATGTTTTACACCTTCCGGCAAATAAGTAAAAGCGCTATCGATCAAAGAGTCGGTCATCTGTCTCCGAATTTCTTGGGCTTGGCGTATCCAAACCGACTCATCACTGCGGCCTGCTACCGCCATATCCAGCGCAAAAGCTAGCTTATTGATTTTCTTTGTATCTTTTAAAATCAGGCTATCATAATTACAGATAAAATCCAACGATAACATCTTCAACATTTGCTTGAACAATACTCCGTCCACCTTCGTGAAAGCATGATTCCTATCGATCACGATCGGGGTATAAATTACGCTATCATTGACGGTATGTGACTGCCACTCCCAGTTTTCGTTCATCTTATTCCAATCTCCGGTCCACATATCGAAAATACGTTCCCGAATGTATAGATTTTGATCCGCCATATAGTTTTTACTCACTTGAAGGCTGTCTAGAAAGTCTTCCGTGGTATACAAATTAGACCTTAAATTAATATCCGGAACATTGATTAGATTGACCAGCCTATCTTGTATATCGCTGCCGTCCGCAACTGTGTCTTTCCGTATGTGGGAAGGAATATAGTAAATACGGGAGGGAGAAAAACTCAATCCCGCGGACTTCGCTAAATAATCTGCGACCAAAAAGGTATAGGGATTGATAATCGTATAAGCATCTCCTAAGAACTCATCCAAATATGTATTCTTAAAATCAGTCTTATTATATATTTCCCGGAAAAACTTCGACTCCAAGAAACTCGTAGAGCCACCCAAGGGCTTTAGTAAATACAATTGCTTACGCTTATTCTCCAACAATAATCCGTGAAACCCTTCCGCTTGCCCGACGATGTCCATCCCACCCCCCAACGTTTCTATCGTAGCCGAAGAAACCCTGATCGGGATCGTATAAAGGTGACGATAATGCCTCCCCCACATCCAATTATAGATCTTGCTTTTACCACTATCCGCTTGCGGATAAATGGACTTACGTACCCAATCTTGAGATTGGGAATAAAGCAAGCCGGGCATAAGCACAAAGAGTATGAGTATGATATATTTATAGGACGACCGCATGGACAATTTCTTTCTATCTCTGTTTTACTAATAACAGGGGTAAGACAAGAGTTGTTTTGTTTTTTTAGCCTAAGAGAAGAATCAAGGACTTGACGTATAAACAAGCGATAATTATATATTTTTGGTAGACAAATCTAAAATCATGCTATAAAACATTATTCAGAAAGGTTATAAATACAAAGAAGAAAGTTACTTTTACACGCAATTTCAATAATATTGATACGCATGAAGAACATAAATACACTGTCGGGCTTGTCTGTTGCTAACTTCAGCAAGCAAATTGACGGGAAAGAAACGGCGCTTTATACCCTGTGTAACAAGGTTGGAGCAGAGCTAGCGATCACGAATTATGGAGCGAAAATCGTCTCACTGATGGTTCCGGATAAGAACGGAAAAATGACCGATGTCGTTACTGGCCATAATTCGATTGAAGAGTACTTAACATCAGAAGAACCTTATTTCGGTGCCATTTGCGGTCGTTATGGAAATCGTATCGCCGCTGGAAAATTCACGATCGACGGTATTACTTATGACAAATTAGCCATAAATAATGGCCCCAATAGCTTGCATGGCGGAATCAAGGGATTCAATGCGGTCGTATGGGACGCCAAACAAATAGACGAGCAAACCATTGAGTTGAAATATACCTCCGCCGATGGTGAGGAAGGTTTCCCCGGAGAACTAAAGACAACCGTAACTTATCATCTGACAAATGAGAATGAGGTCGTTATCTCCTATCAAGCCTCTACGGACAAACCTACGGTCTTGAATCTAACCAATCATTCTTATTTTAACCTATCCGGTGCGGGAGACCCTTATATAGGAGACCATATCCTCACGATCAACGCCGACTATTACCTGCCTACAGACAATACGGCAATCCCGTACGGACCTAAAGAGAAGGTAGAAGGTACACCGATGGACTTCCGGACTCCTCATGAGGTAGGCGAACGAATCAATGACAATTTCGAACAGCTTATATTCGGTAAGGGATATGACCACACGTACATATTAAATAAAGAGGACAACGAACTTTCTTACTGCGCTCGCTGCTCCTCCCCCAAGACCGGTATCGTAATGGAAACTTATACGACTCAACCGGGCGTGCAATTATACACAGGTAACTGGATGACTGGGAATTTCGAAGGTAAGAACGGACAACGCTACCCGGAACGGGCCGCTTTATGTCTGGAAACCCAGCATTTCCCCGATAGCCCCAACAAACCGGAATATCCGACAACGGAACTCCGCCCGGGCGAGGTTTTCCAAAGTACTACTATTTATAAATTCAGTGTAGAATAAGAGAATAATTTAAGTAATCTAATAATCTAAAACAACAAAAAAGAAATGGAATCAACAGCAAAAAAGAATTACACATTGCCTATTATCATGATGGTGGCTCTCTTCTTCATGATATCTTTCGTGACGGGTCTACAGAACCCATTCGGTATCATCGTTAAGAACCAGTTCGCTGCCAGCAACTTCATGTCGCAGCTGGGTAACGCGGCTAACTTTATCGCCTATGCCTTCATGGGTATTCCGGCCGGTATGTTATTGCAGAAGATCGGTTACAAGAAAACCGCTTTGTTAGCGATCATCGTAGGTTTCTGTGGTGTAGGTATTTCTTATCTTTCCGGTGTGGCTGGTAGCTACGCTGTTTATTTGACAGGTGCTTTCGTGTCCGGTTTCTCTATGTGTATGTTGAATACCGTAGTAAACCCGATGTTGAACACGCTAGGTGGTGGTGGAAACAAAGGTAACCAATTAATTCAGGTTGCCGGTTCCGTGAACTCTATCGGCGCTACGATCGTTCCGGTATTGGTTGGTTATTTGATCGGTGACGCTGCTAAGGCTCAGATCAGTGACGCTAACCCGGCATTGTTCTTGGCTATGGGTATCTTTGCCATCGTATTTATCGTATTGTTCTGCATGCAAATTCCGGAACCGCATATGGTTAAGGAAAATGAAGCCAAGACTCCGGACAAGCACAGCGCACTTTCTTTCCGTCACTTCATTTTAGGTGCCATCGCAATCTTCTTGTATGTGGGTGTTGAAGTAGGTATTCCTAACTTCATGAACTTGTTCGCTACTTCTCCTGAGATCGGTATCGATCCTACAGTAGCCGGTTCTATCGTGGGTACATATTGGTTCTTGATGATGATCGGACGTCTGTTCGGTGCCTCTTTCGGAGCTAAGATCTCTAGTAAGGCGATGTTGTCATCAGCCGCCACGGTAGGTATGATCTTTATCTTGATCGCTATCTTCGCCCCTGCTACGACAAAAGTTAGTATGCCTGTATTCTTGTCTGATATCTCTTTCGGTATGGTTGAGGTTCCGGTTGGAATCATGTTCATGGCTCTTTGTGGTTTATGTACTTCCATCATGTGGGGTGGTATCTTCAACTTGGCAGTAGAAGGTTTAGGTAAATATACGGCAGCCGCTTCCGGTATCTTCATGGTAATGGTTTGCGGTGGAGGTATTCTTCCGTTGATCCAAGGAGCTGTAGCCGACGCTGGCGGTTTCATTACTAGCTTCTGGGTGGTATTCCTAGGATTGGCATATTTGCTATATTACGCTTTGATCGGTAGCAAGAACGTAAACAAAGACATTCCTGTTGAATAATAAGGACAGGACATAATATGATAAAGAAGAAATTATCCGGCAGAGTTATCTGAATGGGTAATTTCTTCTTGTTTATTCAATTATTTACCTTAATCAAATTAAGTATCATGCAACAAAAAATCAGAACTAAATTTAAAGAGTTATTTAATACCGAAGGTAGCTTATACACATCCCCGGGACGTATTAACTTGATCGGTGAACACACTGATTATAATGGAGGTTTCGTTTTTCCGGGTGCTGTAGATAAAGGGATGATCGCCGAGATCAAACCGAATGGGACGGGTAAAGTCCGGGCGTTCTCCATCGACTTAAATGATTACGCTGAATTTGGCTTGACCGAGGAGGACGCTCCTTCCGCAAGCTGGGCAAGATATATCTTTGGCGTATGCCGGGAGATTATTAAACGAGGTGGTAATATCCAAGGTTTCGATACCGTATTCGCTGGAGACGTACCTCTGGGCGCTGGAATGTCTTCTTCCGCCGCATTGGAAAGTACTTATGCTTTCGCATTGAATGACTTATTCTCATTGAATATCGATAAATTCGAGTTGGCTAAGATCGGTCAAGCTACAGAACATAATTATTGTGGCGTGAATTGCGGTATCATGGACCAATTCGCTTCCGTATTCGGCAAGGCCGGAAGTTTGATCCGCTTGGATTGCCGTTCTTTGGAATATAAATATTATCCGTTTAATCCGGTTGGTTACAAACTCGTGTTATTGGATTCGGTCGTTAAGCATGAGTTGGCATCCTCAGCCTACAACAAACGCCGTAAATCCTGCGAGAACGTGGTAGCCGCCATTCGCCGCAACCATCCGGAAGTAGAGTTCTTACGTGACGCTACGATGGAGATGCTGAACGAGGTAAAAGCGGATGTCAGCGCAGAGGATTACATGCGTGCCGAATATGTTATCGAGGAAATCCAACGTGTACTCGACGTATGTGCCGCTTTGGAGAAAGGCGACTATGAGACTGTCGGCGAAAAGATGTACGGCACGCATCAAGGTATGAGCAAGCTTTATGAAGTTAGCTGCGAGGAACTGGATTTCTTGAACGATATCGCCAAGGAATGTGGTGTAACGGGTTCTCGTGTCATGGGTGGAGGATTCGGCGGTTGTACGATCAACTTGGTTAAGGATGAGTTGTACGACGATTTCGTGAAGAAAGCCTTCTCCGCTTATAAAGAGAAGTTTGGCCGTGAACCTAAATTATATAATGTAGTAATCAGCGACGGAGCACGCAAGCTCTGTTAATCTTTAAAATCCATAAAACGATGTCAGCAGCTTTTTATCAAGACGAAGTAAAATTCTATGTTGCCGTAGATTGTATCATTCTAGGGTTTAACAATAAGGAGTTGAATGTTTTATTATACAAACGTTCGTTCGAGCCGATGAAAGGACAGTGGTCTCTTATGGGAGGCTTCGTGAAATCCGGGGAAAGCGTGGATGAAGCAGCATCACGGGTATTAACCGATTGCACGGGCATCGAGCATCTTTTTATGGAACAAATAGGGGCTTACGGAGATGTATCGCGTGACCTAGGGGAGCGGGTTATCTCCGTAGCTTACTATTCCTTGGTGAATATGAATGATTTTAGTCCCGAGATCTTGGAAAGCCATAACGCTACTTGGACCAAGATATCCGAGCTTCCCGACTTGATTTTCGACCATAACCAAATGATAAACGATACGTTGTCCGTCCTTAAAAAGAAAGCGGCAAGCCGCCCTATCGGTTTCAATTTGCTTCCCGAGCAATTTACCTTGCCCCAACTACAGACATTGTATGAGGCCATCTACCAAACCCTTTTAGACAAACGAAACTTCCGCAAAAAGCTAAACGCCATGGATATTCTGGAAAAACTGGATATCAAAGACAAGAAAAGTTCTAAACGAGGAGCTTTCCTCTACAAATTCAACGAGAAAAAATACAACAAATGGGTTGAACAGGGTTTTGACTTCTCGCTCTAATCCGAATGATGTATACCCGCAAGAATAAGGCGCTCAGCGGGCTATCTTAAATATCTCTCAATTTATCAAAAATATAAGAAGATAGGAACCTTTACCGAAAAGGAATTGTTTGATTGATATAACGGCTCTTACAAAGAGTTTGATTATCTTTGCAGTCAAATAAATAATTCATCTGATAAAATGAACGATATTCAAGTAATGAACAAAGCAGCTGATAACATCCGTATACTGGCTGCGTCAATGGTGGAGAAAGCGAACTCCGGGCACCCGGGTGGCGCTATGGGTGGTGCAGACTTTGTTAACGTACTGTTCTCAGAGTTCTTAATATACGATCCCAAGAATCCCAAATGGGAAGGACGCGATCGTTTCTTCCTTGACCCGGGGCATATGTCTCCGATGCTTTATTCCGTACTGGCTTTAAGCGGCAAATTCACATTGGATGAACTTCAACAGTTCCGCCAATGGGGAAGCGTTACTCCGGGACATCCTGAGGTAGACGTTATG
The DNA here is from genome assembly GCF_000436315.1 of Parabacteroides sp. CAG:2. Classification (NCBI taxonomy): domain Bacteria; kingdom Pseudomonadati; phylum Bacteroidota; class Bacteroidia; order Bacteroidales; family Tannerellaceae; genus Parabacteroides; species Parabacteroides sp. CAG:2. The sequence goes on along the minus strand of NZ_FR885264.1, from coordinate 58,901 downwards.
CGTGGTATCGAAAATACGTCCGGCCCGTTGGGACAAGGACATACTTATGCGGTAGGTGCGGCTATCGCAGCTAAATTCTTGAAAGCACGTCTGGGTGAGGAAGTAATGAACCAGACTATTTACGCATATATTTCCGATGGAGGTATCCAAGAGGAAATCTCCCAAGGTGCCGGACGTATCGCCGGAACTTTAGGACTGGACAACTTGATCATGTTCTACGACGCTAACAACGTACAGCTATCTACCAAGGTAGAAGACGTCGACGCGGAGAACGTAGCCATGAAATACGAGGCTTGGGGCTGGAAAGTCATTCAAATAAACGGTAACGACGTAAACGAGATCCGCAAGGCTTTAAAAGAGGCTAAGGCAGAGATCTCCAAACCGACTTTGATCATCGGTAACACCGTTATGGGGAAAGGTGCTGTCGGCGCTGATAACAGCTGTTACGAGAATAAGGTATCTACTCACGGACAACCTTTATCCGCGGCAGGAGCTTCCATCGCAGATACGATCAAGAACCTAGGAGGCGATCCGGAACATCCGTTCGCAATCCTTCCTGAGGTAGCCGAATTATATGCCAAACGTGCGAAAGAACTGGAAGTAATCGTCGCCGAGCGTTACGCCGTGAGAGACGTCTGGGCGAAAGCTCACCCGGACTTAGCGGCTAAGATGGAGCAATGGTTCTCCGGTAAGGCTCCTAAAATCGACTGGGCCGCAATCGAGCAGAAAGCGAACCAAGCGACCCGTGCCGCTTCCGCTACCGTATTAGGTGTGCTTGCTACCCATGTAGAAAACATGATCGTAGCTTCCGCCGACCTTTCCAATTCCGATAAGACAGACGGCTTCTTGAAAAAGACTCATGCTTTCGTGAAAGGCGACTTTAGCGGAGCTTTCTTCCAAGCGGGTGTAGCCGAGCTTTCTATGGCTTGTATCTGTATCGGTATGTCTTTACATGGTGGCGTGATCGCCGCTTGCGGTACTTTCTTCGTATTCTCCGATTACATGAAGCCTGCGTTACGTATGGCCGCATTGATGGAGCAGCCCGTTAAGTTCATCTGGACACACGACGCTTTCCGTGTTGGAGAAGACGGACCTACGCACGAGCCGGTAGAGCAAGAAGCTCAAGTTCGTTTATTAGAGAAATTGAAGAATCATAAGGGACACAACTCCATGTTGGTACTTCGTCCGGCAGACGTTGTGGAGACAACAGTCGCATGGAAACTAGCGATGGAGAACGTTTACACTCCTACCGCATTGATTCTTTCTCGTCAGAATATCACAGATCTTCCCGCTAAGGAAAACCGCTATCAAGAGGCTTTGCAAGCGGAAAAGGGTGCCTATATCGTCAATGAAGACGCTAATGCGGATGTAATTCTTTTGGCTTCCGGTTCCGAGGTATCGACTTTGGTCGAGGGCGCCGCCCTGCTTCGTGCCGATGGCATAAAGGTTCGTATCGTTTCCGTACCTTCCGAAGGTCTATTCCGTTCACAAAGCAAAGAGTACCAAGAATCCATTCTTCCCGCAGGAAGCAAGATTTTCGGCTTAACCGCTGGTCTTCCGGTTAATCTGGAAGGGTTGGTAGGTCCTAACGGCAAGGTATGGGGACTTGAATCCTTCGGTTTCTCCGCCCCTTACAAAGTATTGGACGAGAAATTAGGTTTCACGGCTAAGAACGTTTATAACCAAGTAAAAGAATTATTAGCATAAAGATGGGTATAGTAGGTTTGTGTAGCGATCACGCTGGTTTTGAGTTAAAAGAATATATAAAGACAATCCTCGATGAAAGGGGATTGTCTTATAAAGATTTTGGAACTTATTTCTCTGACAGTTGCGATTATCCGGATTTCGCCCATCTGATGGGCAAGGCCGTAGAAGCTGGCGAGGTTTATCCGGGAATAGCTGTCTGCGGTACAGGGAATGGCATTAGTATGACCTTGAACAAACATCGGGGTGTCCGTGCCGCCTTATGCTGGCAAGAGGATATCGCAAAACTGGCACGTGAGCATAACGACGCGAACGTGTTATCAATGCCCGGTCGTTTTATCAGCAAGGAAGAGGCTAAGAAAATCGTTGAGATATTCTTGGATACACCTTTTGAGGGTGGTCGCCACCAACGTCGTATAGACAAGATCCCTTTGTAAAGTCCGCGAAAAAGTCACTTTATAAAATAAAGAAGGCTCTCCCATGGTTCGCTTACCATTCGGAGAGCCTTTTCGTATCACCGTTTAAACGGCAACGTACATATAATAGATGACGGATGCCAAATTTGAAGACTTTCTACTATTAAACATTCGATCTCGCTTTTTGTTCTTTCCATTTAGTTAAAAATGTACGGGCTACCGTCGGGAATAACTCCAGCAACAGTATTTCTTTCTCATTCTCAGCCAATAACACATCCAAATCCTCCAATACAGGATTCTCTTGCATCACGTAATGGGAACCGTCGTAAGGCACCTCATTTTGTACGCCGGTGATTTTCAACCGGAACGCCGGATCTACCGGAATCGGCGTCTTGCCATACTCTCCTTTTACCAAGGCGATAAACTGGTTGGAAGGATTACTATACATCGGGCGGCCTTTCAGCTCATCCAGCGCACAGGAAACCGCTTGCGCCCCGATAATCTGGCTCGTAGGCGTCACCAACGGAGGCAAGCCGGCATCCATCCGTACTTGCGGAATGAGCGACATCGCCTTCTCCAACAAGTCGATCTGCCCTAATTGCTTCAACTGGGCAACCATATTTGTGTACATACCTCCCGGGATCTGCGCTTTTTTCACCAACTCGTTCGGCTCGGGGAAATCAAAATACTCCTCGATCGCACGGCAATAAAGCAGCAAATCGTCCTCCTTATCTTTCCGAGCGGCCTCGATGGCATCGTTGAAGAAGCGGTCGATCTCGGCGGGGAAACTATCCTCTACGGGATTAAAGGGTCTCGGGAATTTCTTAGCGGTATTGAATGCGGAAAGTTCCTTGCGGATCGTCAATAATTCCTTGTTGATCTTAGCGATCGCATCCATATCAAGATCCAGCTCGATACCCAATTTCTTGCAGAAGATATAGACCAGCTCCACGGCGGGAGCGGCTGGTCCTCCGGCGAAGTTCCATATATTCGTATCAACGATATCCACCCCATTGATAATGGCGGATACGACCGACGCCAATCCGTAACCGGGCGTACAATGCGTATGAAAATCCACCGGTACTTTCAAGCTCTTCTTGAACAATCGCACCAATTCCGCCGTACGAGCCGGAGGTATCAAACCACTCATATCCTTCAGGGTGATCATATCTGCGCCCAGCGACTCCAGTTGAAGGGCCTTGTTTAAGAAATACTCATTCGTAAAAACAGGCTTATGCAAGGGCCGTCCATGCAAGGCGGCTTTTATACGTTCTACCGGGGAATGGTGAGGATCTATCGTATAACAGATGGCACAGTCGGCCTTTCCCCCGAATTTCTTCACATAACGGATCGTGGATTTCACGTTATCCACGTCGTTCAAAGCATCGAAAATACGCATGATATCGATACCGGAACGAATCGAGTTCCGGCAAAAGCCTTCTATAATCTCGTCGGGATAAGGATTATAACCGAATAAATTACGCCCACGGGAAAGAGCGGATAGCTTTGAGGAATTACCTATTTCCGCTTTGATGATCTCTAAACGATCCCACGGATTCTCACCTAAATAACGCATCACGGAATCGGGAACCGCCCCACCCCATACTTCCATGGCATAAAAGCCTGCGTCTTTGTAGTAAGGAAGTACACGGTCTATTTGCGCTTGAGACATTCTTGTAGCGAATGCCGATTGCTGACCATCGCGAAGAGTCAAATCACGAATCAATAATTTACGTATCATACCAAATTTGTTTAGATCATTTTAGTCAATATTCTGATTATATAACAGGATCTAAACAAATTTGATAAAGATTACGGGGTTAATAATAACCAATTTTTCTAAAACCTCAGTCTTTTACTTCCACAACGATCATTACGGGAAAGTGGTCGGAAGGAGTGCGGGCCTCGTATTTGCTCAATGACACCTCTTTCGGGAAATTACCGTTTTGCTCCTTCTGGGCGCTTTCTTTCACCTCGGAGCGATAGGTATCCGTTAAGATTCCATACTTCTTCACCTCAAACTCCTTGGTCAAGAAAAGATGGTCGATACGGCTATCGGTCTTGCGGTCCGGATGGAAACCGTTGAAGGTACCATTCGGGGCATAGCGGAAATCTGCGATCTCATAAGAGTCACGCATGATACCGGAACCATCTAACAACTGATAGGACTCACTTGTTTGGTCCACGTTGAAATCGCCGGTAAGGATAGCGGGAAGTTTCTTGGGGAACTCCTTGATCTTCTCCAAGATCAGCTTGGCGCTCTCGGCACGTGCCTGTACGCCTACATGGTCCATGTGAAGGTTGAAGAACAAGAAAGTGAAACCGGTTTGCTTATCCCGGAACTCACCCCACGTACAGATACGGGGAAGGACGGCATCCCAGCCCTTATTCGGACGGTCGGTGATCTCGGATAGCCAGAAATCGCCATGCTCCAAAACCTCGAACTTGTCCGTGCGGTAAAAGATAGCCGAATGCTCTCCCGCCCGCTTACCATCGTCACGTCCCACACCGATATAATCATATCCGGGCATGGCTTGCCTCAAGTCCTGCAATTGCGGATATTTGCCCTCTTGGGTACCAAAGATATCGAACCCGTGAAATTGTACGATCTGGGCGATGTAGGGATAGCGTTGTCCCCAACCGTTACCGTTCGTGGAATCGCCGCCGTTGGCGTTACGCAAATTATAGGTGGCAACCACCATTGTCTCCGCCTGTAAGGTTAATACGGCGCAAAAAAGAAAAATAAAAGAATAAATAACTTTCTTCATGATCTATGTTTTTAATTATCCTCGAAAGCTGATAATATCGGACGGGCGATCCACACCTGCGGCTGCGGTACGTCCAATAGGTAAGCCATCGTACCGGCGATATCATATACCATCGTGCTCTCCGGGATCTTGAAGCCTTTCTTTACGTTCTTTCCATAGAAAACGATCGGGGTTTGCATCTCGTTCATCGTCTTGCCACCGTGACCGGTCTCGATACCGCCGTGGTCGGCCGTCAGTATAACCACCGTATCATCCATGATACCCGCCTCACGAACGGCGTCCATCACTTGCGTCAAGCAACTGTCCAAATGATTCACCATGGCGAAATACTCCGGGGAACTCCATCCCTTGCCATGTCCGGTACCATCCGGCTGATCGTATATAATCGCGCAAAGGTTCGGCTTCTTCTCCTTGATATACTGAACGGCTACCGGGGTACATCCGTTCGGGTTCTCAGCCGACATCGGGGCATGCTTACGGAAGCTCATGGCCAAGGTATCCACCAGATAATTCATGCCTTCCCACTCATAGATATAGCCAATCTCAGCCTCGGGAGCCTTATCCCGGTACATGCCGAAGATATTCGGGAAACGGTTGTCGCTATTCACGACACGGGAAGGAAGCTCCGGCGTACGAGATCCCCACTCCGTATATCCGTGCAACTCCGGTCCTGCTCCCATAAACATGGAAGCCCAATTACAAGCACTCGACGAAGGCAGGATCGAACGATTCTCTAACGTGGAAGCACCTTCCGCCATCATCTTACGGAAAGTAGGCATATCCGCCCCATTATTCAAGCAATGGGCGCTCAAGCCGTCGAAACCAATCAAGATTACATGCTTTGGCAGATTCTTCTCTTTCAAAGGCACTTGCTGAGGTGCCGTATTACAGGCGCTCAGGCAGTATGCGATTACCGCACAACAAATAAATAAGATTTGCTTTTTCATCTTACCGTGTTTTTCTTTTATGATTAATATTGAAGTATCTTAGATTCCGTCAGACAAAGGTACAAAGTTTAACTAAAGTTCAAAAAGATCATTTATCTTTGTGGCTTAATCTAATCTTATTTTCATAAATACGTATGTACAAACATTTCCTGACAAGCGTATTGCTTGTATTTTTCATGCTATCCTGTAGCAAACCTTCCCCTTTTGAGGGAAAGATGCGAGAAAGCGTACAAACCTCCCTAAGCTGGAGAAACGACACGACCGGTATCTGGGAAACAGCCGGCTGGTGGAACTCGGCGAACGTATTGACCGCCACCATTCGCTACGGCGCCGTAACCAAAGATCCGGCCATCCCATCTGTCATAGAGGATGTATTCGAGAAAGCCCGTCATTACCAAGTAGGCGTAGACTCAACCGGTACTCCCCGTTATTGCGACAACTTCATCAATGATTATTACGATGACGAGGGTTGGTGGGCATTGGCATGGATCGAGGCCTCCAAACTGACCGGAGAGAAAAAGTACCTAGATATGGCCGAGATCATATTCGATGATATGACAACTGGCTGGAGCGACGCTTGCGGAGGTGGCATCTTCTGGAAAAAGAACCCTTTGCATTACAAGAACTCCATAGCGAACAACCTGTTCTCCCTGACAGCTATCCGATTATATAAAGCGACCCAAAATCCGGCGTACCTCGACTGGTTCAAGAAGAACGTGGATTGGTATATGCGAACTGGCATGATCAATACGGACATCTACCAAATCGAGGACGGCACGAAAGACGATTGTACCCCCAACCGCAACGCCCACTACACGTATAACCAAGGCGTAGCCATCGCTGTCTTAGCCGAGATGTATCTCCAAACCAACGATAAATCTTACTTGGAGCTAGCGGAAAAGATCGCCGACGCTACCATTACCACGCAATTGGTAACCGACGAGGGTATACTTCGTGAGATGAAGCCCGAGATCGATGATAGCAACGACGGTGTCCAATTTAAGGGTATCTTCATCCGTCATTTAGCCTTCCTGTATGACCTAACCAAGAAACCAGCCTACAAGGATTTCATCTTGAAGAACGCCGAGTCCATCATCACGAGAGATTACGACCCGGCCTCCAAAAGCTTCGGTTGTTATTGGTACGGCCCTTTCCACAAGGAAAGCTCGGCAGCAAACGCTTGCGCTTTGGAGTGCGTGATAGAGGCTTATGAGTTAACGAAATAGGTATCCGGGGAGACGCAGCTTGTCATTATTCACACAGCCAGCGGGCGATATTCCGCTCTGGCTCCCCGGAGCTGGAACGGATGTCACGTAGGGCTCTGGCTCATTGACAAAAAAAACGGGACGGCGGACATCTCCGCCGTCCCGCCCAAAAGAGACAGCCTTATCTCTGTTTGTATTCATGTCAAGGTTGGTTGTTTACTGATAACGGGGCCATATAAACCCTGTTTTTCATATCGTGCACAAACATAAGACTTCTTTTTCACAAAAGAACAAATTCCTTCTTCTTTCTAGAAATACATGCTTTATAACATACCACACTCCCTCTCGGTTGCTAGCGTGGACTTCTATTACAAAGGATAGGCGACGCAGCACGCTACGTCTCCCTCCGCTTTCTTTTTACCAATAATAGGTCTCCATAATCTCCTTCATCCTAGGAGTATTCGTGTCCTCATCCTTAACATCTTTCCGCAGCTTCAGCATCTCCTCCTTCATTTGCCGGATGATCTTGGCGTATTGGGGATCGTTGTAAGCGTTGTGATTCTCACGAGGATCGGATTGAAGGTCGTAAAACTCCCATGCTGGTGTCGTGGTCTTATCCTCCGAACCAGTCATATTCAGACGGTCGCCATAGAAAAACATCAGTTTATACCGCTCATTACGGATACCCATATGGGCCGGACGGTTCGAATGTTGGGTCCAATAACGATAATACATCTCCTTACGCCAATCCCTTGGGGTATTTCCTTTCAGATTATTGCGAAAACTATGGCCCTGCGATTCTTTCGGGGTCTTCACGCCTGCGTAATCCGCCAGCAAAGAGGCAAAATCCACGTTCAAGATCATATCCTTATTGCGGGTCCCTGCCGGGATCTCTTTCGGGTAACGGATCACGAAAGGCATACGTAGAGACTCCTCATACATCATACGCTTATCGAAGAAACCATGCTCTCCTAAGAAATAACCTTGGTCGGATACGTACACCACGATCGTATTATCGGCGATTCCCATATCGTCCAGCGCTTTCAATAACTTCCCGATATTATCGTCGATCGTAGCCCCGCAACGCAGATAGTCGCACACCAATTTCTGGTAAGCGGCGCTACGGGCGGCAGATCGATGCATGCCCTTCGTCGTAAAAGGCAACTCCGGATACCGGCACCACCATTTATCAGGGTCTTGCGACGCCACGTCCCAACGACGAGCCAACTCCTCCAAAGGCTGTCCGGAGAAGGTACGTCCATTCGTCTCCGGCCCCCAATCAAATAAGTTCTCCGGTTCCGGGAAAACAACGCCGTCATACAAATGCCTCATCCGTTCCGGAAAATCCCAAGGTTCGTGTGTAGCCTTGAAATGACAACACATCATGAAAGGCCGGTCCTTATCGGCCTCTTTCATCCAGCGGATCGCCTTATCCGTCACGATATCCGTGGAGAAACCTCGTACCCGCTCCCCGAAATTACGCTCACCCGGCCAAGGGTCCGTACAGTTTATGAAAGTAGGGTCCCGGTACTCGCCTTGGTCATGAAACACGGAATAGAAGTCGAAACCTTGCGGTTGCGTTTTCAGATGCCATTTACCGACCAAAGCGGTCTGATAGCCTCCCGCCCGCATTTGCTTGGCGATATTATCCTGCTCCGGATCAAAGGAATCACTTAACGTGTAAACACCGTTCACGTGACTATAGGCTCCGGTCAAGATCGCCGCACGACTAGGGGAAGAGATCGAGTTCGTACAAAAACAATTATCTAACACGCAGCCCTCCGCAGCCAAGCGACGGATATTCTCGTTCCGGGCATAATCACCCAACACCCCCCCGTAAATGCCCCAAGACTGGGAAGTATGATCATCCGAAAGGATAAACAAGATATTGGGACGTTCCTCTTGCGCCGGTTTATCGGCGGCAAAGAGGAACTGCCCGTTCCCCGAAAGACAACAGGCAGTCATTCCGATACTTATGATCGATTGTTTCATAGGTCATGACGTTTTTTCCCTTGTACTAGACCCGGTTCCCTACGCTCCGTTCCCTTTACGCGCGTTAGGTTATCCCCTAACTCATGACGTTTCAGGTCGGCGATCTTCATCAACTTCGCGGCTTCCTCAGGATACTGGGTGATCACGTTATAACGCTCTCCCGGATCACGGCGCAAGTCATACATCTCAGGTTTCATGATCTCCAGATTCGTCAACTTACCCGGCTGGCCGTCGTTTCCCGGCTCATAAGCCCCGTAAGTAACGTATTTATGAGGGAATACCAGCTTAAACATACCGTCCGTGACAGCCTCCAAGTCATTCTTGTTATAATAATAGACAAAGGATTCACGAGGATTCGCATCTTTCTTGCCCTCTATCAATGATAAGATACTAACGCCATCAATCTTGCGAGTAGGCAGCGGGGCCTGCGTGATCTCGGCAAACGTAGGAAGAAGGTCGATATTAGAAGCTAACTTATTACAAGTCGTGCCCGGTAACGTCTTACCTTTCCAGTACATGATACAAGGAACCCGGTTACCACCATCAAAGGTCGTAGCCTTTGCCTCACGTAACCCACCGGCTGAACCGGCATGATTCCCGTAATTGGTCCAAGGACCATTATCGGAAGTCAAGATCACCAACGTATTATCTTCCAAGCCCAGCTCACGCAATGTCTTGAATATCTCACCTACACTCCAGTCGATCTCCATCATCACGTCGCCATATAAACCCTGCTCGCTCTTTCCCTTGAATTTATCGGAAATGGCCAACGTTTCCCTTGAATTTATCGGAAACGGCCAACGGTACATGGGGCATATTATGGGCCAGATACAAGAAGAAAGGCTTATTCTTATTCTTCTTGATGAAATTAACAGAACGGGTGGTATAATCCGTAGTCAACCGTGTTTGGTCCGTATTATAACCGATAATCTCATTTCCGTCATAAGTCGGCAAATCCGGGAAATTAAATACCTCACCTTGTTGCGGGTGGAATGGCCACATATCGTTAGAATACGGCAAACCATAATACTCATCGAAGCCATTTTGCAAGGGAAGAAATTCCTTTTGGCTACCTAAATGCCATTTACCGAAGATAGCGGTACTATATCCTTTCTGTTTCAATACCTCTGCGATCGTCATCTCATCCGGATGGATTCCGTAGTTCGAATCCGGTCCCGGAGCGCCGGCGAAACCGATACGATTCGGATAGCAACCGGTCAACAAGCCGGCACGAGACGCTCCACTGATCGGCTGTCCCGCCAAGAAGTGTGTAAAACGAACGCCTTCCGCCGCCATTTTGTCGATATTCGGAGTGGTATATCCGTAAGCCCCATTAAAAGAAAAATCTCCGTACCCCACATCATCCAAATTAATCAGGACGATATTCGTGTAATCAGCGGCTATGCCTGCCATTGAAAAGGCTGAGGCGGCCGTCAGTAACATTAGTTTATTCTTCATGATATTATTTATTGATATATTGGCTTTTAATTAAACAAATATAAACATACATAATCAGACGTTCTTTCTTTTTACATTTTTTAAAGCAAGAATAGTCCTAGGATTATCACTTTTCTAAAGAACGCTCAAAAGCATCTCTCATCGCTTGCAACTCCTTTACTTTCTCGGGATATTGATCTTTGAAATTCATATGTTCCGTGTTATCCTTTTCTAAGTTGGAAAGGAACAACTCATTAAGGACCTTCTCTCCCTCCGGAGTCACGTCATGGGGATTCGCTATTAATTTCCATTCCCCGCAACGGACAGCCCATTGCTTCCCAAAATCAAAATGAAGTGCCTTATGAGGAGAAGGTTTGGAACTGTCTTTGATAAGTGGGAGTAAGCTCTTTCCATCCACATCCATCCCTTCCGCTGAAAGACCGCATAATTCGACCAAGGTAGGAAACCAATCGATATTCATCGCAACCTGATCACGTACCTCACCTTGTGGCAGCTCCTTGGGCCAGCAGATGATAGCCGGAACCCGGATACCTCCCTCAAACAAAGAGAATTTTCCGGCCCGGTAAGGACCGCTATAGCCTCCTCCTCTAAAAGTACGTTCCTCCATGCTATGCCCGTTATCCGATTGGAAGATCAAGATGGTATTATCAGCCAACCCCTCGGCAGCCAAGAAGGTACGTAACTCCCCTAAATAATCATCGAAAGTAGAGACAAACGCCGCATACATTCTTCTGGGATTAGGTAGGTCCGCATAATAATCCAACCATTTCTCGCTGGGCTGCAATGGGTAATGAGGGATATTTACCGCCCAATAGATAAAGAACGGTTTCTCTTTATCTTCCGTAGCGAATTTCTTGATCTCTTTCAGGTTCTCTGCGGCGAAAAAGTTGCCCGGAGAATAGATCTCCCTCTCATTCTGCCACAAATCATGCCGATTCGGGCCACCCCAATAATAGAAATGGGAATAATTATCCACACATCCTCCTCGTATTCCCCAAAAGTAATCGAAACCCTGTGCATTCGGACCCTGTTCTATACGGTCGCCCAAATGCCATTTTCCGATTAAGGCGGTACGGTAGCCATTCGATTTCATCCGCTCGGCCATGGTCTCTTTCTCTACTGGCAAGAAACTATTCCCTCCTGCGTTCACCGTAAGTCCCGCACGTTTGGCGAATTGCCCCGTCAATAAGGAAGCCCTTGACACCGAGCTAACCGCCGCCCCATAAAACTGGGTAAAGCGAACCCCCTGATTTGCCAAGGCATCCATATGCGGAGTACATAAATCTTTCGCCCCAAAGCAATTCACGTCCAATGATCCATGATCGTCCGTATAAATCAAGATCACGTTCGGATGAGTCGACTGAGCCTCAACGATACCAGCGAGCAGAAGCCCGCCGGTAGTTAAAATAAGTTGTTTTATATTCATGATTTATTTATTGAATATCATTTTTAGATGTACTACTTCCAAATATTCCACCAATCTTGCCAATCCACATGCTCCTCGGTCTTTCCTTTCTCGAAAGATTGTCTGTAATCCTCCACATTCTCTTTCAAGCACTTTTCTAATCGCTCCATTTTTTCGGGATAAGCCGCCGAAATATCATTTTTCTCACTCGGATCTTTCGCTATATTATATAATTCATATTTTCCTTTTGTATAATAAAGTTTATAATCCATATCGATCACGGCCCCTTGATAACCAGAGCAAAAAACTAGAGGCTTCATCCTTTTAGTTTCATGCCTCATTAGCTTAGGCCAGAAAGACTCACCATCCAGTACAAGCTCCTTTCTATTGGATACATTCGCTATATCCAATAATGTCGGCATATAATCCACGGTAGAACAAGGGACTCCCAGTTTACTACCTTTCGCCAATTTCGCCGGCCAACACATAAGCGATGGAACCCGTATCCCTCCTTCATAAAGAGAGCGTTTTTTACCTCGGAAATTCCCGGGAGAACCCGGAGTCTCCAATTCCGGACCATTATCACTACAAAAAAGAATTATGCTATTCTCATATATATTTTTTGCCTTTAAATAATCCACTAAACGTCCTATCTGCTCGTCTAAAGCCGTAATACAGCCATAATAATTCCGTTGTCGCATATCTAAGTCCTTATATAAAGCAACATGCTGGGGACCAGCCACACAAGGTAAATGAGGAGCATGAAACCAAATCACACTAAAAAAAGGTATACCTTCTTGAATAGAACGCTCCATAAAAGGCAATGCCCTATCCATTATGATCTTGGAATCATCTCCTTTGAGATCTTCTGTGGCCTTAGTGCCATCTTTATCCCAATAAGCGGTTCCATAGGCCCGGCTAGGTTCTCCCTCACGAATATAGTCCCAAAAACAGCCATCATTCTGAATCGGCTGTATCATCGGATCAAACGTCGGTACTTTTGATTCCGTAATAAAAGACTCCTCAAATCCGTGCCAAGAAGGCGGATTATACAAATGTTTATTATCCACACTTCCACGGTTCGCATCTTTTTCCTTGTACGTCAACGTACCTAAATGCCATTTTCCAAAAAGCCCTGTCGTATATCCATGCTCTCTTAGTAACTCGGGAAGTGTGACTTCCCTTTTTCTCAGTATTCCCACATTCGCAGAGAACACACCGGTTCGGAAAGGATGCCTTCCGGTCAATACACTCGCCCGTGTCGGGGATGAGAGAGGAGCGGCAGAATAAAATCGCTCCATAATCACCCCGTCTGAAGCCAAAGCGTCCAAATAAGGTGTTTTAATTATGGCATTCCCATTGAATCCAACATCTCCCCAGCCCATATCATCTGCCATAATTACGATAATGTTCGGGCGCTCATTAGAAACCGCACTATAAACATCCAAGGCAATTAGGCATAATCCACATAATACTATCTTATTCATAAGTAAAATCCATTGAAGTAATACAAACAGCTATCCAAAATGACATACTTTTCAGAGTGCCAAATCACTAGTAGATTAACCGGAAGGCTTATCCCCACCTTCCGGTCAAATACCTCATAAATAACGAATCAATCCCAGCTCGGATTTTGCTCCAAATTTGGATTTAAGACTATTTGATTATAGGGAATCGGCCATAGATAATCCCGTTTCGGATTGAAAGAACGTTTTACGACTTCAATCCCCTCATAATTATGCATCATGCCGTTATTCTCCTTCTCCGCCGTCTTCCAACGTAAGATATCTGAATAATACAGACCTTCGAAAGTTAATTCGATACGGCGTTCACGACGTATCACTTCACGCATCTGATCTTTTGTTAAACCTTTCGGTACTTCCGGCATATTGATATCCGGACGTTTACGCAGTTGATTGATAGCATCATAAACTGATTGATCCGGTCCATTCGCCTCATTTTGGGCCTCGGCATATGTCAATAAAACTTCCGCATAACGAATCAAGATAAAGTTAAAAGCAGAGCGTTCGACCAAAGGAATCGTTACATCATCCTCATAGGAAGTATATTTCTTTACACCAAAGCCTGTAGTCGCCACATCTTCCTTTGTGATCGTCTTTCCTAAATATGGATAACCAATACAAACGATTGATTTTAATAAACGGGGATCACGATTCTCATACGGTTGGTTCGGATCATAAAGGGGAGACTCTTCGATCGTCTTGCCATCTATGCAAAGATAGGTATCAACTAACTCCTTCAAAGGAGCCGGACGATTCAAACGCCAAATGTTTGCGTCGTAATCTGTCGGATACTCAGGCAACTTAGCTTCTATGTTAAAGATTACCTCGCTATTATGCTTATTAGCCTCACTAAAGAAATGACGGTAATCATTAAACAACTGATATACGCCAGACTCAATCACTTGCTTAGCAGCCTTGGCTGCCTCCGCCCAACGAGCATTATATAATAACGTACGTGCCTTTAACGCCCCGGCAGCCCCTTTAGTAGCACGCCCTAAGTCCGAACTGGCATAATTATCGGGTAATACAGCAATAGCATCATCTAAGTCCTTGACTATTTGATCAACCACATCCTCTTTTGAATTACGAGGAAGTTCGGCTTGCTCGTCAGCGTTCGGAGCATCTATGATTAAGGGAACACCGCCAAATTTATCAACCAAATTCAGATAATAGAAAGCCCGTAAAAACTTCGCCTCACCTACCATCTTCGCTTTTTCAACCTCATCCATATTTACACCTCCGACGTTAGCGATGAAAGTATTCGTACGTCCGATACCGATATAGCAATTCTTCCATAAACTACCAATTAGAGCCGTAGTAGATAAATGCTCACCCTTCCCTATCGCTTGCGTACCATTCGCTTCATTATAGGGCATCGAATTAGCTGTCAGCATATCGAATTCCATCGAATGTAGCGAACGCCAAGGCCTTAAAGCATTATAGCATCCCATCAAGCCTGCGCTTGCATGCTCTTTTGTCTTCCAAAATGTCTCGGTAGAATATTGATCGGAAGGATCTACATCCAACCAGCTATCGCAAGCGGTTAAACACATACAAGCGACAGCCACACAGATAATTTTACATATATATTTCGTCATAGCATTATTAATTTAAAATGTGACATTAACACCTGCCGTATATGTCCGGACAGACGGATAAGCATACCAAGTATCTCCCTTTAGATCTTTCTCAGGATCAAAATCTTTCATCGGTGAGAACGTAAATAAGTTTTGCGCATTTACAAACACTTTCAATCGTTTAACCACACCATTCTTCAAGAATGAGGTCGGTACATTATAAGTCAGTTGTAAGTTCTTTAAGCGTAAGTAAGAGGCATTTCTCAACCAGAAATCATTGACACGGAAGTTCTCATTCAAGCACCCCTCATAGGTGGTCAAGATTGGCAAGGTAGCACTGGTTCCCCGTTCCGGAGTCCAAGCATCAGTCACCCACTGTTGCGGCAAACCACAACCAAACCATAAAGGAGTGGCGCCAATACGGTCGCCATATGTATAGACATCCGTCACACCTTGGAAGAAAGCACTCAGATCAAAGTCCTTATACCCCAAATTCAAGTTGAACCCATAAGTGATCTTAGGTATTACCCCACCACGTATCTGGCGATCATCTTCCGTGATCTTTCCATCACCATTCGTATCCTCAAATTTCAGATAACCCGGCTTTGTAGCAGCTGTCTGATACGGGCTGTTCTTGATTTCTTCCTCCGATTGGAAAATTCCGATAGCATGCAACATATAATAGGAGTCAATAGGTTTCCCCTCCTCTAAAATAAACTTACCATCAATTATGGTTTGGCCTTTCAAGCTAACGATCTTATTTTTCACGAAAGTCATATTTCCTGTAACCTCATATCTGAAATCCCCGATCTTATTCCGATAGCCAAGATTTAGCTCAAAGCCTTTATTGCTCACCTCACCAATATTACGGATCGGACCTGCTAAACCTCCAACTTGGTCGGGCAAAGTTACCTTTCTCAAAATGTCAGAAGTACGTTTATCAAAGAACTCAAATGAGAAATCCAAATTACCATTAAATAAGTTCGCATCTATACCTACATTCGTCATCGTAGTTGTCTCCCAAGTAATATTCGGGTCATTATATGCGGTAATAGCTGCTCCGGATCGCATCGTCCCATTTAGCGGATAGTTATAATCCGTTATCGAGCCATCATCATTTATCACTTTCAAATTCATCAAATCCACATAACGGAACAAGTCAATACGCTCGTTACCTAATTGTCCCCAAGAGGCCCTCAGCTTCAAATTGTAAATCCAAGGAATATCTTTCATAAACTCTTCCTCGCTCAAACGCCAACCGGCGGAGAATGAAGGGAAAATACCCCAACGATTACCCTTAGCGAAACGAGAAGAGCCGTCATAACGGAAGTTTCCTTCAAATAAATAACGATCTTTATAACCATAATTTACCCTACCGAAATAAGACATTAAAACGGATCTTGAGGAAGTTCCCGCTACGCTCGGATTGCTGGAACCAGCGTTCAACTCATGCAACTCATTACCTAAGAAGCCTTCTACTTTACCTGAGAATTCTGTCTTATCATCGCTTTCGAAACTGTAACCGGCTAAGATTTTTACGTCGTGGGCCTCATTGAACTTCTTACCCCAAGACAAGGTATTAAATACCGTAATCGCCAAGTCATTCTTATCTTTCTTGAAAGCATTACGTGTATTCTGTCCATCGTAGACTATCTTTTTCTCTTCATTTGTCTTCAACTGGTACTCATATACGTCTGGAGCAAAAAGCGACTGTAAATAATCATACTTATTCAAGCCCACATTCAAATTGTAGACGATATCGAAGGGTAGCTTATATTCCGCAGATAAATTAGCCAACATGCGTAATGACTTATGCTTATTCTCTCCTTCATCCGCTAATGCTAATGGATGGCGATAGATATTATGTCCGGGGGTACGAACAAAAGTATCCGCATACCGACCATCTGAAGTATATGTCGGATGAAACGCTTGCGCTTTATAAGTCATCTGAACCAAATTGGAGACTCCAGCTACCGGTTCATTATAGATCTTATAATGAGCGTTAATATTAGCGCCTATTTTTAAACGACTATTAATTTGGGCAGTTGTATTTACCGCCAATGTATATTTATTAGAATCCGTTCCACGCAATACTCCATCCTGATCCCCATAACCTAAAGATACGGAATAGGTATATTTATCATCTCCTCCGGAGAAACGCATATTATGCTCCATGATAAAAGCATTGTTATACATAATATCCAACCAGTCATTTTGCGGATACATGATCGGATCCGTCAACATACCTTGGCGATACTCCTCTATCAAATCATCGGCATAATCCACTGTCAATTTTCCCTCATTCCTTTGAGCTTGATTCCTCATCTCCATGAATACCACCGGATCATATACGAATTTAGGTAAGTAATTAGCCTGCTGTACACCGAAATAGTTATTATAATCAACAGTAAACTTCCCTTTTTTACCTGATTTTGTCTTCACCAAAACAACACCGTTGGCCGCACGGGAACCATAGATAGCGGAAGAGGCTGCGTCTTTCAAGACCGAAATACTCTCAATATCGTTAGGATTCACTGCTTCTAACGGGAATTCAATGCCGTCTACCAAAATCAACGGATCATTATTGTTCAATGTTCCTTGGCCGCGGATACGAATGGTCGCAGCATCAGAACCGGGTTGCGCTCCCGCTTGATTCACATAAACACCTTGTGTTCCTTGTAGAGCCTGTGTGGCATTGGTGATCGGGCGATTCTCCAACGTCTCGGCATCCAAAGAGGAGATCGCTCCTGTTAAATTTACTTTCTTCTGCGTTCCGTAACCTACGACCACAACCTCATCTAGCTTTTGGGTATCCTCGGACAGGCTGACTATCACTTCCGACGAATTACCGACTTGAACCGTACGGTCCGTATAACCAATATAAGATACGACTAAGGTCGCATTATCCGGCACCTCCAGACTAAAGTTTCCATCAATGTCCGTAATCGTTCCGTTCGTGGTACCTTTAACGACAACATTCGCTCCGATAATAGGTTCTCCCAAAGCATCTTTTACTTTTCCAGTAATCTTTCGCGGCGAAGATTGGAATAAAGCATTTGGATGTGAGACACTTGATATATTTCTTGATTTAATTATAATCTGCCGGTCTACGATCTTATATTGATACCCCGTATTTTTCAGCGCTTGCTCTAAGACCTCTTCCAACGAGGCATTGTTTACATGTACGCTCGTTTTCCTACTTACATTTACTTGATTATCATTCAAGAAGAACGTGTACTCACTATTTTTCTCTATTTCTTTTAGCACTTCCGATATACTACAATCCCGTTTATTCATGGAGAGCTTATAATTCTGTCCATAGGTAGAAGCGGATACAGTGCATGCGAAAGCCAAGGATAACAACGTGCTTATTTTCATGACTCGGTTTACTTTTCTGATTTTTTTCATAACTTTGTAATGTTTCTGATGAATAAATTAGCAGGTGCGTCGGCCTCTCAACTCCTAACGCCTGCCGTCAAGAACATTTGGTCAGGAGGAGAAACCTAGTTTTTCCTCCTGTTTTTTTATTAGACTCAAGAACTGTTAACAAGCATATCTCTTAGAATTTAATGTTAGACACTCATTTATCTCCCTCTATATATAGTTCATATTCACTGTCTTTCTCTCTGTATTTAATGGGCGACGTATTGCTTAACATAAACAGGATTCGCTCCAAGGACTCATCCCGTACCTTAAACGTAAACCGGTATTTCTCCGCTATCTCTTTCGGGCACTTTATCTTCCGTCCGTACCAAGGCTCCAAGCGGGTAAGGATCATGCTCAATCGTTCGTTCTCAAAACTGAGGACACCGTTGCGCCAACCTGAATAATTCTCGGCGTTGACCGTCTTTACTTTCACGGTATTCGCTTGTTTGTCGAAAACCAACATCTCGTTCGGGTTCAATATCACCTCACGCCTGTTCTTTACATTGGGGTCTCCCAAGCCGATCTTCACCTTGCCGTTTAGCAGGATCGTCTCCAACTTGCTCTCGGAATCATGATTGAAAACCTCGAAGGCCGTGCCCAAGGCCGTTACATCCATGTTCTTGGTATGCACGGTAAATGGTCTTTCCCGATCTTTCGCCACGTCGAAGAAGGCTTGCCCTTTTAATTCCACATCACGGGTCTTGCCATCGAAACTCTTTGGGTAGATCAATTGGCTATTAGGCCCCATTCTCACGGTCGTACCGTCCGATAAGGAAACTGACTCTATGCAACGGACACCGGAGGCCATTACATATATATATTGATCTTCTTTCGTATGAGACCAATAAACTACGCTTCCTACACCTAAAAGTAGCAATATGGAGGCGGCTATCGCCGTAATCTTATAGACCCAGAGTTTACGGACACCGTTTGTCGCCATTGTCCGGGCTATGATTCGTTCCCACATGCGATTCCCCACCATGGGATTCACGCGATCCGCAGCCTCGTCCCATTGGGAACGCATACGCTCTTCCACTTTGGGGTCACACAGCAAACGTTGCCGATCTTTCTCATCCAGAGCATCTCGCATCAACTTCTTCAATATCGTTCTCGTATCTTCGCTCATGTTTATTATTCTTGTTCTATTTATAAATACACGCCATGTTTTCCTTCCCCCTATTGGATGATAAAAAAATTTCACTTAGGTACGCAAGAAATACAATGGATCTTCCTTACATTCCATCCTTAATATTTATGTGCTGCCTGAAAAAGAAGACGAGCAAAACTAAAACTTAGGACGAAAAACAACCACAATCGTTATTATTTATCAAAGAAGAAAGACTATCTTTGCCGTGCTGCCGACAATGGGGTTAAAGCGATAACCCCTGTGTGGCACTAATTATAAATACGGCATTTTAAGATATTATTCCCGATACACAAATATCCCTATCAATTTCAAATCGGAATAATAGCAACAAAATGCCCATGTCGATTGTATATACCCTTGTATATAGAATATGACGTGGGCTGTTGTCTATTATTGATTTGAGGGGTATGGGGATATCCTGTGTATCGGATAGTAGCGACAGTTCCACGTTTTTTTATGATATCGTCGCTACATCATATTTATTCACGATAAAATACTTTTGAATATATTATGACAAGGCTAGACGTAAAAGAACAAATTCCCGATCAGGAGGCGACATCCTCCAAAGACAGTATATATATTAATGTACAAAGCCTGAAAGAGTATTCACGGCATATTATCGCCATGGCTAATGAATTTGACCGCCAAAAAGCCGTTATAACCAAGACCGAACTACAAATGACCACTCTTTTACGAACCTGTCGCCAACAAGAGTTAGAGCTTAGATCCCTGAAACTAGAGAACCTACGGTTATTGAGAACGATAAAAGACTTATCGGGGAAAGAAATCTCGCCTAATATCTATCTTCCCCATGAATTACCCCTAATCATTACGGACGATATCATGAATGTACTCTCCTTATCTCTCGTGAGCGATTTTGACCTAGACACCCGAACGATAAACATGTTACGAAAAATGGAAATCTATACATTGGAAGATCTGCTGCGATACACGAAAGATAAAGGACTACAAGTCCTACTAAAATACAGGGGATTCGGCGCTCATTCCTTAGCCCTCTTGAAGGAGAGCCTGATAAAAAAAGGCGTATTCGAACGCAGTGGCACTTCCGGACTCTATAAATACGTGACCTAGGAAAGCGCTAGATAAACCAGATAAGTAACATGATATTTTTCTTCAAGAACTTCAAGGCTTCGCTGATCTGGTTCTCAACGGTCTTCTCCGAAATATTGAGTTGGAAGGCTATCTCTTTATAGCTTTTATGCTCCTTCCGGCTTAGATTAAAGATAACCCGGCGTCTTTCCGGCAATTCCTCTATCAAATGATTGATATACTCCCCCAAGTTATAGGCGGTGATCTCTTCCTCTAAGTCGTAAGAGGTCTCCATAGCGGACAAGACCGTCATTTTATAAAAGTCTTCGTTCACGTTCTTCCGGTGCTGATTAAAGATCAAGTTACGGGTGATGACAAACAGAAGCCCCTTGAAGTTATCATCCTCCCGGATGAATTCCCTCGACTCCCAGACCTTGATAAACACCTCTTGTACCACATCCTCGGCCACATCCCGATTATTCAAATAAAGCCCGCAGAAATGATAAACCTTTTCCCAATATTGTTTATACAACATCGAAAAAGCCTCCCTATCTCCTTCTTTCAACGACTTTATAATTTGTCTCTCTTTCATTTAGCATCACATATCGTTTCGCGAAGATAATAAAATCATATACTAATAAAAGTTAATGATATCCCAGTTCTCCCGGACTTCTTTGTACTATTAATATAGCACGAGAAATAATGGAAGAAGAAAACAAACATATAAGCAATTTATTAATCCGATACGTAAATGGACTCTATACACGGAACGATATAGAGACCTTGCGGAAGTTAGCCTCATCCATAACGGAGCGAGCAGAATTAGAAAGCGAAATGGACCGGGTCTGGAGCGAAGCGCAGGACTTACCTCAATCCGATTCCCATAATCATCTGCTTTATAAGAAGGAGGCGCAAGACCTGTTGGATAAGACACGTAAAAGAGAAAGAAGAATCTCCCTATCCACTTTCATCAAGTATGCGGCGAGCATAGCGATTATCGTTTCCATAGGATTCGGAGCGAAACTATACCTAAATCATTCAGCGAAGCAGCATACATCTGCCAGCGACCATCTCCTAACGGAAATAAGCGTCAATCATGGCGAACATAAGCAAGTCACCCTTCCCGATGGCACGGTCGTTCATCTAAACGCCGGTACCGTCATGCGATACCCAACGGAATTTACCTCTGACATCCGTTTGGTAGAAATGGAAGGAGAAGCTTTTTTCAATGTCATGAGAGACGAGGGCAAGCCCTTCATCGTCCGTACCCGACAAGCCGACGTAAAAGTACTCGGAACCTCTTTCAACGTAAAAGCCTATCAAGAGGATGAGTTGATGGCCGTCAGCGTTCGGACCGGAAAAGTTGAGGTGGATATGCCCGAAAGCGTAATGCGCCTATTACCGAACGAGCAAGTAATCGTGAATAACGCGAATGGAGAGATCCTTAAAAAGAACGAGGACGTCCAAAAAGTAACGGCATGGTTGCAAGGCGGCCTTTATTTTAACCGGACACCTATTAGTAGCGTTGTACATGATCTGGAACGGATGTATAATCAAGCGATCGTACTCGATCCGAATAGCGTATTCGACGATTACATCTATGGCGAGCACGACAATAAAAGTCTGGAAGCCGTACTGAACGCGATTCAATATTCAACCGGCATCCGATACCGGACGGAAGGAAACCGGATCGTGTTATACAAAACGAGTTATTAACCTTAAAATCGATTTGTCATGAAAGATACGACCTAAGCATAGCCACATAAAAAAGGGAAACCGACCTCTGACCTTCGATCTCCCTTTATCTTTCCCGATATGTACACCCTTGGATTGGACCCCCTTGGAGATTACAGAAATCGGACTGTTTTTAAAAGTGTATAAAAACAACCTTTAAACATACAAAATTATGAACTTTCCAACTATTACTAGGTATAATTGGATGTGTTGTTCTATTATTTTAGTTTTTTTAGCGTTAAGCTCCCCTGAACCTCTGCAAGCGCAAGAAAATCAGAAAGAAAGAATAACAATTCAAGTCAAAAACCAACCCATACAGAAAGTCTTTGATGATTTGTCGAAGCAGACAGGATTAAAATTTTTCTATGGAGAAGCCATAGCGAACCGGAACGTACAGGTTAACCTAAAGTTCAAAAACGCTCCCGTCAACAGCGTATTGAACGAGATCACCCGGCAAGCCAATCTTTATTTTAAGCGGGAGAATAACACGATAGCCGTCAGTCTCGGAAACGCGGGCAACGCCTCCGTTCCGGTGACGCAAGACCGAAAAGTGACCGGTATCATTACAGATGAACGGGGCGAACCGATCATCGGAGCGAATGTCGTGGTAAAAGGTACGTCAAATGGTACAGTTACCGACCTGAACGGTCAGTACAGCATCGAGGCGAACGGTAAATCGATCCTACTCATATCCTACATCGGCTATTTATCGGAAGAAGTGGCCGTAGGCAACAACAAAACCCTCAATATCCAGCTAAAGGAAGACACCCAGAAGCTTGATGAGGTAGTCGTGATCGGTTACGGAACACAGAAACGAAGCAATCTTTCCGGAGCGATCTCGAAAATATCCTCCGAGGTAATCGACTCTAAGCCGGTTACAAATGTCCTGTCCGCCTTGCAAGGAGAAATTCCCGGTATGGTCGTTCAGCGAACATCCGGACAACCGGGTAACGAGGAATTCGACTTGAACGTGCGTGGCGCCTCCTCCACAAACGGAGGGAATACCCCGCTAGTCTTGGTCGACGGAATCCCCGGGGATATGAATATGATCAACCCGCAGGATATCGAGGCTATATCGGTATTGAAAGATGCCTCAGCCTCCATATATGGTTCCCGTGCCGCCGGAGGTGTTGTATTAATCACGACTAAGAAAGGAAAGAGCGGAGCACCGAAGCTTACTTACAACGGGAACTTGGCGATCACGAAAATGACCGGAATCATGAAAGCCCCGACAAATTATGAGATGGCGATTATGGATAACGAGGCGAACATACACAACGGTGCCGCCCCACTCTATACCCAAGAGCTTCTGGATCGCATCTTAGCGAACGATCCGAACCCTATCGACCATCCCACCCAACCCGGCTGGAAGCTCTTTTTCACGAACACAGACTGGATGGACGAGTTGCTGACCAATGGCGTACAACATCGCCATAACCTAACAATCTCCGGTGGAGGCGAGAAGTCTAACTATTACCTATCCGCCGGCTACAGCAAACAATTTGGCGTGGTAAAATACGCAGATGATAATAATACCAAATACAATCTGCGTATGAATTATGATTATCGATTGGCAAAGTGGCTAAAATTAGAGACAAAGGTATCTTTGGATAACCAGAAACGTACGGACATAGGAAGTAATGGCGCTTGGGTGATCGGCGAGGCGATGTTTGATATGCCGAACTTCCCGATCTATAACGCCAACGGAGAGTTCTTCACGCAAGGAGGCTGGAGCAACGCAATAGCGCTGGCCAAGGAAAGCGAGACCGCCACGTTCAATACCCGGGAGATGAACGGTAACTTTAGATTGATCGCCGATATCACGGACGGACTCGTGTTTAACGCTCAAGTGGGCTTAAACTACAAAAACAAGAATAACGAGGATATAGCGAAAGCCATCCCGCTCTATACATGGGACGGTGACATCAATTATTATACGGGAGCAGGTAGTCCCGAACAATCCGCTGTAGATCGTACGACCGAGGAAACCATCTATCAAAATTATACGGCTTACTTGAATTATAATAAGAACTTCGGACTGGATCATCATTTAGATGCCATGTTAGGTATGGCTTATGAGGCAGAAGAGGTCCGTATGTTCATGGCACGCCGAGATAATTTCATCACAGACGAATTATGGGAACTCAACCTTGGTGGCACCGGAAATATGAAGAACGACGCCAAAGCTGAACATTGGGCGACAAGCTCGGCTTTCGCCCGTATCGGATACAGCTTCAAGAATAAGTATATCTTGGAGACAAACTTCCGCTACGATGGTTCCTCCCGCTTCGCCCCGGGTAACCGTTGGAGAATGTTCCCCGGCGTATCCGCTAGCTGGCGTATCTCTCAAGAGGAATTCCTAAAGAGCTCTAAGGTATTCAACGAATTGAAACTAAGAGCTTCTTACGGACAAACAGGTAATCAAGAAGGTATTCGTCTATACGATTATATCCAGTTGCTAAAATTCAGGGACGACGGTTGGGGAACTAAATTGACCTATCCTTTCGGCAGCGGTTCACAAACACAAGCGATGGGGCTGGATGTCTTAGCCGGCGTAAATCGCACATGGGAGATCTTGGAGAATATCAACGCTGGTATTGATGCCGCTTTCTTAGACTCCCGCTTAGGATTCTCTTTCGACTACTTCGTGAAGATGAACAATAATATGTTGATCCCCGTAACTTATCCCAGTATGCTAGGGGCAACTCCCCCGGATACGAACTCGGGCAAATTGCGTACGAATGGCTTCGAGCTTACCTTAAACTGGACGGACAAAATCGGTAATGTCGAATATTCCGCACAATTCCAATTGAGCGACGCTAAGAACAAACTCGTGGAATACGGAGGCTCGGACACTTATGAGCTAGGCTTGAACAAGACGAGAGAAGGATATCCCATCAACTCCTATTTCGCCTATGTATATGATGGCGTAGTCAAGGACCAAGCGGATCTGGACGCTTACAAGAAGCTGGAAGGCGTACCCTCTAATATCGGTATCGGCGATGCCAAATTCAAGGATCTGAACGGCGATGGGAAAATCTCCACTTACGGTGATAAGGAAGGGGACGACGGCGACGCTAAGTATGTCGGCTCAACCACTCCCCGATATACATTCGGATTAAACTTGGGTGCCAAGTGGAACAACTTTGATATCAGCGTATTCTTCCAAGGAGTCGCTAAACGCACCTTGTTCCGTGAAGGTGAGTTCTCCATGCCTTGGAGCGACTGGTGGAGATATCCGCCTCAGTTCTATTACGGGCAAACCTGGAATGAGGATCGTCAAGACGCATATTATCCTCGTCTGACCCACGGCGATATCAGGCATTGGAACTACCAAGCGTCTACGATGCAAAAGATCAACGCCGCTTACGTACGCCTAAAGAACATCCAGATCGGATATACCCTGCCGAAAAGCTTATTGCAGAAGATCGGTATCGAGCGGACCCGTTTTTATGTAAGCGGACAAGACTTATTCGAGATACACGGGGTAAAAGGCGGTTGGGACCCAGAGTCTGACACCGGAGGTTTCAACTATCCGTTCCAACGTTACTACTCATTTGGTATCGACTTGACTTTCTAAGGTTTTCTATTTAATAAAACGAATATTATGAAACGATTCAATATAATTATCACGTTATCCGCCACCTTAGGACTATTCAGTTGTGAGCTGGATAAAATGCCAATGGATCAAGTGTCGGACGCTGTATTCTGGCAAAAGCCGGCCGACTTTGAATTGGCCGCCAACGATTTCTATTTTGGGCTCCAAGAGGTCTCCCAATATATAGACATGAACTCGGATATCGCCTTTGGTTCCGGCACGAACGATGTCAGCGACGGTTCCTATCTGGCCCCGGTCAACTCGGATGATTGGGACAACCCATGGAAATTTGTCCAATCTACCTCTTATTTGCTTAAGAAAGCGGAGGAATCCGGTTTGTCGGACGAAGAGATCGGACGTTGGAAAGCAGAAGCGCATTTCTTCCGTGCCTACAACTATTGGAAATTGGTGAAAACTTATGGAGGAGTGCCTAAGATAGACATCCCGTTAAATACCTCCTCGGAGGAACTTTACACACCTCGTTCCAGCCAACAGGAGATTATCGATTTTATTATCGAGGACTTGGATAAGGCCATTCCTCTCCTTCCGAAGCAAAGCGGACTGACCGCTGAGGAATTAGGACGTACCACGCAAGGGGCGGCATTAGCTCTCAAGGCCCGTGCAGCCTTATTCGAAGGTACTTGGCAAAAATACCACGGGATGGCAGACGCAGGCAAATACCTCGACCTAGCTATCCAAGCGGCCCAAGCCATTGTCGATTCCAAAGAGTATGAACTATATCGCGAGAAAGGAGAACTCAGTTACAAATATCTTCATATCCTAGAAGGCGACGACAGCAAGGAAGTCTTGTTGGCTAGACGGTATTACAAATTGAGAGCGACTCATAACTGGACCCGGGAACTATTATTAGGTGCCATGGTACCGACAAAGAACCTTGCGGACGTATACCTTTGTACCGATGGTTTACCTATCGATAAATCCAAGTTGTTCAAAGGATTCCAAACCCAGACAAGCGAATTTGAGAACCGGGATTCCCGGATGGCGCAAACGTTTGTCGTACCCGGTAGCGAGATATTCTCGGAAGGGGGCGGATGGGCAACCGTAGAGCCGGGATTCATCGGTAACAATTCCACCCGGACCGGATACATGATCCGCAAGTTTATGGATGAAACGCTGGATGCCGTACAATTCATTGGGGAATACGATTTCAAGGAATTCCGTTACGGAGAGGTCCTATTAATCTTGGCCGAAGCTTTATACGAGAAGAACGGACAAATCACGGACGATCAGTTAGACATCACCATCAATGATCTGAGAAACCGGGCGAATATGCCTCACCTAACCAACGCTTTTGTCTCCGCCAACGGACTGAATATGCTGGAAGAGATCCGGCGTGAGAGAACCGTGGAACTGGCATTCGAAGGATATCGCCGGGACGACCTACGTCGTTGGGGCACGGCGGAAACGGTTCTTCCCCTTGCGATCCGTGGCGTGAAATTCGTGGGTACGGAGTATCAACAGAAATTCCCGGAGTTGGTGATCGGGCAGGATATACAGGTGGATAGCAATGGCTTTATCATCGCCCAACCCGCATCCGCCCGCAAGTTCCAGACACCGAAGCATTGGCTGTCACCGATACCTTTGCAACAGGTACAATTGTCGAAAGGAACCTTGGAACAGAATCCGGGCTGGTAAGGGTTTTTCCAAGAATAAGCGACTATATATATGAGGGTAGGCCCTACCTATACGAGAAGGTAGGGCCTACCTATCCGGGAGGGGAATCCCATTTAAATATGAATTATCTTAAATTTTTATAGCATGAAGAAATACTTTTTAGCGGTAGCTAGTTTTTTTATTTATTCTCATATCAGTCTAGGCCAAGTGTATCCGGGGCAGATGGATTCCACGTTTGTCCCTGTACGGAGTCATCACTATGACCCGGAGTTAACATTTGATTTTTGCGTGAATGAACCCGCTTGGAGCAATCAGGCGGGTATCCATTCCGCCTTCGGATCGACCGACCGGCTTTATTTCCGGAAGGAAGTACCCGTAAACCATGACAACGATTTATCATCTTCCTACTCTACGACCGTTTGGAGGGGGGAAAGAGCGAATGCCCAGATATTGGTATGGTCGTCAGAAGCGTTGGAACAAGTACGTGTCTCTACGCAGGACTTGAGGAGCGCCGAGGGAAACATCATCCCGAAAGATCGGATTACCTTCGAGTTGGTGCGTTACGTATTGTCCAATTATCCGTATGCCGAGAAAAAAGCCATCTGCGGGGAATCTCCCTACAAATCCGGTTTCCTGATGCCAGACCGTTTCGAGACGCTGGACCGCTTCGATCTCCCTTCCCAAACCACCCGTCCGGTATGGATGATGGTGGATGTGCCGAGAGGAACCGTTCCCGGCACGTATAAAGGACAGGTGGAGGTGCGGGCGAAAGGCAAGGCTCCTCAACTATTGAATCTGGAGATCGTGGTGCAAAACCAGTTGCTCCCCTATCCGAAAGACTGGAAATACCGTCTGGACCTATGGCAGAACCCGTGGGCCGTGGCATGGTACAATCACGTGGAACCGTGGTCACCAGAACATAAAATGCTTCTCAAGCAGCATTTGAAGCATTATGCCGACGCAGGTGGTACCTACATCACGACTTATGGAGTACATTCTCCTTGGTCCGATAACTCCTATATGATCGAGGGGGGTATGATCGAGTGGATCAAGAAAGCAGACGGCACATGGGCCTTCGACTACAAGATCTTCGACGAGTACGTAGAATTAGCAATGGAATGTGGCATCGACGAGGCAATCACCCTCTATACCCCGATTCCTTGGGGATTCCGTCACCGCTATAAGGACGAGGCTACGGGCGATTATTCTTATATCAACTGGGCGCCAAGCTCAGAGGAATTCAAGAAGATGTGGAATATCTTCCTCACGGATTTCAAGTTCCACATGGAAGCTAAAAGCTGGTTGGACATCACCTATATCGGAATCAACGAGAATCCGATGGAAGAGACCTTAGCGGCTATCCATGTCGTGCGCAACCATGATAAATGCTGGAAGATCACTTACGCCGGCAATTGGCATAAGGAATTGGACGGACTGCTGGACGATTATTCTTTCCTTTACGGAGAGGAACCTACCATCGCCGAGCAAAAGGCACGGGCCGCCACCGGACGCACGTCCACCGTATACGTATGCTGTAACCCGCCGATCCCGAACAACTTCGTGTTCTCACCTCCTATCGAGGGACGTTGGATCAGTTGGTATGTAATGGCGTATGGGTACGACGGCTTCTTGCGATGGGCTTACGACGCTTGGCCGGAAGATGCCGATCGCGACGCACGTCATGGCTCTTGGGCAGCAGGCGATTGCTACATGGTATATCCGGGAGGCAAAAGTTGCATCCGCTTCGAGAAAATGAGAGAAGGTATCGTGGATTTCGAGAAGGTCCGTATCTTACGGGAACTGACCGCCCAATCGGGTAACGCTCAAGCTCAAGGCTTATTGAAGCAGCTAGACCAACATTTGTCTATCTTCCCGAAAGAGAAAGAGTTCGATGAGAACAAGATCTCGGCGGATGTACGTAAGGGTAACCTCATCATCCGTCAACTGTCCGATCTTTTGGCGAAATAATGGGCTTATATAGCAGGAAAGACATGAAAGCATATCGTTTAATCCTATCACTCATGGCAAGCGTAGCCGCAGGGCCGGCCTTCTCGCAAACAACAGGTGTTGTTTGCGAGAAGTTCGACCAGATACAGCTGACGCACGTATTGACGCCCACCGGCCCGCTACCGACCGCCTTGGATCCGAATGGCGTATACCCCTATATGAGTTATAGCGAGACCTCAAATCGTCCGGTGCCTAAAAGGTACCGGATGATCTCGCTAGAGAACAAGAAAGTCAAGGCTATCATCTGCCCCGATCTTTGCGGGAAAGTAATATCCCTCACTCACAAGGAGAGCGGCAAGGAGGTCTTGTACAGACCGGACGTAATCAAATACACACGGATATTACCCCGCTTCTATTTCGTGGCCGGGGGGATCGAGGTCAGTTTCCCGATCTCCCACTCTCCCACGCAAAATGAGCCGGTGCTTTACCAGATCGATCACACAGAAGACCGCACATATGTAACATGCGGAGAACGGGAACCTCATTACGGTATGCAATGGTCCGTAGAATATTCCTTAGGAGATAAGGACGAGTGCCTTACACAAAGGGTTGTTTACTACAACCCGGGAAAGCAAGCCTATCCATGGATGTCATGGTCCAACGCCGCCCTTCCTTGCGCACCGGATACCCAATACGATTTCCCGAACGGGACCGTATTATCCCATGCCTCCACGTTGGACACAATCGACTGGAAAACCGAAGGAACCCATCACGAACGGGATATCAAAGAGATGACCGGCTACTTCTGGAAAACGAAAGACGTGAATGCTTTCGGGGCCTACACTCCCTCCTTGGGCAGCGGGCTCTATCATATCGCCGACGAATCCAGTACGCCCGGTATCAAGCTATGGAGTTATGGCGTAGCCGGCGACAAGGAATGGTCCATGCTCAGTACCCCCGACCGGCAGCCTTACGTAGAAATCCAAGGTGGCCCGATCAGCGACCAATCTATCAAGCTCGAATTGCGTCCCGGCGAGAAAAAAAATCACGTAGAATATTGGATACCGACAGATCATCCTTTGGATATCTATTCCTTAAAGGTTCCGGCATTAAGGCTTCGCCCGATTGATCGCATCCCGCTATTCGACTGGGCCCGGAAGAATGAATCTTCCATCTGGATCGCCTTAGCCGATGCCTATAAGAATAAGTCCACGCTTCCCGCCGCCCCCTATCCGGAAGACGGGCAGTGGGCTCCATCCGGCATGGAAGATCTGGACGATGCTTTTCGTTGGGCGATCCAAATATCTCCCCGGCCGGAACGGGATTATTGGCAATTCCACTATGGGACTTGGTTGGCTGGAAGAGAACGTGTAGAGGAGGCGATCGAACAACTATCCATTCCGGATATCGATCTGGCGAAAGCTTTATTGGCAAGGCTATATGTTCGTCGGCAGGCGTGGGAAAAGGCGAGAGATACTTACGCCGCTATCCCCGAGACCTCGTGGTTGAACCTACATCCCCAGTTGGTTATCGAGCGGGATAAAGTATTAAAGAAGTTTGGAACAGAGGCTTTATCGGAACGGGAAAAATGGCTGGATAAGATAAACGCGTCCTCTGATGAATGGGTGGTCGAGCGAAAGGTACAGCTACTGATTGATAAGAAGCAATATCAAGAAGCCAAGGATTTATTACTATCCACCCGTTTCCAGAAAGTGCATCAAACTTACACCCGTACGGGACTTTGGGAACAGATCAACGAAGGCTTGGGCCTCTCCCCGCAACCTGTACCGGAACAACTCGGCGAGGATCGCTTAGCCCGGTTCGGTGCCTATCGGGAATATGAATAAAGGGAGGTGTGTGTTTAGAGCAGTAGCTTCATATAAGTCTCCGCATATTTAGCCAGAAACGCCCGGATCACTTTCAAGGCCGTAGAGATATGTTGTTGTACCGTATATACCGAGATACCCAAACTGTCGGCTATCTCCTTATGGGATTTCATATCTTTACGGCTCATATCAAAAACCCTTTTTTGTTGTGGGGTCAACGTTTCAAGCGCCTTATCCAACAATGCGTTTAAATCCGTATCCAATACCGAATCCTCCGTCTCGTTCGTGCTATCCAATGAGGCGGACCGTATCTTATCCCTCAGCTCCAACTCACGATCCAGTCCCGCCAACAGGTTTAAGATCCGATTTTTCACGATCGTATACACATACGGGCCAAAAGGTACATTCGGGTTCAAGAAACGGCGATTCTGCCAAATAGAGGCGAAAGCATCCTGAAAAACATCTTCCGCCATATCCCGGGATTTAAGGAATTTCAAGGAAAACCACATCAAGCGATCCTTATACAGGGCATATAATTCACAAAAGGCCGACTCGTCCCCTTCTAGCAAGTCCGCCACAAGCCTTCTTTCTTTCTCTGAATCAATGTCTGCCATTCGACTTATTCTCCCACTTCGATTACATAGGTTCAAATGTATGCAAAATTCCCAAAGGTAAAAACAAATTGAACCAAAATCAGCAACTCCATCATACAGCTTTATAAACTCGCGATAACAAACATCTTTGCTCATTCGGAAATAATCATGTATTTTTGTCTGTTCATTTAAGAAAGGATGATGTATTGATGAAAGTTTGTATCGCCGAAAAGCCGAGTGTGGCCCGGGAAATCGCGGAAGTATTAGGGGCAACCCAACGAATGAATGGGTATATCGAAGGAAACGGATATCAGGTAACTTGGACATTCGGGCATTTGTGTACCCTGAAAGAACCGCATGAATACGCGGAGAACTGGAAACGCTGGAGTCTGGGGTCACTACCTATGATCCCTCCCCGGTTCGGTATCAAACTAATCGAGAATCCTACGTATGAGCAACAATTCAAGGTAATCGAGAGCCTGATGCAAAATGCCGAGATGGTCATTAACTGCGGTGATGCCGGCCAAGAGGGAGAGCTGATCCAACGCTGGGTCATGCAAAAGGCAGGTTGTAAATGCCCGGTCTACCGCCTTTGGATCTCCTCGCTTACGGAGGAGGCGATCCGGGAAGGTTTCCAAAAACTCAAAGAACAGACGGAATTCAATAAGTTATATGAGGCCGGGCTATCCCGTGCCATCGGCGACTGGTTGCTGGGGATGAACGCCACCCGCCTTTATACCTTGCGCTACGGGCAGAACCGGCAGGTATTATCGATTGGCCGTGTGCAAACCCCAACGCTCGCCTTGATCGTAAACCGGCAAGCCGAGATCGACAATTTCAAGCCGGAACCCTATTGGGAATTAAAGACCATTTACAGGAATACGACTTTCTCCGCCACGAAAGGTAAGTTCACGAAGAAAGAGGAAGGCGAGGCTTTTCTGGAGAAGGTAAAGGAACAGGATTTTACTGTTACCAGTATCACCGAGAAGAAAGGGAAGGAATTCGCCCCCCGCCTATTCGACTTGACCTCGTTGCAGGTGGAATGTAATAAGAAATTCGCGTTTACGGCGGACGATACGCTAAAGTTGATCCAATCGCTCTACGAGAAGAAGGTGACAACCTACCCACGTGTAGACACGACTTTCCTTAGTGATGATATCTATCCGAAAGTTCCCAATACCTTGAAAGGGTTGGTGGATTATACGGAGCTTACCGCTCCTTTAATGAATCAGAAATTGCCGAAGAGCAAGAAAGTGTTTGATAACTCGAAGGTTACCGATCACCATGCGATCATCCCTACCGGAGTCCCCGCCCGCAATCTTACGGATACGGAACGGAAGGTGTACGATTTGGTAGCCCGTCGTTTTATCGCCGCCTTTTATCCGGATTGCGAGATATCGACCACTACGGTCTTGGGTCAAGTGGATAAGGTAGAATTCAAGGTGACTGGAAAGCAAATCCTCAAACCGGGTTGGCGTGTCGTATTCGGAGCCGAGCAGAAAGATCCGGAGGCTGAACCCACCGAGGAAGAAGGCGTATTACCCGATTTCGTGAAAGGAGAAAGCGGCCCGCATAAACCGATCTTGAAAGAGACTTGGACCCAGCCTCCGAAACCTTATACGGAAGCTACTTTATTGCGGGCGATGGAAACCGCCGGTAAATTAGTGGATAATGACGAGCTGCGGGATGCCTTAAAGGAAAACGGTATCGGCCGCCCTTCTACCCGTGCGGCGATCATCGAGACTTTATTTAAGCGTAATTATATACGAAAGGAACGTAAGAATCTTTATCCCACCGCTACCGGTGCGGAATTGATCGGCACGATCCATGAGGAACTGCTGAAAAGCGCGGAGTTGACGGGTCTTTGGGAGAAGAAACTTCGCCAGATCGAGCGGGGAACTTATGAGGCCCGAACTTTCCTTGATGAGTTGAAGCAAATGGTAAACGAGGTCGTCATAAACGTCCTTTCCGACCAAACCCGGCGAACGATTACGATTGAGGATACGTCTAAAGCAGCTAAAGAAACTCCCAAAGACGAACCCAAGGAGAAAAAGGAAAAGAAACCTCGTAAGCCTCGTGCCAAGAAAGAGAAAGAGAAAACGGAGGCTACTCCTGAATTGGAGCTTCCATCAACGGATAAGCCCGTTTGCCCCATCTGTCACAAAGGCTCTATCCTCCGGGGCAAAACCGCTTATGGTTGCTCCGAATACAAGAATGGATGTACGTTCCTCTTGGATTACGCTACGTATGGAAATAATTTAACGGATGAGGAGTTAGGTACGGTTATCAGTAAATTAAAGTCTATTTAAAATATGAGAACAGAATGGTTTCCTCTGGTAAACGAGGAAGGTGAGACGATCGGAAAGGCTACTCGCAAGGAATGTCATAGCGGAAGGAAGTTGCTACATCCCGTAATCCATTTACATATCTTTAATAAGGATGGAGATCTATATCTACAAAAACGTTCCATGAACAAGGATATACAACCGGGAAAATGGGACACGGCCGTAGGTGGGCATATTGATTATGGAGAAAGCGTGGAAGAGGCCCTGCGCCGTGAGGTTCGTGAGGAATTGGGCATTACCGATTTCACGCCTGTCTTCATCAAACGTTATATATTCGAGTCTTCCATAGAGAAGGAATTGGTAAACAGCTTCCGGACCACTTACGATGGCCCCATCACCCCCGATCCCGAGGAACTGGACGGAGGACGTTTCTGGCCGATCGAGGAGATCAAAGAGAATCTGGGGAAAGGCGCATTCACCCCGAATTTCGAAAAGGAATTCACCGCTATTTTCCTATAGGATAAAAACGCTACACTTCAGCTAGAATAGTTATTCAAGAGCCTGTTTATTCTTCGTAAGATACAGTTACATTCCACAAACCACGGCGTGAACTGTACAGACCACGACGTGAATTATACAAACCATGCTATGGTCTGTACGATTCACGCCGTGGTTTGTGGAATGTAACTATATATGATTATCTTTATATATAGTAAATAAGATGTTTTGTCCTATAGTAATCGACCTATTATATTATAACTGTAACTCCATATGTATCTTACCTCGAAACCTAACAATCTTTGCCTAAAGCACTAATACCTCTACCTTAAATCTAATGTTTGTTCAGACCTTAAAACTAATCCTATATATTAATGTGTGGTTTATACATATCTTGCGCCGTCAAACCGCATTCCTTTTTCATACGGATACAATAATCGAGCGTTCCTACCTCCGGCGTGATATTGTTGGAACCGAACGTGAACTTTACACCCGCGGCTTTCGCTTTCTGAATGATCGCTTTATTCGGAATATGATAAAGCTCATTTATCTCCAAAGCCTTTCCACTTTTTGCCAAGGCATTCACGAAACG
The DNA here is from genome assembly GCF_000436315.1 of Parabacteroides sp. CAG:2. Lineage (NCBI taxonomy): Bacteria > Pseudomonadati > Bacteroidota > Bacteroidia > Bacteroidales > Tannerellaceae > Parabacteroides > Parabacteroides sp. CAG:2. The sequence continues at coordinate 23,575 of NZ_FR885264.1, read as the reverse complement.
GTCGATACGCTCTTCTGTCCAAAACATATCATATCGGTCACTCATCGCATCGGGAAGGAAACAGGAATTCACGTACATATCGACCGGCTCTTCCAAGACAGAACAGATACGATCCAACATCATATCCATATATGCTTGCTCATCGTCGATAATCACTTCCTTGTTTACCCATAGGTGCGTACGCCGCCCCTTATGATCCAGAAACGTCATGGCATCGGTAAACACATAGTCAAAGCTGTTGCGGGCCGCCTCCGAAAAGGTTGTTACCCACTCACGTCCTTCCGCTTGCATAGCCAAGATAAAGGGTTGGGTACGCATGGTATCCAGATAATTATACAACTCCGTATCGTTCGTGATCGAGAAGCCGATGCCACAATTGATAGCCAAGCCATAATTAACACCCGTCTGGCGTGACTGCCGTGCGGCTACTTCCTTCGTCAATCCACCTTTTAAATGAACATGATAATCAAGCACGGGGAAGTCCTCTTGGTGCAAACGAATAATCTCGTCCGTCTGCTCATCCACGGCATTCGCCCATTGAGCGGGAATGTCTATTCCTTTCGCGCTGAACGCCTCTAAAGAGATATTCTTAAACTGAAGATTTCCACGTCCCGTACCCACCAGCGAGATAGTACCTTGGGATAACAATGCTTTAGCGTTCTCCTTCAAACGGAAAGGTTTGGAAGGCTCTATATATTCTACGACAGTCTCACCATTAATCCGCACCCGGACAAGCCGTCCTTCTACCCGGATATTCATCTTGAACCATTCGTTCTCTTTCACGAAACTCTTCGTCAGGTTCCGGACCGACACCAAGCTACCCGTCATCCGCCACCAAACCGGATCTTCCCGATCGTTGTTCAAGGCGATACGGTATCCTTTACGATCCGTAGCGTCCGTATGGATACCAATATAACCTTTGCCACCGGTCGTGGTACGTACATCCATATCTAACTCGAAGTTCGTATAGCCTTTGCCATCGTTCAACAAAGCACGGGCGTTGGAACCGGCCAACGTAAGGATATCATTTTGTATGACCACGACGCCGGATGTCTTCCATGCGTTGTGATCGACCGTATCGGATACGTTCTCTTTCGTAAATCCCGTGAACACCAAACAGGCGATCACGGCGGCAATCATTAATTTAATCTTCATGGCATCTCTTTTTAAAAGTTATGCCGCAAATGTATCCGGGAATAAGAAGCAAAAAGAAGATTGATATAAAAATGTAGACAGTATGATCCGCTATCCTATTAAATACAAATCAGTTAATAAAGATCACCATCCTAAAAAATGTAGATTGATTATAACGGATTCCGGTTAATCCCGATCCTCATCACCCAACCTTCAAACTCATCACGAGGCACTAACGCCTTATTACGTACCTTGGTCCGGTAGTTATAGATCGTACTCAACGAACAACGAAGAAAAGCGGCTATCCTTACGCTGTCCGTAACCCCCAACCGCATCAAGGCGAATATACGAAGTTCCTTATTCAACAGATCCTCCGATTTCAAGACGATACGTTCCTCGGGCTGCAACAAAGCGTTGAAGTCCTTGACAAACGTAGGATATAATCCAAGAAAGATTCGATCGAAGTTGACATAAAGCGTTTCCACCTCATTCTCCACCATACGGGTCGAACGGAGCATCTTGAATAACTCGTCCAACTGTTTATTCATCGCCTTCTTCTGTAGCGATTTCTGGTAATCCTCCAGTTTATTAATATAGGTGGAGCAGAGATCGAGGAAATGAGCGATGTATTCCTCCTTGATATGGTTTGACTCCGATAGCTGTATATTTCGCTCTTGCAATAAATTATTCGTCTCGCTTATCTCTCCATTCAACTTTACCAAACAGGCATTGGTATTAACCAACTCTTCTCGTATCGCTGAGATCTTCCGCATCTGCCTATACACATAGGCAAGAGAAAGGATCAGAAAGAGCGTCAATAGGCTGATCAACAAGAAATAAGTCATCAATTGCCTTTTGCCCTGAGCTTCCCGTGTCTGATAGGAAGCATTAATGATAGGATAGAATTTAGAGATCTCATTCATGCGGAACTGTATATTGCAAGTAACGGCACCTTCTCCGCAGACCTCGCCTGTCCGTGAGCCAGATATTTCTGCGCCAGATTTATCTTATACCGATAAGAGGCCGTATCTAAGACAGACAATAACGAATCCTTGTATAAATCAAGTTGTTTCCTATATTCAAAAGAATCCAGATTCGTACTGTAATAAGAGAAAAACGAATAATAAGCCTCATAGAAATCCTGTTTCTGCTCTTTAGACAGCAACTCACGGTCTATGCTTCGCAACAGACTTTCCGACTCACGGTACATCCCGGAGAAAGCATAAAGCGTAGCCAGCCGTAAGCGGGAAGTATAGATGCGTGCCGTATCCTTCATAAATGACGCTATCTCCATATTCCGCTTTATGTAATAGATGGCCGAGTCTTGTTGTATTTTCTTGAATTCCTCGTATAATTGGTGGTTGATCTCATATTCCTGCCACAACGATATCTTGCTCAAGAGAAACATGTCCTTTAGCTGCGTGATCCGTTGCTCCCGTTGCTGCAGATAAAAAGATCTATTCAAGACAGCTTCATCCAGCTCCTTGGCCAACGTGTCCCCTCTCAGCCCTCCCCATGCGAAGACCTGAACCATCCCGACAATTAGAAATAAGATTACCTTTATTAGTTTATTCATTACACGAACTGAGAATTATCCAAAAGAAAAGGGTTCAGTCAAATCAACAGAGTATAAATAGCTTACCTCGGCTGAAGACTGAACCCAATATTTTAAAACGCCCCGAAAGGGTGTTATTTACACATCTCGTTGATGATCTGTATTAATTGACCGCCTAATTCCTCGGCTTCCTCCATCGTATGGGCCTCAGAGTAGATACGGATGATCGGTTCCGTATTGCTTTTACGCAAATGAACCCATTTATCCGGGAAATCGATCTTCACTCCGTCGATATCCGTAATATCATATTGAGAGAACTTCTCTTTTACTTTCGCTAAGATAGCGTCCACGTCGATCTCCGGCGTTAACTGGACTTTTTGCTTGGAGATAAAATACGGAGGATAAGAAGCCTTCAACTCGCTCGTCTTCATCTTCTTCTTTGCCAGATGAGTCAGGAACAAGGCGATACCTACCAAAGCGTCGCGTCCGTAATGGCTGGCCGGATAGATCACTCCACCGTTGCCCTCACCACCGATCACGGCATTCGTAGCCTTCATCTTGGTAACCACATTTACCTCGCCTACAGCGGCGGCATTATATTCGCAGCCATGAGCACGGGTAACGTCACGAAGCGCACGGCTGGAGCTCAGGTTACTTACCGTATTACCCGGAGTATGGCTTAATACGTAATCACTGACAGCGACCAAGGTGTATTCCTCGTTGAACATCTCGCCATTCTCGCAGATAATCGCCAAACGGTCTACGTCCGGATCCACTACGAAACCGACATCCGCTTTCGCATGTCCCATCAAATCGGAGATCTCTGTCAAGTTTTCCGGAATGGGTTCCGGATTATGAGAGAAGTTTCCATGAGGAGCGCAATGCAGCTTGAAGATTTCCTTCACGCCCAACGCATATAATAAATCAGGGATCACGATACCGCCTACGGAGTTCACACAATCGATAGCTACACGGAAATTAGCGGCCTTAATAGCCTCCACGTCCACGAGATCCAGATTCAAGACACTCTCAATATGTTTTTGCTTATAAGTCGCATTCGGGATTACCTTGCCCAAATGATCCACGTCGGCGAACTCGAAGTCCTCGGCGGCAGCTATGCGTAATACCTCAGCCCCTTCAGCGGCATTCAAGAACTCACCTTTCTCATTCAAAAGCTTCAAGGCATTCCATTGCTTCGGATTATGACTGGCGGTAAGGATAATACCTCCGCAAGCCCCTTCCATAGCTACGGCCAATTCGGTAGTAGGAGTCGTGGCCAGATCGATATCCACCACATCAAATCCCATACCGGTAAGCGTTCCTAGGACGACTTGTTTAACCATCGGACCGGAGATACGTGCGTCACGCCCTACAACGATCTTATTGGTCTCCACTTTTGTGTTTTTTCGGATGAATGTAGCATAAGCGGCTACAAACTTAACAATAGCTAACGGATTCAATCCGTCTTCCGGGCTACCGCCTATTGTACCGCGAATACCGGAAATAGATTTAATTAGTGTCATAAGTTTTCTTCAAATATATATTCTAGAATTTCGTAATATACAGGTTGACCGTTTGATTGATCATTATAGGCTCCTCTTTTGAAAGGCACTATCATTTTCACTTTAGCCCGATCTCCAACATACTTCAAAGGCTCTTGCATTCCCTCACTTACATAATAATAAGAGGGATCATAAGGTGAATTCTTCGAATAATCCCCATATGTAAAAGCGATAGGAGAAGTTCCATTACTATGCGGGCCATAGTTCTCAATAGCGACAATGGTAGAATCCATGAAGTAACTCATCTTACAACGGTACAACATTTTCGTCTTATATTGCACCGCTCTCTGATCGCTTCCCTTATCAATAATATTCAAATAGACACCATTATCCAAGAGCACAAACTGATTTTCCTTAAATACGCTATCAGCAGGAAAATCATCTAAGATCTCAAGGCCCTTATCATCGATAAAACGCTCGATTGCCTTTTTCTCATCTTTCAACATATCCGTGTACGACTTTGTCTTGCTACAAGAGATAGCAACTAATGCGGCACACAGAATCAACAGGATATTAAAACCTTTCTTCATTTGTTAGTCTTTAATTGAATGAATCGCAAATGTAAATAATCTTCGTCAAACCTTACGCATGTTTGCCTAAATCTTCTGATTTATTAGGATTAAATTCCTGTAAACCTTTCTCAAACACGGCTACGGCCTCAGATAAAGAGCCATAGAACTCACCTCCGGACGCATTTTTATGTCCACCCCCGTTGAAATAAGTAGAGGCAAACTGGTTGCAAGGGAAATCGCCCACAGAGCGAAGCGATACCTTTATATAATCGCTGTCCTCACGAATAAAGACACTAAAGCTTACGTTCTCTATGCTTAGCGGCAAGTTCACGAAGCCTTCCGTATCTCCTGCCTGGTACTGAAAACGATCCAGTTCCTCTTTCGATAACGTGATAAGAGCCGCCTGTTGTTCCGGATAAACCCTCATCTTCTCATACAACACATATCCCATCATACGTAAACGGCACTCGGAATAGACCTGATTCACCTTACGATAGATCAAATCCTTATCAATCCCCTTCTTGATCAATTCGCTGACGATCGTATAAATCTCCGGTTTATTCGAATTATAGGTGAACGATCCCGTATCCGTCATCATACCCGTATAGATACAAGCGGCGGCATCCCGATTCAATAAATCGAACATCCCCATACGACAAATAAAACGGAAGATCATCTCACTGGTAGAAGACATCTCCGGATACGACATCGTCACACGACAAAAATCTGCGGGGTTCAGATGATGATCGATCATCACCTTGCGGCCTTCTGAGGCGATCACCGCCGGAGCCAGTTTCTCGATACGTTTGGGTTCATTGAAATCGAGGCAGAAAATAACATCCGCTTCCTTGATCAATTTCTCGGCGAAATCCGGATATTTCTCATGTATCACGACATCCTTAGCGCCCGGCATCCATCTATAAAAAGAGGGAAATGCATTCGGTACCACTACCGCTACATTATCCTTACCGTAAGCGGATAGGAAATGATATAAACCAAGGGATGAACCTAATGCGTCGCCGTCTGGTGAGACATGCGTCACGATAACAAAACTCTCGCCTTTCTCTACGTATTTTTTGGCTTTCTGAATCTTCTCTTCTTGAATGATTTTAGTGATCATATAATCTTTTTGTTTTCACCCCCAAAGGTACGACTTTTTTAGTTTCCGGCTATCAAAAAAAGTTCAATAAGGATCTTTACTGATATTATTAACAAAAGGGTTAAGGCGGCTAACAAAACTTTTGGTTCCCGTATCTTCATATATATCAAGCATAAAACAAGAAACCCATAACCTCCTAGCATCTCAAAGAAGCTAAAACGACCCGTAATCGTCGCATAAGGCATAACGCTAAACACGTCCACTACCCTTACCATGCCATGAACCAGCCCTTCTACGATCTTCTGTATCCAGTCATATCCATAGAAATCCACCGGATAGCCTAACCACAAAAAGGCAAAAGGAATCAAAAACATAGCCAAGAGAGTGACCGGTAGATTCGTAAACAAGAAAACTGTCGAAAATTGTCCAAAATAATAAAAACAGAGCAAAGCAGTACCTATCTGTGCAGCAATAGACACCGTAATCCATTCCCAAGGCATGGCCAACAAAGGATTTCTCACCACTATCCATTCCTTGAAACGAGGCACTAGGAATAAAATAAAAAACACAGCCAAATAGCTTAACTGAAAACCGACATCAAACAGATAATACGGATTATAGGCCAGCATACAGAAAGCGGCGGCGGCCAATGTATTATATCCATCCGTAACACGCCTAAGCGCCCTTCCTGTTAAATATAAAGATAGCATCAAGGCTGCCCGTACCGCCGAGGGCGCTAATCCTGTGATAAAGACAGACCCCCAAAGACTTCCCACCAGAATGATATAACGAACCCAACGTCCTATCCCCCATCTTGGCATAAACGAGCAAAAGAAAGATAAGAATCCACAAATCACGGCAACATGAAAACCGCTCACCGCTAATATATGAGACACGCCCGCCAAAGAGAAGCGCCTTTTCGTTTCCCGACTCATCGCTTTCTTATATCCCAATGTCAATGTAGCCAAAATAGATTTCTCCTCATCAGATAAACGCAAACGATCAAATGTATTTACCAAAGAATATTGAGCCTTGGTAGCCAATAAATCTAAAGAAGAAGCAGGCTCATTTACAAGCGCTATACGCCGGTCACTATACCAACAGACCTCAACCGCCAAACATACAATCAAAACGGAGACTATAGCTCCCCATATCCAACGGGAATCGTATTGCAACTCAGCATGCCCTTGCCCCCACGAGAACCCCAAAAAAAGAAAAACCAAAGCAGATAAAACCCCTAAAACATATAGGAGCGAAGAGGCAGGTAAAAACGCATAGCATAAAATTCCGGTTATCCATAAAAAAAGCGGCCGTACAAAAGGCCGCTTTTGTATTTCCTCAATCATGATAGTTAGGTTTTGTGATATATTAATATGTTCTACAAAGCTTTCAAGTCTTTAATTGTTTGTATCGGATCTGGAGATTTGAATACGAAGTTACCGGCGACTAACACATTGGCACCGGCGTCAACCAAGCGCTTCCCCGTCTCTAAATTCACCCCGCCATCTACCTCGATCATAGTACTCAATCCCTTCCGGTCTATCATTTCTCGTAAACGAGCCACCTTATCTACGGAATGCTCAATGAAACGTTGACCACCAAATCCCGGATTCACGGACATCAATAAAACCATGTCCACATCTTGGATAATATCTTCCAATAAGCATATGGGCGTATGCGGATTCAAGGTGACACCCGCTTTCATGCCCGTTTCCTTAATAGCCGCTACCGTCCGATGCAAATGGGTACATGCCTCATAATGCACGTTCATCATATAGGCTCCCGTAGCCGCCACTTCGGGGATAAACTTCTGGGGCTCCACGATCATCAAGTGCACATCCATCGGCTTCTGGCATATAGGCTTTAATGCGTTAAGTACCGGGAAACCAAACGAGATATTCGGCACGAATACCCCATCCATAATATCCAGATGCAACCAATCGGCATCACTTTTATTTATCATCTCCATCTCCTTCCGCAAATCCAGAAAATTAGCGGAAAGCAGGGAAGGCGCTATCAAATGCTTCATAATCTTGTCTTTTGTTTTTACAAAAGTACACAAAAAAAGAAAGAGAACCTAATAATATAGATTCTCTTTCCGTAATTCTTAGTTCAACACATACCCGCAGAGCTCCGGACGTACAGCCGGTTCCGCTTGATAAGCCCTCGCAAACTGTTTCAAGAAATCCATCGTTTGCTTCCGAGGCGAACTTTTCGCCTCCGGGGCACTTTTCACTTTTTTCTCCAAATCATCCATGCATTGCGTAGAAAGCTTCCTCATAGGCACCTCTATTTTTATCTTGTTTGCTAATAAAACGTAGGGACCTAAGACTTATTGCATGGAAAGAAAATTATTTTACACCATAGATAGCTCGATACGGTTCTCATCGGCCATACGGCGCATATTCAAGATAGCGTAACGCATACGCCCTAAGGCCGTATTGATGCTAACCCCCGTGATATCGGCGATTTCCTTAAAACTAAGGTCTTGATAGTAACGCATCTCCAACACTTCACGCTGGTTATCCGGCAAATGCTTTACCAATTTCTTCACGTCAGACAATACTTGATGGCGCACGATATTATCCTCTATCGTACCATCGCAAAGCTTGATATTATTAAATAAGTCGATTTCTACCTCATCATTCGAGATCGTGTTTTCGCAACGTTCTTGACGGAAATTATCGATAATCAAGTTATGGGCAATACGAGTAATCCATGCCTTAAACTTGCCGTTCTCAGTATAGCGACCTTGTTTTATAGTCATGATAACCTTCACGAAGGTCTCTTGAAAGATATCCTCCGTAAGCTCTTTGTTACGTACTATGAAATAAATGTAAGAATGAATGCTACTTTTGTATCGATTTAATAAAATATCGAAAGCGGCATTATTACCTTCTGCATAAAGGACAACCAATTCCTCGTCGGTCATCATTTTTAAAGTCTTCATTACTTTCACATTTTTAGTTTATTCGAGTAATGTTTATGCTATAGGCGATGGGGTTTAACTGTTATACAATGTTATTTATGGAAGCAAAAGAACGAAAAATATTTTAAACCAACAAACATTTTATTTCAAATTATAAAAAGAATGTCCCCTGCCCGCACCTTTAACGTACGAACAGGGGACTTTACTGATCTAAAATATATGTATATTAGAACTTGTATCCCAATGTCAAAGCTACACGAGTCGTGTTTGTTTTCATCGTGGCGGGTTGGGCTTCGAGGAATGGTTTCGGATCATCTCCCGCAAACATATTAGAGAACGCATAAACATCTTCCTTATGCGTACGGAATACACAAGCCAAGTCCGTATAGAAGTTCGGGGTGAAGCGATAACCGATACCTACCGTATAATTCATGACCCCTTTATCGATCGTATAATTAGGAATCGTACCAACCGTAAAGACCTCTTTCTCTCCATTCTTCAGTTTATCCTTGATCGGACTATCGCTGTAGGCGACACCTGCTCTTACGGCAAATTGAGGAGTAACCTTTACCTCCGCACCTACACGGATCGTATTCATTGACTTGAAATTATCCGTTATATCTTGGTTAGTATACACGTTACTGCTACCATCCGTTTGATACATACGCATATTCTTATAATTCATCAACTCGTAATCAACGCTTATCAAAGCGGTCGTACCCAAGATAGCGGCGGCACTAAAGATCCATTTATCCGGAGAACGGAATTCATAGTCATAATAAGCATTATTAGGGGTAGCGGCATCTAGTTTACGCTCCTTCATCTCCCCTTTATCCATAAAGGTCAGATAAGAACCGGCCTCACCATAATAGCGATCTGTCATCTTATACCATGTAGGAGAATTATAAGCCACACCCAAACGAAGAAAATCGGCGGGACGAACAATGGCACCCACATTAAATGAATACCCGGTACCATCCGTATCCAAGTAATTATCTAAGTATAAATTATTGCCGTTCGTAAATTCCTCATCATACGATGACTGATATCGATAGTTCAGATCCGTAATCGCAACCGTAGCGCCAAGCATCACAAGTTCCGATATATTTATACCGAAAGCCAAATCATATTGATCCACGGAACCTCGCTCTGAAACTTTTAATTGACCTCCTTGCAATAAATATGGACTCCATTGCCCATCCGCATTATTATCTCCGAACGCACTATAATACTCTTTATCATTATCGTTATATGAATCCATATAACCGGCATTGTATCCTAGAATAGATAGCCAATCACCCAAGTCTTGATTGTTATAAGGATTATAGTCCTTATCCTCCCCTAACAGTCCGCTAGGCATTCCTG